>JAIMBB010000025.1 GCA_023511655.1 Anaerolineae bacterium
GGGCGCAGGAAATTTGAGAGGAGCTGTCCTTAGTACGAGAGGACCGGGATGGACGCACCGCTGGTGTGCCAGTTGTTCCGCCAGGAGCACCGCTGGGTAGCCATGTGCGGCAGGGATAACCGCTGAAAGCATCTAAGTGGGAAACCCGCCTCAAGATGAGATCCCCCTGAAGGTCGCGAGAAGACGACTCGCTCAATAGGTGAGAGGTGTAAGCGTTGCAAGACGTTTAGCCAACTCATACTAATGACCGTTTGGCTTATCTCACATGATGCAGAGAAATTGAACATCTCGCCTGTGGGCTACATCCCGCTTGTCGTCACGTCCTATTCAGTTTTTAGAGTGTCGCTTTGATAAAGAGTCTTTTGGTGATTTGAGCGACGAGGTCACACCCGGTCCCATCCCGAACCCGGTAGTTAAGCTCGTCAGCGCCGATGGTAGTACGCGGGCGACTGCGTGCAAGAGTAGGTCATTGCCAGAAGACTCTTTTCTTTTGTCAATACCCGGCGTTGCTCGCACGCGCCAACGATTGCCCGCATGACTGAATCCGCGATTAACGATGCGCTCATACCGATACCTCGATGTCGTCCTCGGCCTGTTCGTGGCCATTTTGATCATCAGCAACCTGGCCTCATCGGCCAAGATCGTCACGCTTGGCCCGTTCACCTTCGACGGCGGCACGCTGCTCTTCCCGCTCAGCTACCTCTTCGGCGACGTCTTGACCGAGGTGTACGGCTACGCGGTCTCGCGCCGCGTGATCTGGATCGGCTTCGTCGCTGCGGCCTTGTTCAGCCTGACGATCTGGATCGTCGGCTTGCTGCCGGGCGAAGCCGAATGGTCGAGCCGCGTTGGCATGGACGCTTACCAGGCCGTGCTCGGCAGCACGCCGCGCATCGTGCTCGCTTCGCTAATCGCTTATTGGGCCGGTTCGTTCTCCAATGCCTTCGTGCTGGCTCGGATGAAGGTGATTACTCAGGGGCGATGGCTGTGGACCCGCACGATCGGCTCGACGATCGTCGGTCAGGCGGTGGACACCTTCCTGTTCGTGCTGATCGCTTTCGCCGGCACGATGGGCACGGGGGTGCTGTGGGACATCGCTGCGTCCAACTATGCCTTCAAGGTCGGCGTGGAAGTGCTGTTCACGCCGATGACTTACGCCGTCGTCGGTTGGCTCAAGCGCAGCGAGGGTGTGGATGCTTACGACGCGCGTACCGACTTCAACCCATTTCGGCTGGCATCTGAGCGAGGGTAGCTGATTGTGCTGCGCTATGAGTCATCATGGATGATGAATGGGAATATCAGCCGGTAGTCATATATGACAGTCGTGACTGCGTCGCCCTCGATTGGTGACGTCAAACCCGCGAACCAGGCGTGTCCCTGATTGACGATCGCTCCGGGACGGGATGCGCTAATGACGAACGAGACGGCCAGCGCGGCCGATGGCGCCAAATCGCCCAACTCCCAGCGAATCGTTTCTCCTGCCAACACACCGGGTGGCGATGAAGAGATCAGCGTCGTTGACGCCGGCAGGCTGCTCGAAAGGACCACGCTGGTGCGCGTCAACGATGTGGCATTGGTCACACCGATGGTGATCGTAAACGGCTCGTTGACCCGCGCGCTTGCTGGCGCCGAAACAACAGGCCTGCCGGCCGCCGCGTTTACCGCGGCGAGGGCATCCACCAACCCGTAACCGTAAGTGTTGTTCGGCCAGGCTGACCCGGGTATGCCGCCGCAGGATTCATCGCTCACCAACGTGTGGGCGGTCTGGCGCAAGAGCGCTTCGGTGGCTGGGACGTTGCCGTGCAGGTCCGGCGCAGCTGACCACAACAGCGCCACCACCCCTGCCACGTGCGGCGCGGCCATGCTGGTGCCGCTGGCGAAGCCGTAGCTGCCGGGCGACCACGGTCGCGCCGAGCGCACGCCGACGCCTGGCGCGACGACATCTGGCTTGATCCGTCCGGTGAGCGACGAAGGTCCACGGCTGCTGAAATTGGCAATGGCATTGCTGCTCTGGATCGCCCCAACGGTGAAGGCCTGGTCGAGGGTGGCCGGCGCGAAGTTCACGCTGCGGCAGGCATTGCCGCTGTTTCCCGCCGAGGCAACGACCATGATGCCGGCGTCGCGCAGGGCCTGGGTAGCGGTGATGAGGGCGGTCGGCACCTCGCAGCCCTGCTCGCCGTAGCCCGGGTCGCAGGCCCACGAGTTGCTGGTGATGTCGGCGCTGAGGGCAGGGTTGGGTGCGTTGCCGTTCACGTCGGTCGGCGCGAGCGCAAACTGGAAACAGGCCACGTAACGCGCCACGCTACCAACGCCCGAAGCGCCGGCCATGTTGCGGCAGGCGATCCACTGGGCTCCGGGTGCCACGCCGATCTGGTTGCCTGCGCCATCGTCGCCGACGGCAGTGCCGGTGGTGTGCGTGCCATGGCCGTTCACGTCTTGAGGCACGGATGAGGGCGGGCCCGATTCTGGCGCGGCGTCGAACCAGTTGTAGTCGTGGGTGACCGTGACGCCGTTCCACCCGCGGTAGCGTGGCTTCAGGGCGTCGTGATCCCAGCGCACGCCGGTATCCAAGTTGGCGATGACGATGCCCTGGCCGGTATAACCCATCGCCCACACCTGCGGCGCATTCACACGCTGAACGCCCCATTCGATTGGGCCTGGGGAGTGGGGAGTGGTCCAGTCCACTGCCTGCGGGCTCTCGATCCCTCTCGTGCGCTCGTCCAGGTCAACGTGAATCACGTCATCCCGCGTGCCCAGCCAGCGCAGTGTCGGGCGATCCACAGCCCGAACGACGATTTGATTGGTGATCCACAGCGGGAAGAAACTCAGGCCGCGGGCGGCCAGGTCGGCGCGCAGCCGGGCCTGAGAGGCGGACGCATGCGCCAACAATGTTTCGACGACGAAGCGGGTTTTGGCCTCCTTCGTGCGCAGCGCGCGGGCCGGAGACAGATCCGGGTAGCTGCGCGCCGTGACGATCACGTCGGCGACGGCACCCTGAGCAGCAGTGGCGCCCCATGCCCGGGCGGAGACGCCCGGCGGCGGTTCGGGCGGGGCAGCCGGCCTCCAGGCCGCAAGCGCCAACGCGGCGATGAGCGATAGGACGATGAGCCACGCGCGTTGCACGCGAACATCCTACCAGATGTTGACTATTTGCTGCGGATAGCTATAACCACCTGCGAGCGCCAAAAGCCCCATGAACCCCAATCCCGTACTCAAGAAGCTCGGTTTCTCCGATCGCGATCGTGTCGTCATCATTCATGCCGATGACATCGGCCTGTCGCACGCCAGTTGCGTCGCTTTCAGCGATTTGTGGCAGGTGGGCATCATCTCGTCCGGCGCCGTGATGGTGCCTTGCCCATGGTTCCCCAAGGTGGCCGCCTACTGCCGCGCGAATCCCGACGTAGACGTGGGCGTGCACCTGACCCTGACCAGCGAGTGGGATGCGATGCGCTGGGGGCCGATCTCGACGCGCGACGCCGGATCGGGCTTGCTGGACGAGGAGGGCTACTTCCCGCGCACGACGCCCGCCGTGCAGCAGTCGAGCGACCCGGAAGCCGTCTGCCGGGAACTTTTCGCTCAGGTCACGCGAGCCATCGCGGCCGGCATCGTCCCGACGCATGCCGATACGCACATGGGATCGGCCTTTCACCCCAAGCATCTGCCTGCCTATGTGGCCGTGGCCAGCCAGTTCAAAATCCCGGTCATGATCCCGCGGCTGGACGAAGCCGGTCTGCGTAAGCAGGGATTCGAAGGCGAGGCGCTCGAATGGGCCACCCGGGCGCTGCGCACGCTCGAGGGAGAGGGATTGCCGTTGGTGGATCACATCGTCGGCATGCCGCTTAGCAAGCCGGAGCGTCGTCTGGAGCAGGTATTTGCAGCGCTGGACTCGCTTCAGCCCGGCATCACGCACTTCATCATTCACCCCTCGCTGGATACGGCAGAAGCGCGCGCCATTGGCCCGGATTTGCCCAGCCGGATCGGCGACTACGAAACCTTCATGGATGAGCGGGTGCGCGCGTACATCCGCCACAACGGCCTGCAGGTGATCGGCTACCGCCACCTCAAAGCACTGATGAACGGCGGATGACTGCTCAACCTTGCGCAAAAACAGCACGTCATTCCGCGACCTGGATGGCTGGCTTCAAGGAGAGCCCGCGGAAACAAATCTGCGCTTCGGCAACTCCGCGGGCCGTTCATGCCGGATGCCCGATTTCGACCCACACCTTAGAGGCCAGTTCCGCGCCGATCACGTGCTCGTCTTGGAAGTTGCCGTTGGCGACGCGCACGCGCAGAGGGCCGGAGAAGGGGGCGCGCGACATCAGTTGAATCGGCATGCCGGGCTTGATGTTAAGCGAGGACAGATAGCGCAGCATGTTGCTGTCGTGCGAGGCGACGCGGCTGACGACGCCTTGTGCACCGTTGGCCAGTTCGGAGAGACGCGTGTCTGCAATCGGTTGAATGCGACCATCTCGCGCGGGGATGGGGTCTCCGTGTGGACAGCGCGCTGGCCGGTCAAGCTGCACATACATTCGCTCAACCAGTTCGTCGTCGAGGTAGTTGCTGGCCGAGGCGGCGACCGGATAGACCTCGTCCCAGGTGTAGCCTAGTTTCTGCACCAGATACACTTCGAAGATGCGACGCTTGCGGATGGCTTTCAAGGCGATGCGTTCGCCGGCGTCGCTCAGCACCAGGCCACATGCGCCCTCGCGCCGAACCAGCCCCTGGCGCACCAGGCGCTGCGCCATGCGCGAAACGGCCGGCGGTGTAACCCCCAGCCGAGCAGCCAGCGCACGCAGCGATACTCGGCCTGCTTCGCTCGCCTCCAGGTATACCTCGCTCAGAAAGTCCTGCACTACTGCGCTCGTTTTGCCCGTCGGCTTACCCGTCGTTCTCCTAGCCATGTCGTCCTACGATTATTGCACAAGAGTCCTCGCGCTTCGGCAGATCTACCGGCTCACTTATCGAACGTTAATCCCCTGCCGATAGAATCGCTCTGATAAGCCGGATGTTCGACGAGAACGTCCATTTTTGTTTGCAGGTCGAATGAAAGGGAGTACACATGAACGCACGGGCGGATCGTAAACCTCGCAAATCGCTTTACGTCGTCGCAGCCGTAATCGGTGCGTTGTCGTTGGGGGCATGTGCCCGGCCGGGTGCGCCCGCCGAAACTGCCGCTCAGCGCGTCGCCACGCTTGAAAACGGCACGCTGACTGCTACTGTCAGCGCGACCGGCAACATCGAACCCGAAGCTGAGGTCAGGTTGACCTTTCAGCAGGCCGGGATCGTGGCCGAGGTGTTCTTTGACCAGGGCGATGCTGTGAAAGAAGGCGACGTGATCGCTAAGCTGGACACCACCGATCTGGAGCTGGCCATGGCTCAGGCGCAGGCTTCCCTCGAGCAGGCGAAGAACGCGTTGATTCAGGCCGAGACGGCCGTGGAGAACGCCAAGATACAAGAGATCATCGCCACAGCCAGTTACAGCCGCACTGTGTCGGGGGCACGCCCCAGCGAAGTGAACGCCGCGCGCGCTGCATTGGCTGCTGCGCAGGCCAATCTGGACAAGCTCAAGGCCGGCCCGACCCCGGAAGATGTGGCTGCGGCCGAGGCTGCGTTGCGCAACGCTGAAGCCGCGCTGCGCCAGGCCCAAAGCGCTTACGACGCCGCCTATGCGCGCAATCCCGCCGGCATCGGCGGGAGCCCCGCTGCGCTGCAACTAGAGCAGGCGACGAACAACTACAACTCGGCCAAGGCGCAATACGACCGAGCCTTGAAGGGCGCGGACGCGGCCCAGATCAAGGCCGCCGAACAACAAGTGCAGAGCGCACGGGCCAACCTGGATAAAGTGCTCAACCCGGCGCGTCAGTTCGACCTCGAGCAAGCCGAAGCCCAGCTCCAACAGGCCCGCCTGCAGGTCAAAAATGCAGAAGTGCAAGTTGCCAATGCCCGAAATCAGGTCAAGCTGGCCGAGATTCAGGTGAAGCAGGCACAGCGCCGGCTCGACCAGGCCATGCTCAAATCGCCGATTGACGGCGTCATCTCGGCCCTGAATGTAAAAGCGGGAGAAGTCGTCGGCGTCGCCGGTCAGCAGCCGGCGGCAGTTGTGGTTGACCTCTCGAAATATCACATTGACATCACTGTGGATGAGATTGACATCGCCAAGGTGAAGGTGGGTCAGGAGGTCAACGTCACCTTGGACTCGCTGCCGGGGGTGGAGGTGAAGGGCAAAGTAGTGCGCATCTCTCCCACGTCCAGGCTGGTGAACGGCGTGGTGTCGTACGACGTGCGCGTAGACGTCGCGGCAACCGATGCCGAGTTACGCAGCGGCATGACGGCGAATGCGTCTATCGTGCTCGACCGGCGCGAGGGGGTGTTGTTAGCGCCGAACTGGGCCCTGCGTCGCGAACGGAACACCGGCAAGACGTACCTTACCGTGCGGATAAACGACCAGCAGGTGACTGAAGTAGAGGTGGAGACTGGTCTGCGCAACGACGCGTTCAGCGAAATTCTCTCCGGCGCCAAGGCCGGCGATGTAGTGGTGGCGCCATCCGCGCCAAACATCCTGGGCCGGTAAAGGGCGGCCGACGGTTGGCCCTGCCCAACCGTCGCCCACAGCTTAGACATGATCGAAGCAACCGTTCAAAGCAATAGGCAGGCAACTGGCCTGAAAAATGGCAAGGCCACACCGATGCCGGTCATAGATGTGCAGGATGTCACCAAGATATACAAGATGGGCGACATCGAGGTGCCGGCCTTGCGCGGCGTGACCTTGCAGATCTACCCCGGTGAGCTGGTGGCCATCATGGGGCCATCGGGCTCCGGCAAGTCCACTTTGATGAATATCCTCGGCTGTTTGGATCAGCCCACCAGCGGCACGTACAAGCTGGACGGGGTGGACGTGGAGAAGCTGAACGACAACCAGCTTGCCGAGATACGCAACCGGAAGATCGGTTTCGTCTTCCAGTCGTTCAACCTGCTGCGGCGCACGTCGGCGATAGACAACGTCGAACAGCCGCTCATCTACGCCGGCGTGAAGGCCAGGGAGCGTCACGAACGCGCGCGCGCCGCGCTCGAATCCGTCGGCCTGGGCAACCGGTTGAAGCATCACTCCAACGAACTGTCCGGCGGGCAACAGCAGCGCGTGGCCATTGCGCGTGCGCTGGTGACCAATCCGGCCATCATCCTGGCCGACGAGCCGACCGGCAACCTGGACTCCAAGAGCGGCGCGGAGATCATGTGCATCTTCCAACGGCTGAACATGGAGCAAGGCAACACGGTCATCTTCGTGACCCACGACCCGCGCATCGCCGCGCACACGCGGCGCATCATTCGCATCTCCGACGGCCGCATCGTCGGCGACGAGCCGGTGGACGATCCGGTGATTGCATGTCCGGACGAGCCGTTGCCGGTGATGTAGGCGGATGGTTGATGATCGGTGAGTGGTGAGAGATGAACATGGACGTTGTCGAGGCAGTGAAGCTGGCGCTGCGTACGCTGGGGGCAAACCGCCTGCGCGCCTTTCTCACCATGATCGGCATCAGCATTGGCATCGGCGCGGTGATCGCCTTGCTGGCCATCGGCTCGGGTGTGCAACAATACATCAATGACCAGTTCACCAGCTCGGGAACGAACCTGCTCGGCATCGTGCCGGGCCGCATCCAGCGTGGGCCGGGCGGCGGGCAGAACACGTTCGCACCGTCGTCGTTCCTGACCATGGGCGACTATCGCGCAGTGGTGGCCGGCACGTCGAACGTGGAGGCGCATGCGGCCGATTTCACCTCGGTGGGCAACTTCGCCTACGAATCCAGAACCTCCCAGGTGCAGGTGAGCGGCGTCACGCCCAGCTTCTCGCGCGTGCGCAATTGGCGAGCGATCAGCGGCCGCTTCGTTGAAGAGGCGGACAACAACAGCCGCGCGCGCGTGGTCGTGCTGGGCCAGACGGTGGTGAACGATCTGTTTCCGGAAGAAGATCCGCTCGGCAAACAAGTCAAGATCAACGGGTTGCCCTTCCGCGTGATCGGCGTGATGGAGTCCAAAGGATCGTCGTTCCTCGGCGACCAGGACGCGATCGCCTTCGTCCCGCTCAGCACGGCGCAGGAGCGCCTGTTCCAGCGACAAGCCCAGGCTCGGACGGGCGAGCGCGTGCTGTCCACTATCTACCTGCAGGCGACCAGCGACGCCGCCCGGCCGCAGATCGAGGCGACCGCCAGGGACATCTTGCGGGAGCGGCACCGTCTAGGCCCCGACGACGCCGATGACTTTTCGATCATCAGCCAGACTGAGCTGCTGAACACCTTTGGCGCGGTGACGAGTGTGCTCACCTTGTTCCTCGGCGCTATCGCGGCCATCTCGTTGCTGGTCGGCGGCATCGGCATCATGAACATCATGCTGGTGAGCGTGACGGAGCGCACGCGCGAGATCGGCCTGCGCAAGGCCATCGGCGCCACGCCGGCTGCTATCCTGGGACAGTTCTTGATCGAGGCGATCGTGTTGTCGTTCATCGGTGGCGTCTTCGGCATCGTGCTCGGCGTGGGCATCGCTTTTGGTGTGACCCGCTTCGTGGACTTCAGCGCCATCGTGCAACCGGGCGCCATCATCCTGGCTGTGGGCTTCTCGGTCGCCGTCGGCCTGTTCTTCGGTATCTATCCCGCCCGGCGCGCAAGCAAGCTGAACCCGATTGATGCGTTGAGATTCGAATGATGCTCACTCCTCGTCCCCGATTCCTTACTTTCGACGGTGGCTTGGGGGCATGAGTTGGAGCGAGTGCTATCGCCATGTTCATCGAGAACTTGAAAGTTGCCCTGCGCGCGCTGGCCGCCAACAAGTTGCGCAGCGTGTTGACCACCCTTGGCATCATCATCGGCGTGACGTCGGTGATCGCCTTACTCTCGCTGGGCAACGGGGTGCAGGAGTTCATCAACCGCCAGTTCGAGGGGCAGGGGTCGAACCTGGTATTTGTGCTGCCGGCGCGCATCGAGGTGGGACGAGGGGCCAATCGCGCAGGGTTTCTCGCCTTTGCGCCGGGCGCGCGAGCCGGCACGGCGCTCTCGCTCACCCAGGCCGACGCCGAGGCGCTGAAGGACAAATCGCGCGTGCCGGACGCCAGGATTGTCGCGCCGGTGGTGAGCGGCACCGGCCGTGCCTCGTCTGGCGAGCGCAAACACGAGACGCGCGTCCGCGGCACTGTGCCGGAATACCGGTTGCTGAACGACGCGAAGCTGTTGTACGGTCGGTACTTCACTGAGGAGGAAACGAGCGCCGGCTCACGGGTGGTCGTTTTGGGCGAGGTGCCCTATCGCAAGCTCTTCCCCGAGGGCGGCGATCCCACCGGCCAGGATATCCGCATCAACGGCGTGCTCTTCCGGGTGGTCGGTGTGTTGGCCCAGCGCGTGGGCGGGGCGGAAGGCAGCGACGACGATGTGTTGACCATGCCGATTACCACGGCCAGCGAGCGCCTCTTCCCGCAGCGCAACGCCAAAGGTGAACCGCTGGCCGGCATCATCCTCATCCAGGCGGCCGACCAGTCGCGCATAGATGCGGTCATACAACAGGCGACCGAGTTGTTGCGCGAGCGGCACGGCATCGCTTTTCAGGACGAGGACGATTTCTCGATTGCCAGCCAGCGCGATCTGCTCAACACCATCGGCGCGGTGACCGGTGCGATCACGATCTTCCTGGCTGCCATTGCCGGCATCTCATTGTTCGTCGGCGGTATCGGCATCATGAACATCATGTTGGTGAGCGTGACGGAACGCACGCGCGAGATCGGCCTGCGCAAGGCCATCGGCGCGCGCCGCAGCGTGATCCTCACTCAGTTCCTGATCGAATCGGTGGTGCTCTCGTTGCTGGGCGGGGTGGTTGGGATCGTGCTCGGCGTGGTGCTGGCGAACCTGGTGGCGCTGTTGTCGCAGGGGCAATTCACCGCGTTGGTCACAGCCGACGCCGTCGGGCTGGCGGTCGGCTTTTCGGTATTCGTCGGCATCTTGTTCGGCGTATATCCGGCCTGGCGCGCGTCGCAGCTCAACCCCATCGAGGCGTTGCGCTATGAGTGAGAACGCGCTGCGGCGTGGTCAGGCCCCGGCGCCTATGGCTCGCCCACGCCCATGATTAACCGGGTTTCTGCGTGATGTCGCGAGAAATTGACCGCTTAGAACGAATGTGCTAATATTTCCACGGCCTGAACGCACGATCTGTTGCAACCAGCTCCGCGTTCGGGCACTCCGGTATTGAAAAGCCGGGCATTCTGTGTTTACACTTATGCACTATGGCTACCAAGACCCTCTCCGTCAAGCGCACCATCAACGCTCCGGCCGAATATGTCTACCGTGCTTTCACCAACGCCACATTGTTGCGAGAATGGTTTTGTGACGGTGCGATGGTGCAACCCCGCGTCGGCGGCCGGTTCTACTGCCAGTGGGATGATGGTCACGCCTTGATGGGCAAGTACACCGCGCTGGTGCCTGAAAAGAAAATCGCTTTCGACCTGCGCGGCGACCAGGATGGCGACTACTCTCAGTGCCTGGTCGCACTTTCCACCAAAGATGGAGTCACGTCGCTGCAACTCACCGATTCGAGCGACGGCAAGCAATGGATCAAGACCGTGGGCGAGGTCGAGGCCGGCTGGAATACAGCGCTGGACAATCTCAAGTCGGTGTTGGAGACGGGCGTTGATCAGCGCCTGGTCAGGCGGCCGCTGTTGGGTGTGGAGATTGACGAGCCGAAGCCGGGGGATGAGGGCGTGCGACTGGTCGGCACGAGCGAGGGCATGGGCGCGCGCGCGGCCGGGTTGCAGGCCGGCGATGTCATCCTGAGCATTGACGGCAAGAAGACGCCGAGTTGGAGCGCGGTCGGCCTGGCCCTCAACGGACACGCCGCCGGCGATAAAGTCAAGGTCGTCTTCCGACGCAACGGCAAGACGATGAATGCTACGGTCACGTTGTCACCTCGGCCGATGCCCGAGGTGCCGGCGACGGCCGAGGCGTTGGCCGAGGTCGTGGCCCGCAAATACACCGAGGTCAATCGGGACCTGACGCAGGCGTTCAAGGGGGTCAGCGAAGAAAGGGCGGCGCGCGTGCCGGCCCCTGGCGAATGGAGCGCCCGGCACGTGCTGGCGCATCTGATCGCCGAGGAGCGCAACTTGCACACCTGGCTCACCGACATGATCGCCAGCAACGAACCGTGGTACGACGGCACGACCGGCAATTTGCGCATCCGGCTCGATGCCGTCATCAACGGCTTCCCCACCGTCCAGGCGTTGTTGACCGAACTCAAGCGCAACGAGGCCGAGACGGTGGCCCTGCTCAACGCGCTGCCCGACGAATTCGTCGCCCGCAAGGGCAGCTACCATCGCCTGGCCACCCGAATGCTCACCTGGCCGGATCACGCGCGCGAGCATCTCGGCCAGATCATCGCCGCCGTCAGGGGGTGAGCCGTTGCGCGCCAAGCAGGGGCATGCAAGGTCGCTCTGCCATCGTCGGCGCCGGCGGATGCTCCCGAGGCGTGCATGAACGGAACCTGAGCGTAAACTGGGCGCCAACGAATTGATAACGGCTGGTGGGTCGCTACAATAGGCGCCGCTCTGAGAACGTCCGACCGGACTTGCATGGGCAACTCATCCTTGGGATGGTCAGGTCTTGTGACGTTTGTGGGTTGCCATGAATCGCGGTCACTGTAAGGATCCTCGCATGTACGGCGGCATCAAACTATTCAGCGGAACCAGCCATCCTGCGCTCGCTCAAGAAATCTCCGACTACCTTGGCGTGCCGCTGAGCGGCCGGGAGATCATCAAATTCCCCAACGAGAACTTGTTCGTCCAGTTGCACGAGAGCGTGCGCGGGCAAGACGTCTTTCTGATTCAAACCATGTGCTCGCCGGTGAGCGACAACATCCTGGAGTTGTTGATCGCGATTGACTGCCTGCGTCGCGATTCGGCCGGGCGGATCACCGTGGTGGTGCCTTATCTGGCTTACGCTCGCAGCGACAAGAAGGATCAGCCGCGCGTGCCGATCACTGCGCGCTTGCTGGCCGACATGATCCAAATCGCCGGCGCCGATCGCTATATCACGGTGGATCTGCATGCCGGGCAGATTCAGGGCTTCTTCAGCATCCCAGGCGACGAGATCACCGCCTTTCACATCCTGAACGAGTACTTCGTGCAAAAGAATCTGGAAGACGCAGTCATCGTCACCGCCGACCTCGGCTTTGCCAAGAAGGGGCGCAACTTCGCTGCCAAGCTACAGGTGCCGATGGCATTCGTCGAGAAGCGCCGCACCGGCAACGACGCCAGCTCGGAGGTGTTGACGGTGATCGGCGACGTGGAGGGTAAGAACGTCATCATCGTGGACGACGAGATTTCGACCGGCGGCTCAATTGCGAACACCGTACGCGTGGTGAAAGAGCACGGAGCGCGCGATATCTACGTGAGCTGTTCGCACCCGGTGCTGGCACCGCCGGCGATCGAACGCTTGCGCGCGCTGCCGGTAAAGGAAATCGTCACCACCAACACGCTTCCCATTCCTCCAGAGCGGATGTTGCCCAACATCAAGGTGTTGTCTGTCGGCCCATTGCTCGCAGAAGTGATCCGCCGTGTGCACGAGGGCCGTAGCGTGGGCGAGTTGTTCAACGAGTGATCAGTCCAAAATGCGGAGCTGGTAATCGGTGACGAATGTGTTGAGCCTGTCTATCAGTTCCAGCCACTCTTCGCTGCTCAACACTTGCTGGAGCGATTCGCGATCGGCGGCGATGGCTGGCATGATGATCTGCGGCCCCTCGCCATACACGGTGTACCACACCTCGGTGGGACGAATGCCCATTTTGATGATCTTTGGCGCGAATTCCTGCACGACGAACTCGAAGTAGGAAGGCTCTGCATCCGACTTGATGTTCCAACTGAAGACGAGTCTAACCATGGTCGTGTGTGGCGATGAGGGCTGTCAGTGCTTCATCTCCAGCAGGATCACCTGAGTGTCTTCCGGCAGACCGCTGCGGGTCACCTTGAGCAGCTCTTGCGTTTTTGGACTGGTCAGCCCCATTTCTTTCAGGAACTTGTTGAGGCTCTCCTTGTTTTTGGCGCCATATCCCATCGGTATGACGATGCTGGGCTCAACCATGCTAATCACCTCGGAGGCCTGCGCTGCGTTCAGTTCATCATCACCGCCGATGGGCACGAGCAGCACATCCACGGTTTCGAGGGCGTCAATCTGCGATTGGGTGGGGATGAAAGACAACCCACCGAGATGCGCGACGGTCAATCCGTCGAAGTTGAAGGCGTATACCGTGCATTTCTGATCGGCCCCTTTCTTCTCCGGCCGCATGGCGATGCCGGTGATGAATACGCCGCCGATTTCGTATTCTCCAGGGCCGGTGATCTTGCGCACGTCGCCGCGCTGCGCGCCAATCACAGCGTTGATATTGTTGTGGCGTGGATCGTCGCGGCTGATGGTGACGACGTCGGCTTTCAGCTTGGGCGGCTCCAGGCCGGCGCCGGCGCTGAAAGGATCGGTAACGACTGCAAGCGTGGCTCGTTCGGTCATGCGGAAGCAGCTTTGTCCGTACCACGTGATTTCCATATCGGCGATTGTAGCAGCCTGATCCTGATGTGCTGTTGCATTTCGCTGAAGCTTCGGGGCGCGGAACGGAGTCTGTGTCCCGCGCAGGGTGTGCGGCTTCCTCTCGAGGAGGTTACGGCCAGCCCGCCGGCCAACGGCTGCGCTACAGCGTGATCAGCCGGATGAATGTGATAAGCGCCAGCACAAGGCAGATCGCGCTCAAAGCGCCTAGGGCGTTGATCATCAGTAGTGTGCCACAGATCAACAGCGCGGCGAACGCGATTGCCCACGTCAGGCGCGAGACGCTGGCCTCGATTCGCCGCAGATCCTCGGTGGATCGGGCGCTCAACTGGGCGCGGACTTCAAGCTGGCCGTTCAGGGCGTGCGAGAAGAACGCCTCACTTTGGTTCGGTAGTTGCACGGTCTGGCGCAACAATCGTGCGCCTTCATTCAGCACATCTTGCACTGTGCGGGCCGTGCTTTGTCCGGCGATGTTGTTGGCGAAGGGTTGAATGGCCTTCCACGGGTTGAAGGTTGGATCGAGGGCCGTCAGCATACCGGCCAGGATATTGGCTGCCCGCCCGAGATACAACACGTTCTGTGGAATCTGGAAGGGCAAATCGGATAACAGGTCGCGGAACTGCGTCGCAAACGCATACATCTCGTCGAACTCGACGTTGCTGATGTCGCTCACCCCCACGCCCCAGAAGCGATCGAAGAGCGCGCCGACAGCCTGTTCCACGCGCAACAAGTCGGCTTCGGGCAGAAAGAACCCCATGCGCTGAGCCGAGGCCGTCCAGCGCCGCGCGTCCTTCAGGCTGACGGCGATGATGAATTCGCGCAGTTCTCGCATGAAGTCTGGTGGAATGCGCCCCATCATGCCGAAATCCACGTAGGTCAGTCGGAAGGGCGTGCCCTCGTGGATGGGCACCCGCCAGGCGCGGGCAGTGGCCCTGTCCAGCGGTTGCACAAACAGGTTGCCCGGATGCGGGTCGGCATGGAAGAAGCCGTGCTCGAACACCTGGCGCAGGTAGGTGTCGAACAGTTTATTGGCCACTTCGCGGCGCGAGACGCCGGCGCTTTCCAATCCCTCGAAATCGAGGATCTTGATGTCCTCGACGTTCTTCAATACGATCAACCGGCGCGTGGTCAGCTCGGTGTAGACTCTGGGCACGCGCACGCCGGTGTCGCGGGCAAAGTTGCGATCGAACTCCTGTGCGTTGCGCGCTTCTTGTTCGTAGTCCAGTTCTTGAAAGACCACCTCGCTGAACTCCCTGACCAGCGCATCTACGTTCGCGCGCCGCCGGATCGGCTTGTATAGCTTCAGCCATCCGGCGATGGTCTTGAGCGATTGCAGATCGGTGCGGACGATGGCCTGCATGTGTGGCCGTTGCACCTTGACCACGACGCGCTTGGCCGGAGCGGCCGCTTGGCTGGCGGCCGATGCTTTCCCGTTGGCGGGCTTTGCGTCCGGCCTGTGGCGGAGGGTGGCCAGGTAGGCCTGTCCAAAGGAGGCGGCTGCCACCGGCTGCGGGTCGAACTCCTCGAAGATTTCCTCGATCGGCTGGCCCAGCTCGCGTTCGATCATGGGTAGCATGACGTCGGCCGGTTCGGGCGGCACGGCATCTTGCAGCCCGGATAGCTCGGCGATGATCTGAGGCGGCAGCAAGTCCACCCGGCTGCTGAGGAACTGGCCGAGCTTGATCCATACGCCGCCCAGCTCGACCGCCAGCCCGCGGAAATCGCGCGCCAGCTTGATAAAACAATCCATGCGCCCTTGGGTCACGCGCTCCTGACCGATAAGCCTGGCCAGGATCAGCTCCCACCAGATGAAGCCACCGACCATGGTCGCGCCGAACCAGAGCGCCCGGATGGCCCGTGTGCGCAGCATGCGCTGGCTGGGCGGTGGCTCGTCGGTTGGGCGCGCCGGGGCGGTTTGTGCAGGGGGCTTTTGTAACTCGGCAAGCCTCCTCAGCTTGTTCAGGCCGAGGTCGGTGAATGCAGACATGCGGGATACCTCCCGCTGCATTGTAACGATCGGGGTGAGTAGGAGATGAGCGCGCCGGCGCCGCTATCGCAACGCCACGTCGCCGTTCAGGTGCACGCCGGCCACGCTTTCATCGCCCTCGCACGCGAACATGGCGAAGGTGAGTTCGGCGTCCAGCGACTCGCCGGGCAGCAGCGTGCGGTGGGTGCGCGTGGTGTTCATCACGTTCACCAGGCCATGTGGATAGCTGGTGTGCGGTTCCAGCGCCATCGTGTAGGTGCGGCGATAGAAGGGAAAGCCGGTCGAGGCGTGCATTTCTTGCCAGAACCACAGGTGCTTGAACACGTCCGCCGACCACGTCACCCCTATGCCCAGCTTGAGCTGGCGGTTGAGCAGCGCATACCACGGCGGGCCGTCGAAGTCGCTCAGGTAGCCCATGAAGAAGTGGCGTTCGGACTGCGAAGCGAACCCGCGCAAGTCGAGCGGTTGGCCGTCTTTGCCTTGTGCGAAGGGCCAGCGCGTCGTGGCGCCGGGCACGGCCCGGCAGAATTCGCTGTCGTAGTTGGGGTCGGTGTATACCGAGCGCGCGTTGGTGTGCAGGCGCAGATGTTCGCTCAGGAAGGGCGCCCCGTAGGCCGGGTGATGTCCCCATACGAAGTCCATCGCCTCGCCGGCCAGGTTGGTCACCTGCTCCACCAGCCTCAGGCAGCTCGCCGATGCATTCATCAACATCCGACGCCGAATGGCGAAGGGCGAGCGGAAGAGCTGCACGCTGAAGACGACTTCGATCTCGTGGCCGGCTTCCTTCACCACCTCGAAGCGCCAGGGGAGCATGCTGCTCTCGCCGTGAAAGCTCAGCTCGACGCCCTTGTAGGTCTCCGGCGTGCCGGTGTGGGGCAGGAGTTCCTGCCAGCCGCCTTCGTAGTGCTCCAGCCAGGCGACTTCGGAGTTGGGCGAGGCCCAGCCCTGTTGCAGGCCGCGCACCCCCAAAGGCGACTTCCACATCACGTCCACGCCGGTGCCGCGGTGGACGACGGCGTAGATGTCGGCGCCCTTGTCCGGCAGCACGTCTACGGACATGAACGGGCTGTGCATGCGGACGACGCGGATGCCGTCCGCGAGGGTGGTCAGTTCTACGGTGCAATCGGATGGGATCATGGTTCGAGTGAATGGCGCTTACGAATTCCCTTCTAAAAACCGGGCGACCAGCGCATCGTCGCGTCGCCAACCCGGGCGCACTTTGGCCCACAGTTCCAGGTAGACCTTAGTGCCCAGCTCGCGTTCGATCTCCTTGCGGGCGTTCGCCCCGATCTTCTTCAGCATGTCGCCGCCTTTGCCGATCAAGATGCCTTTCTGCGACTCGCGCTCCACGTAGATCGTGGCGGCGATGTAGATCATGCCGTTGGGGCGCGGCTGCCAGTCCTCGATGGTCACGGCGATACCATGCGGCACTTCCTGCTCCAGAAAGCGCAGGGCTTGCTCACGCACGAACTCGGCGGCCAGGAAGCGCTCGTTTTGGTCGGTGGTCTGGCCGGGTGGAAAGTAACGCGGGCCATACGGCAGCGTCGCCAGCAGCATGCTGAGCAGCTTATCCAGGTTATCGCCGCGCGTGCCCGAGGTGAGCATTGAAAATTGCGAATTGAAAATTGAGCCGGCGGGCTCGACCGACTCCCGGCTTCCGGCTCTCGACGCCTGGGGAGCACCGCCCATCGCTCCCCGTCCCTCCTGCGATGTTTGGGCAAGCAGCGCCTCGTGCGCGGCCACATGCTCGATCACGTCGCGCGGGTCGAGCAGGTCGGCCTTGTTCATGGCCAGGAGCTTGGGCTGCGACAATCGCGCGATGCGCTGGGCAACGCGCCGGTCTTCGTCGTTGGGCAGCCGGCTGACGTCGGTGACGAACAAGACGGCGTCGCAGTCCTTCAAGGCGGCATCCACCTCGCGCATCATGTAGCGGTGGAGCGCTTGTTTGGGCTCGTGCACGCCGGGCGTGTCGAGGAACAGCACCTGCGCGTCCGGGCGAGTGAGGATGCCCAGGATGCGTCGGCGGGTGGTCTGCGGCTTGGGCGAGATGATCGCCACCTTGTGCCCGACCAGGGCGTTGACCAGCGTGGACTTGCCGACGTTGGGCTTGCCCACCACGGCTACGTATCCGCTGCGATGATCGGCCGGGGTCGGCTCTTCGCCCGTTCCCAGAAAGTCGGCGATCAGCCGGTCGGTGTCGTCACGCTCACCTTCGCTCATAGTCGCTCCTCACGCGCTGAAAAGCCTCGATGATTTTGTAGTATCCGGTGCAACGGCACAAGTTTCCGCTGATGCTTTCTTTGATTTGCGCGTCGCTGGGCTGTGGATGTTCGCACAGCAGCGCTGCACCGCTCATGATGAACCCCGGCGTGCAGTATCCGCACTGCACGGCGCCGGCCTCGATGAACGCCTGTTGCAGCGGATGGAGCCGGTCGCCGGATTCGTCCGTTCCCTCAACCGTAGCCAGGTCGCTCACGCCTTCGATGGTGACGATCGTCGCGCCGTGCGCGCGCGGGGCTGGCACCAGGCAGGCCATCACCGCCCGGCCGTCCAGGATGACCGTGCAGGCGCCGCACTCGCCCTCGCTGCACCCCTCTTTGGTGCCGGTCAGCCCACAGTCTTCGCGCAACAGCCGGAGCAAGGTCTTCTCCTGCGCTTCGGGATTGTCAACCGCGTATTCGCGCCCGTTGATCATCGTGCGGATGGGCGGCATGGAATTGGGGATGGCCGGTGCGTGACCGTCGCTTGCGCGTTGCGGGGGGATGCGCAGCAGGGCCGGCGCGTCAGCCGATGCGTCGTTCGCTGCGCCGTTGGCCAGCCGATCGAGCGCGCGGCGGACGAGCACAGCGACGGCATCGCGCCGATACTCGGCGCTGCTGCGAATGTCGTCAATCGGCTGCGCGGCCTGGGTGGCCAGGGCGGCGGCCTGGCTGATCGTCGCCTCGTCCAACACCTGACCGATCAACCACTGCTCGGCCTGGTGTGCGCGCACGATCAACGGCGCGACTGCGCCAAGCGCGATGCGCGCGTCTGTCGTCCGTCCGTCCTCGCCGGTTGCCAGCACAATGGCGCAGTTCACCACCGCGATTGCCTGGGCGCGGCGCAGGCCGAGCTTGATGAACGTGCCAGACCGGCCGGCGCCCAGGGCGCGGCAGGCGATGTCCACGAGCACTTCGTCGGGCTGCATCACCGTTTTGCGCACGCCGGCGTAGAAATCGGCCAGCGCAACCCTGCGCTCGCCATGCGCCGAGCGCAAGGTCACCATCGCGTCGAGCGCCATCAGGGCGGTGATGGTGTCATTGGCCGGCGATGCGGTGATCAGGTTGCCGGCGACCGTGCCGCGATTGCGGATTTGTGGCGCGCCGACTTGCCGGCAGGCCTGGGCCAGCGGCAGGGCGCGCTCCGTGCACAAGCACGAGGCGATCACGTCGTTGTGGGTGACCAGCGGGCCGAGATGCAACCAGCCTTCATCATCCAGGCGGATGAAATCGAGGCCGGGCAGGCGCGAAATGTCAACCAGTGCGCACGGAGATCGCAGCCTGCGGTCGAATTCGACGACGAGATCGGTGCCGCCGGCGATGATGCGCGCTTCGCCGGCATACCGGGTGATCAAGTCCAGAGCCTGGTCGAGAGAGTCGGGGATGAAATACTCGCGCCACATGGTGGTTGTGCCTGGGCCACAATCCTAACGCATGTTGCTACAAGCACATTATCCCGGCGCGGGCACTGCCCGCGCCCACCCTGGTTTGCAAGGTTTTCAACCCGCGCCCGGGGCGTCAGTTCCAGCGAGACGGCGCGATCTCCGCGCTTCCCGGTGGATCGAGCACGAAGAGCGGCCCGCGAAAGACCGGCACCGTGCTCAGCGCATGGCGCACGATGAGGGCGCGGGGGTGCTTGCCGGCGAAATTCTCGGCCAGTTCGGCTGCCTCTCGCACGCTGGGCGAGGATAGGAAGTGACTATCGCGCATCAAGTCCTCTCGCTGCGGACCGGCGACGATGAGGTGATAGCGTTGCATGGCGTGCGCCAGCAGATATGCGCGTGCCTCGCCGGTCAGCAGGCTGCGTCCTCGCAGTTGCTGGATCACCGCCTCGGGTGACGGGGCGTTGGTCAGCGCGTCGTAGAACGCGCGCGCCGATGCGCTGTCGTCCTCGCGCCGGTTCACGGGCAAGATGAGCGACCCGCCGCGCATCAAAACCGGGTTGCGCGCCAAGCTGATGTGGATGGCGGCCAGGCTGGCATCGAACAAGCCGCCGCCCATCCGCCCACTCCAGTTGGGTTCGGCCAGCACCACGTCGTAACTGGGCGCGCCGACGTTGGATTCTCGCAACGTCGCGGCCAGATCGGCGAGTGCGTCGTCCACGTTGATCGGCGCGCCGGCGCGGATGGCCAGGGCGCGCCCCTCCGAGTCCACCAGTGCGCCCACCGCGAACATCAGGCCCGCCCGCCGGGCTCCCTCGCGCACGACGCGCTGGAAGAGGGAGTGGTCATGGGCCGGCGACGGTTCGATGCGGTCGTCGTAGAAGCGCGTGGTGCGTAGCTCGCGTTGGGTAGACGCTCCCACCACGCCAAGCGTGATCGTGGCGCAGCCGCCGGTACAACAGGGATCGTCGTCCAGTTGCATGGCGTAGAGGGCAATCAGGAGATCGGCCTCGGCGGCCCGATAGTTGATGGTGAGTGGCACGCCCTCGAAGTTGCCCATGCCGTCCAGCTCGCGCACGTCTTCTGGGTCGTGTCGGACGATGTGGATCCGGCCGGCATAATCGCCCAGGCCGATCAAGCGGGCCGTAGCAGCCGGCTCCTCATCGTTGGTGGGCGCGTTGTCCATCGGCGTTGCGATCAGCAGCGTTATCCGCTCGGGGGCGATGTCCGTCTGCTGCAGGTGGGAGAGCACGCCGCGTAGGATGGCGAGGCGTACCTCATCCGCCGGAGCGCAGTCGCACACGATGACGATGTCGGTATTCGCGCCGCATAATTCGGTCAGGGGGAACGAATTGATCGGGTCGGATAGCCTGGCCTCGACTTCCTCTTCCAAAGCTGCCAGCGGCGCAGCGGCAGCGATATCGGTCTGTTCAATTTGCCAGTTGGCCGGCAAACTATAGGAGCTGACAAAAAAGCGTCTACCTTCTTCGTACACGTTTACACCCCGGCTCGCTTGCCGATTGTACTCGGCAACTCGAGCTTCATGTCCATGCGGGCGCGTTCACCAATAGGGGCAAAAACCTCCCGCAGGCTGCTCATCCAAGTCGTGACAGCCAGCAAAAACCTGCGGGAGGTTGTCACTGCCCCCGGCCGTGAACGCACCCATACTAACCGGGCCAACTGCGCGACCGCTGCGTCATTCTGGACGCTGTGGTCTTCAAGAATGCGTGATGCGTTCTGGCGTCCAGAACGATCACGCCTGATGCTCGGTCGTTGGCGGGCGATTCGTTGCAGCGCTATCCAATTCCGGCAGCAGCACCACGCTCTCCTGCTCATTCGGGTCGGTGCGGGCGATGATGCCGATGCACGGCTCGGTCCGACTGCGGTTGGCGGGCAGGTGCGGCACACCGGCGGGAATATAGACGAAGTCGCCGGCTTTGATGATCATGTGCTCGCGCAAGCCCTCGCCCCACCACATCTCGGCCTCGCCACTGATCACATATACGGCGCTTTCGTGGTACGCGTGTAAGTGTGCCCTTGCTCGTCCCCCGGGCGGGATGGTGAGCAGGTGCATGCATAGGCCGCGCGCGCCGGCGCTTTGCGCCGAGATCCCCTCGAAATAGCTCAACCCTTGTTTGCCTTGATAGGGCCGGTGATCTCCAGAACGAATCAGTTTGCATTCATCCATTACATTCCTCCTCGAAACGATCTGCCGTTTAACCTGCGCTTAGTTTTTATTTTGTCTCGACTTAATTAAGATGAATTGGAATTAGCACGTGTTACTGAACCGCCTTGTGCGCATTGCGCGCCGCGACTGGCGCGAGTGGCTGGTCTTCGCTGCTTTCGTTGGGCCCAACCTGCTGCTGTTCGGCATTTTCACCTATTATCCGCTCGTCCAAAACGGCGCGCTGGCTTTTAGCAACTACAACCTGATCACGCGCAGCGGCCAGTTCATCGGCCTGCGCAACTTCGAGACCGTCTTCGGCAGCACGCAATTCAGCAAAATCCTCGCCAACACGTTCGTCTTCACGACGGTTTCGGTGCTTTTGCTGCTCGCCCTCGGGCTGATGGTCGCGCTGTTGCTCAACCAGAAGTTGCGCGGACGCAACGTCGCGCGCAGCATCTTATTCTCGCCCACCATTCTGGCCGGTGCAGCCATCGCCATTGTATGGATTTACATCTTCGACCCGCGCTTCGGCTTCATCTACGCCATCTTGCGCCCGCTGGGCATCCCTTCTCCGAAGTGGCTCACCGACCCGGCCTGGGCGATGCCGGCCATCATCATCGTATACGTCTGGAAGAACCTGGGTTACGCGACGGTGATTTTCATCGCCGGCTTGCAAGCCATCCCACGCGAGTTATACGAGGCGGCGCGCGTGGATGGAGCCGGCGCGTTGGATCGCTTCTGGCACGTCACCTTGCCCGGCCTGTCGCCAGTGATGTTCTTCCTCGTCGTCACCACCATCCTCTCGTCCTTCCAGGCTTTCGACATCATCAACATCATGACCAAGGGCGGGCCGGTGAACGCGACCAACACGCTGATCTTCCACCTGTATGAGTTGTTCTTCGTGCAATCGTCGGCGGGGCGGGCTGCGGTGGTGGCCTGGCTGTTGTTCATCTTGATGGTCGTGGTGACCCTCTTGCAGGTGCGCTACCTGGAACGGAGGGTGAACTATGCGTGACATCGCTCTGTCCACATCATCCGACCAGCGGACGACGGCGACGAACCGCCGCGTTTGGCAGGTCACCCAGCGGGCCTTGGGCTACATGGCGATGATCGCCGTCATCCTGATCATTGGCATCCCGGTGGCCTGGGTGCTGTCCGGCGCGCTGAAGACCAACCGCGAGATCTTCAGCACCACGCCGCAGCTCCTGCCGCTTAACCCGAACTTCGATAACTTCGGCAAAGCCTGGCGGGCGGCGCCGTTCGACCGCTTCTACCTCAACAGCTTCATCACCACGTTGCTGGGCGCCGGCGCCGAAATCATCATGGCGGTGACCACGGCTTACGCCCTGGTGTTCGTGCGCTTCCCCAAACGCGATTGGGTCTTCGTGTTGCTGTTGTTGGCGCTGATGGTGCCGGAGGAAGTGGTGCTCGTGCCGAACTATCTGACCATCGCCGGCTGGCGCATGGTGAACACCTACCCGGGCATCGTGCTGCCCGGTGCTTCGATCGCTTTCGGCACCTTCCTGCTGCGGCAGTACTTCCGCACCTTGCCGCTCGAGTTGATAGACGCGGCCCGGGTGGACGGCGCAGGACACCTGCGCACGTTGCTGAGCGTCGTGGTGCCGGTCGCCGCGCCGGCCGTCGCTACCACTGCGCTGTTGTCCATCACGGCCAAGTGGAACGAGTATCTGTGGCCGTTGTTGATCACCACCACCGAGGACATGCGCACGCTGCCGGTTGGAATCTCGCGCTTGCTCGACCAGGAAGGAAATACCGAGTGGGGGGTGGTGATGGCTGCGACGTTGTTCGTCATCGTGCCGGTGATGCTGATCTTCCTGTATGCCCAGCGCTTCGTGGTGGACGGCATCGCCGCCGGCGCGGTGAAGGGATGAGCCGTGCTGCCGACCTTTCGCTGGCAGCGCAGGCCGTGTGATTCAAGGTGATTGACGAAGAAGGAGAAGATAGACATGGATAGGCAAATGAACAAGTTCTCACGACGCAAGTTGCTGAAGGGCATCGGTTTTGGCGCCGGGACGATCGCGCTGGCTGCCTGCGCCACGCCGGCGGCTCCTCCGGCTCCCGCTGCGCCGGCGGCGCCAGCTGCCCCTGAGGCCACCGCTGCGCCGACTGCCGAGGCTACTGTGGCCGAGCCGACTACGGCCCCCGCGCCCACCGGCGCGACCGAGATCGTGCATTGGGGCTTCAGCGGTGACCTTGGCAAGGTCGAGGAAGAGCTGGCCAAGATGTGGAATGAGATGCAGTCCGAGGTCAAGGTGACCTTGCAGGTTCAGGGCAATTACGAGGAGACGGCGCAAAAGCTGACCGCCGCGCTGGCGGCCCAGCAAGGCCCAGACATGGTGCTGCTCTCCGACGTGTGGTGGTTCAAGTTCTTCCGCGCCCAGGCGCTGATGCCGTTGAACGACTTGATCAAGGAGCAAGCAATCAACACGGCCGACTTCGTCGAGTCGCTGTGGAACGAGGGCGTGCGCAAGGATGTGCAGTACTGGATCCCCTTCGCCCGCAGCACGCCGCTGTTCTATTACAACGCCGACATGCTGGAAGCGGCCGGCTTGCCCGCGCGCGGCCCGGAGACCTGGGACGAGATGCGCGAGTGGGCGCCCAAGCTGGTCAAGAAGGAAGGCGACACGATGAAGGTAGCCGCCTTCGCCCATCCGGGCGCCGCTTCGTATGTCGCCTGGTTGTTCCAGTGCGTCATTCGACAGTTCGGTGGGCGCTACAGCGACCCGGACTTCAACATCCTGCTCACCGAGCCGGACAGCATCCGGGCCGGTCAGTTCTATCAGGACACCGTCAACAAAGAAGGCTGGGCGATCGCCTCGCAAGACGTGACGAAGGACTTCGTCACCGGCCTGGCTGCCACGGCCATGCTCTCCACCGGGGCGCTGGCCGGCGTGCTGCGCGATGCGCAGTTCAAGGTCGGCACGGCTTTCCTGCCCAAGGAGAAGTTCTTCAACTGCTGCACGGGCGGCGCCGGCCTGGCCATCCTCTCCACCACGCCGATGGATAAGGCGCGCGCGGCGATCAAGTACATTGACTATGCCACCGGCAACGACGGCGGCGCGTTCTGGGCGCAGAACACCGGTTACATGCCCGTGCGCAAGAGCACGGCCGCCGGAGAGAGCTACCAGAAGTTCTTCGAGAAGGTGCCGCAGGCCAAGACGGCCGTCGAGCAACTGCCGCTCACCGAAGCCCAGGATGCCGCGCGCGTGTTCATCCCCGGCGGCGACCAGATCATCGGCAAAGGGCTGGAGCGCATCCTGATCGGCAACGAACCGGTCGAAGCTGTCTTCACCGAGGTGAAGGCTATCCTGGAGAAGGAAGCCGAGCCGGTGAAGCAAGACATCGCCGCGATGGGTTGATCCCTCCAGCGCCTTCCGCTTTGCTGCACACAGCGGGGCGAGCCGAAAGCTCGCCCCGCTGTTTTTGTCTGCCCGAGCGGCCACGCAGGGCCGCTCGCACATCACACCGCCGCCCGTTGTAGGGGCGACCCTATGTGGTCGCTCGCATGGCACGGTCGCCCGCGTGATCACCCATGCGCGAACGGGCAGCGCAGGACATAGATGCAAACCCTCGCATCCCTCGTATTTCTTCTCATAACCGGTCGCAAGACCGGATTCCTGCCCAGGCGAGCAGTGGCTGAGCGATTTCTGAGCCGTTCGCCGGGCTATCGCATTCCATATCCAGGTGGGCTGTCATGAGCAAATTCAAGAATACGATCAGGGAAGACGAGGTCACGCCCGAGCACGTGTATCACTCGCGGCGCGACTTCATCAGGCTGGGTGTGTGGGCGTTTGCGGGCGCGGCCGCATTGGCGGCGTGCGGCGTCAACAACGGATCGCAGGCGAATCAGCGGGTGGAACCGACTGCAGTTCAAAAGTCGCCGGCCGTTGATGCAACAACCTCGGCTCCCGCCGCCGTCGCGCCTGCCGGGCCAGGAGACACCGATGAGTTGGGCAACAAGCTCAACACCTTCGAGCAGATTACGACCTACAACAACTACTACGAGTTCACCAGCGACAAGGAGCAGGTGGCTGTTTTGTCGAAGGACTTCAAGTCGTCGCCATGGAAGGTCGAGGTGGCCGGACTGGTCGGCAAACCGATGACGTATGACATGGATGACCTGCGGACGCGGTTCCCGCAGGAAGAGCGCATCTATCGCTTGCGTTGCGTCGAAGGCTGGAGCATGGTCATCCCCTGGACTGGATTCCCCTTGCACAGGCTGCTCAACGAGGTCGGGCCAAAGTCGAACGCCAGATTCGTGCGCTTCGTCTCGCTGGATGATCCCAAGCAATTTCCGGGTCAGAACGACATCTTCTCGTTCCAATGGCCATACACCGAAGCCTTGCGCATGGATGAGGCGATGCACGATTTGACGCTGTTGGTGACCGGCTTGTATGGCAAGCCGTTGCCGAATCCGAACGGTGCGCCCTTGCGGCTGGCGGTGCCGTGGAAGTATGGCTTCAAGAGCGCCAAGGCCATCGTCAAGATCGAGCTGGTCGAAGAGCAGCCGACGACGTTTTGGACGATTGCGAATCCGGCCGAATACGGCTTCTACGCCAACGTCAACCCGGCCGTGCCGCACCCGCGCTGGACGCAGGCCACCGAGCGGCGCATCGGCGAAACCGGCCGGCGCAGGACGCTGCCGTTCAACGGTTACGCCGAACAAGTGGCCGCGCTGTACCACGGGATGGATTTGGCGGTGAACTATTAACTGCTGGTCTTGTCGTTCTGAACCCGCCCGGCGACGCGTCTGTGGGCGGGTGAGGAATATGCGCATTCAAGCGACGTGCTTGTAAGCTGGCAAAGGTTCCTCACTTCGTTCGGAATGACAGCATTGCCGATCATGACCACATCAACTGCCAAGCCCGCACCGAAGAAGCCGGAGACGCTGCTGGACAAGATCAAGGCACAAGTATCGCAGCCACTGTCGTGGCTCGTCGCGATCGGGTGCCTGGCGCCGCTGGCTGTGCTGGTTTACCAAACGATCACCGACAACGCCACCGCCAACCCGATTCAGTATCTAACCATCCAGACTGGCAAGATCGCGCTGATCCTGTTGGTGCTGTCGCTGGCCTGCACGCCGATCGTCACTGTCACCAACTGGAAGACGGCGACCAAGGTCAAGCGCGCGCTGGGGCTGTATGGCTTTTTGTATGTGTGCGTGCATTTCGGCGTGTTCGTGTTCGACAACGGCCTGCTCGACGGGATGATTGACGCCGTCGCCGTCGTGGGCGCAATCGTCGAGAAGCGTTTTGCCATCGCCGGCTTCCTCGCATTCTGTCTGCTCATCCCGCTTGCCATCACCTCGACAAAAGGCTGGCAGAAGCGGCTGGGCAAACGCTGGAAGAAGCTGCACAGGCTGGTCTATCTCATCGTCCCCATCGCCGTGTTGCACTTCGCCTGGCTGGTCAAGAGCATCGTCGTGCGCCCCGAGCCGATCGCGTGGGGCGTGGTCGTGGCGCTGTTGTTGATCGCGCGCATACCGCGGGTGCGTAAATCGCTGACCGATTTTCGCGCCCGCTACGCCAGGTTCGCCAATGCCTCGCGCCCCGCACGCTGAGCGTTTGCTGATTTCCCGAAATCCATGAATGCAAGTCCGTGCGTTGTTCGAATGACATGATGTAAGTCAAGGATTTCGTGAAGGAGAAGACTCGAAACATGAAAAGACGACTGTTCCTCAAGCATGCAGCTATCGCCACGGCGATCGCTGCGACGACGCTGGCTGCACCGGCCGGGCAGTTCGTTGCTGCCCAAACCATGCAGCCGATGAACATCGCCGAAACGGCGATGGCCGATCCGCAGTTCAGCACGCTCGTGAAGGCTGTGATTGCCGCGGAGTTGCCGGATGCGCTCAAGGACCCGAACGCCTCACTGACCGTGTTCGCTCCGACCGACGCCGCCTTCGCCAAGCTCGATCCGGCCATGCTGGCCGACCTGCTCAAGCCGGCGAATAAGGACAAGCTCAGGCAGATCCTGCTCTATCACGTTGTGCCGACCAAGATCACCTCGAAGGACGTGAGGGGCATGGGCGGCAAAGGCACGCCGAAGACGCTGCACGGCTCGATGGTGAACGTGACGACCATCGGCAGGGACATCTACGTCAACGAGGCTAAAGTCATCAAGGCCGATATCCCTTCGAGCAACGGCGTGATCCACGCGATTGACACGGTGCTGATCCCGCCCGACATGAACATGAGCAACATCGCTGCGGTGGCGATGATGAACCCAATGTTCAACACCCTATCGGCGCTGGTGACGCAGGCCGGCTTGGGAGATGCGCTCAAGGACCCCAAGGCCACGCTGACCGTGTTCGCCCCCACCGACGAAGCCTTCGCCAAGCTGCCGAAGGAAGTGACCGCCGCGTTGCTCAAGGACAAGAAGAAGCTGCAGGCCGTGCTGCTGTATCACGTGCTCGGCGCGAGAGTGACCAGCAAGGATGTGATGGGCATGGGCGGCAAGGGCACGCCGAAGACGCTGAACGGCGCAATGGTCAACGTCACCACCATCGGCGATGCGATCTACGTGAACGAGGCCAAGGTGATCAAAGCCGATGTGCCGACCACCAACGGCGTAATCCATGTGATTGACCGCGTGTTGCTGCCGCCGGACATGATGGCAATGAGCACGATCGCCGCCGCGGCGATGATGGAGCCGATGTTCAACACGCTCTCGGCAGCCGTCACGGTGGCCGGCCTGGGTGATACGCTCAAGGACCCCAAGAGCGCGCTGACCGTGCTCGCCCCCACCGATGAGGCCTTTGCCAAGCTGCCGGCCGGCACCGTCGAAGCCTTGCTCAAGGACCCCGAAGCGTTGAAGAAAGTCCTGCTGTATCACGTCATCCCCGGCAAACTGACCAGCAGGCAGCTCAAGGGCGAGCTGAAGACGGTGAACGGCGCCAAGGTCAATCTGACCACCATCGGCGGCAGCGTGTATGCCAACGAGGCCAAGGTGATCAAGCCCGACGTGCGAACCGGCAACGGCTTCATCCACGTGATTGACACAGTGTTGCTGCCGCCCGATATGAACATGAGCAACATCGCGGCCGTGGCGATGATGAACCCACAGTTCAACACGCTGTCGCGGTTGGTGACGCTGGCCGGCCTGGGCGACGCGCTGAAGGATCCGAAGGCTACGCTGACCGTGTTCGCCCCGACCGACGCCGCCTTTGCCAAGGTGCCCAAGGCCACGCTCGACGCGCTGGCCAAAGACCCGGAGAAACTGAAGAAGGTATTACTGTATCACGTGTTGGGCACGAAGGTGACCAGCGCAGACGTGGCCGGCATGGGCGGCATGGGGCAACCCAAGACTCTGGAAGGCTCGATGCTTGACGTCACGACCAAAGATGGCACGATCTTCGTGAACAACGCCAAGGTGATCAAGGCCGATGTGCCGACGGTCAACGGCGTGATCCACGCGATTGACGCAGTGCTGCTTCCGCCAGACATGAGGTGATCGTTAAATCCCGCGCTCACCGACCCTGCGCACGATTCGGACGCCGCCGGCGTCCGAATCGCTTTTCCTGACATATACTCGCGGGCTGTCGGCCAATAAGTCATGCAGCCCGTGAAACAAGTTTCTGTGCGTTTTCGTCCGCTTGACCTGAACGATACGATCAGTGAGTCTTCCCAGCTCGTGCTCACCCATGCGCTCGTATTCCTCGGCGCGATGCTGTTCACCAACCTGCCGCTCTTGCTCTGGCAGGTGCTCGCCTTGACCCAGCCTTCGCAATGGATGGTGCCACCCCGTTACAGCTCGGTGCGCGATATTGACACGGTGGCCAGCGTGATCCTGCGCTCGTTGGATGGATTCGATATTCGGCTGGCAGCGAGCACAGCCGTGTCGTTCCTCGTTGGCCTGTGGCAATCCGGTGCGGCTACCCGTGTCGCGTCGCGTTGCTATTTTGGACATGCGGTCGGCGTCGCCGAGTCGGCCACCGAGGCGTGGACGCGGATGCCGTCGCTCCTCGTCGGCGGCGCCGCGCCGGCGGGGTTCGTGACCCTGGCCGGCTGGCTGAGCACCAAAGACGTCGCCGGGATCGCCGCGTGCGCCATCCTCTTGCTGGTGACCTATCCGTTCTGGCTGTTCGTCACGCCGGCCGTGATGAACGAAGGGCTGGGCGGGATCGCTGCGTTGCGGCGCAGCGCGCGGCTGGCTGCACATGCCTACGGCCATGTGCTGGCGGTGTGGCTGGTGCTGGAACTGCTGCTCTTCCTCGCCTCGCTCATGCCGTTCTTCATGATCGGACTGGTGGGTGCCGCATCCGACTCGGCTCAGACCAACCGCATCGCGACGGTGTTGCTGGGCAACCTGGCCGCCTTCGTGATCGTGCCCTTTCGCATGACGGTGATCGCGCTGCTGTATTACGACGTGCGCCGGCGCAAAGAGGGACGCGCGTCAGTGCTGCGCGCCTGCGACTGAACTGCGTTGGGAGTGAAGTTTCATCCCTTGAGGCGCGAGTCTGTAGCGCGTTGTTGCGGCCAGAGCTGCTCCAAATTCCGAATCCCGATTCGCGCACAAGGTGGGTTTCTGCTATACATCGCCACCATGAAGATCACATCTGTCAAAACGGCTGCTACTGTCGGCCATGGCATGCACCTGTGGGTCAAGGTTACTACCGACGCCGGCGTCACCGGCATCGGCGAATGCGTGCACGGCGGCAAGCAGGCCATCGCCATCATCCAGTATCTCGAACAAAAGCTGATTGGGCGCGATCCTTTTGCGATTGATGCCCTCTTCGAGGAGATGCGCCGGGGACACGTCTTCGACGGCGGCACGGGCGGCGCACTCATTACGGCGCTCACCGGCATCGAGATCGCGCTGTGGGACGTGAAGGGCAAAGCGCTGGGTGTGCCCGTCTACGAGCTGCTGGGCGGCAAGTTCCGCGACAAAATCTGGATGTACTGCGACTGCCAGGTGGATCCGGGCATGGAGTTCGACGAGATCGAACAAGTGGTGCACGGCGTGCTGGCCAAGGGCTTCACCGCGCTCAAGATAGACCTTGACATCGGCGCGTACTCCGCCAAGCGCATCCCGGTGGATGCCGATACCCAGGTGCTGACGTTGAAGGAGGGCACCTTCAGCAAGGATAGGTTCAACCACACTGCCATGCAGCGTGAACACGAGCGCATGCTGCAGGTAGTGGACATGGTGACGCGCGCGGCCGGCAAAGATGTAGCCGTCGCCGCCGACGTGCATACCCGCCTGGACGTGCCCAGCGCCATCCGGCTGGTGCGCGACCTGGATCAATATCACCTGCTCTGGCTGGAGGAGCCGGTGCCGCCCGAGAACATTGACGCCATGCGCGAGGTGAAGCGGCACAGCACCACGCCGATCTGCGCCGGCGAGAACATCTACCTGCGCTTCGGCTTTCGCGAGCTGTTCGAGAAGCAGGCTGTGGACATCGTCATGCCCGACCTGCCCAAGTGCGGCGGCCTGAGCGATGGGCGCAAGATCGCCAACCTGGCCGAGCTGTATTACATCCCCTTCGCGCCGCACAACGTGTCGTCGCCCATCGGCACCATGGCCAGCGCGCACGTGTGCGCCAGCGTGCCGAACTTCCTGGTGCTGGAGTGGCACTGGAACGAGCGGCCATACTGGACCACGATCATCAAGGAGAAAGAGGACATCATCAAGAACGGGTACATTGCGCTGACCGACCGGCCCGGCATCGGCGTCGAACTGGACGAAGAGGTCGCGCGCCAGTATCAGTATCCGGGCACGACGTGGTTTGAATAGTGGTGTCGGGGGTGTCGTGTTTCTGTGCGGGGCGTTTTCGCCCTGGAGACGTGGCGATACAGGAAGAGGAGCGCAGCGAGCGCCTGATTGTGGGTCGAGGCGGCGACGCGCTCCTGAGTTGCCGGGTGGGTCAGAAGAGCGTGGATGCCGGGCCGGCTGTCCAGTTATCCCTTCCTCTGGTGGTTCATCGGCACAGTTGCGTTAACCTTCATCTACACCTGGTTGTATAACAGCGCCCAGGGTAGCCTGCTTGTTGTGACGCTCTTTCACGTTCTCACGAACACGTTCGGCGTTGTCATCTCAGGCGTGTCCGTCACTGCGCTGACAACGGTATATGTTGTGGTGGCAGTGTTACTTGTGGCCAGTTTTCGGAAAAGACAATCTTGCACGGCGCGAAAGAGTGCGTGCCGGCTAACAAGCGCTTTCAGCCGACGCCGCTCCGCTGCGCTTGCTTCGCGGCGGCTGAAGCGAGTGCCGTTGGGCGGCTTTCGCAAGACAGGAAAGAAGAAGGTGAACACAAGAAGGTTGACATCAATCATCCATGTGACAATAGTTGTGCTGTTGTTGAGTGCATGTGGTACGGTGGCACCCACCCCTGAAGTGATGTCAGATTGTTTTCAATCGTTCAAGGTTGCTGCCTGGCAAGACCTCAATGGAGATGGCCGGTGGGACGTATCTGAGCCGTCCCTGGAAGGTGTCCAGTTCGACCTGCGGGGCATATTTGCACGGAAATGGGGTCCCGATCCCGATTCCAGCAAAGGGAAGGGCTGGTTCAGCATCTCGATCTGGTCACCCGGCGCTTGTATTAAACAAGAATACACGATTACTGCTATTCCTCCGGAATCGTATGAGCCGACGACTCCCATTACCGTCACCTTCTCCGATTCCTTGCCCTTTGAAGCGCAGTTCGGGTTCCATGCCGTCATAAAGTAGAACGTAGACTGCTTGACAACCTGGCATATTTTGGATGGTAGAGCTTTCATATCGAATCCCGAAACAGCAGTACTAAGTGCAACACAATGCAAGGAGAAATCGCTCAAAGAAGTTTTCCTCTATCGGCATAGCAGCAGATGCGCCCAACACGCGCTTCCACCCGACGCCGCTCCGCTGCGCTTGCTTCGCGGCGGCTGAAGCGAGTGCCGTTGGGC
>JAIMBB010000256.1 GCA_023511655.1 Anaerolineae bacterium
GTTGCACCGCCTCCTGCACCGAGGCCGGGCGGTAGTAATCGAAGTTTGCTGCGAACATGTCTCTCCTTTTGGAGAAATTGAGAATGCAGAATTGAGAATTGAGAAAGGTCAGATTTCCGTTCTACCTTTCGACTTACGGACGATCGTGGTCAGGATCGCGACGATTTCATTCGCTTCCTGTGTCAACGGCTTAATCTTGTCTGTCGAGACTTGATCTGTTGCCGCAAGCAGCCGAAGCCAAAAGTGCGTCTCTCGCGCTTCTTTGAGCGCGATGCTGCACTTTGCAATGAAGTCTGCACGACTCTGACCCGCGTCCGCCTCCTCAAGGTTTGCGCCGATCGAAGTGCCTGAATTCAGCAGCTGATTGCCAATTCGCCTCGCAGTTTCGCTCTTCTTGCACAAATATTCGTGCAGCCTCACGATCCGGCACGCAAACTCAAAAGCTCTGTCTTGAATTCGCTGCGGCGAATGGCTCAGCTCCTCCATCGGCTTTTCTCAATTCTCAATTCTCAATTCTCAATTTTCAATTCTCAATTCTCAGTTCCGCTGCATGGCAGCCCACACCCGCTGCGGCGTGAGCGGCATGTCAATGTGCTTCACTCCGAGATGCGACAGGGCATCTACCACGGCGTTCACCACGGCCGGCGTCGAGGCGATCGTGCCGGCTTCGCCTGCGCCCTTGATGCCGAGCGGGTTCACCGGCGTCGGTGTTACTGTGCGGTCTTGCACGATCGTCGGCACCAGATCGGCCTTGGGAATGGCGTATTCGGTCAGTGTGCCGGTGAGCAACTGGCCGTTCTCATCGTAAACCGCGCCTTCGGTGAGCGCCTGGCCCACGCCCTGCACGATGCCGCCGTGAATCTGGCCGTCCACGATCATCGGGTTGATCACGTTGCCCACGTCGTCCACGGCGACGTATTTCAGGATCTTTACCTCGCCGGTTTCGCCGTCCACCTCCACCATGCACACGTGCGTGCCGAACGGGAAGGTGCAGTTGGGCGGGTCGTAGTAGGCCGTGTCGTCGAGGAACGGTTCCATGCCTTTCGGCAGGCTGTAGCCAATGGCGGCTGCGGCGGCGATCTCCTGGATGGTTTTGGCCTTGTCGGGCGAGCCTTTGACGAACAGCTTGCCGTCCTCGTACACGATGTCCTCTTCGGCTGCTTCGAGCAGGTGAGCGGCCAGCTTGCGCGCCTTCTCCTTGATGCGCTGCAGCGAGTTGTAGACCGCGATTGTGCCGACGGCGGCGCTGCGGCTGCCATAGGTGCCGTAGCCGAACGGTGTGCCGAGCGTGTCGCTGTGTTGCACGATCACGTCGTCTACGCTCACTCCCAGCTCTTCGGCGACGACTTGTGCCACGGTGGTCTCGTGGCCCTGGCCGTGGTTCTGCGAGCCGGTGGTGACGACCACCTTTCCGGTGAGGTGCACGCGCACGTTGGCGCTCTCCCACAGGCCGGCGCCCCAGCCCTGGCCGGGCAGGCCAATCCACGCCGAGGGCGCGACGCCGCAGATTTCGATGTACGACGACAGCCCGACGCCGAGCAAGCGGCCCTGTTTGCGCGCCTCGGCCTGCTGTTTGCGGAAGTCGGCATAGCCGGCCAGTTCCAGCGCACGGTTGAGCGCAGCTTCGTAGTTGCCACTGTCGTACTTCAAGCCGGCCAGGATGTTGTCGGCGGGCGCGTAGGGGAACTCCTCCGGCCGGATGAAGTTGCGGCGGCGCACCTCGGCCGGGTCCAGGCCGGTCGCCTGTGCCACCAGGTCCATCGCCCGCTCGGCCACGTAGGTCGCCTCGGGCCGGCCCGCGCCGCGGTAGGCGTCCACCATGCCGGTGTTGGTGTAGACGCCCCATACTTTGCAATAGATGTGCGGGATGTGATATGCACCGCTGAGCAACCGGCCGTATAGCGTGGTGGGGATGCCCGGCGCGATGGTGCTGAGCGTGCCGCCCAGGTTGGCATAGGTGTGCACGCGCAGCGCGGTTACTGTGCCGTCCTTCCTGGCAGCCACTTCGAGCTCGGTGATGTGATCGCGGCCGTGGGTGGTGGCCCGATAGTTCTCGGCGCGCGTCTCCTGCCACTTGACCGGCCGGCCGATCTTCTTGGCCAGCGCGGCCACCAAGGGGTATTCCGGATACAGGAAGATCTTTGCGCCGAAGCCGCCGCCGACCTGCGGCGAGATCACGCGCATCTTGGTCTCCGGGATGCCGAACACGAAGGCCGTCATCAGCAGTCGGTGCACATGCGGCGCCTGCGACGTGATCCACACCGTGTATTCGTCGGTGTAGGGCAGATACATGGCTGCGCAGCCGCGCGTCTCCATCGGCGTGGGGATCAAGCGCTGGTTGACGAGCGGTTGTTTGATGACGACTTCCGCTTCGGCGAAGGCTTTCTCGACCGCAGCCGCGTCGCCGCATTCCCATTCCATCACGATGTTGTTCGGGGCGTTCTCGTGGATCTGCGGCGCGCCGGGCTCGGTGGCTTTCTTGGCGTCCACAACGACCGGCAGCGGCTCCCAGTCCACTTCGATCAGCGCCAGGGCGTCCTCGGCGATGTAGCGGCTCTCGGCCACCACACAGGCCACGCCTGCGCCGGTGAACGTGACTTTCTCCGGCTCCAGCACGCGCGGGGTGTTCACGTTGTTCTTCACGCCGCCGGCCTGCCATGCGCATGGCATCGGGTTGAGGTCCATGAAATCCTTGCCGGTGAACACGCCGATCACGCCGGGCAGCGCCGCCGCCTTCGACGTATCAATGCCCTTGATCCGCGCGTGTGCATACGGGCTGCGCAAAATCGCGACATGCGCCATGTTCGGCAACTGGATGTCGTCCAGATACTTCGCTTCGCCCGTGATCAGTCGCGGGTCTTCCTTTCGTTTGATCGCCTGTCCAATAACCTTTGCCATCTCAACAACCTCCTTTCTCAACTCTCAATTCTCAATTTCTCCGCTGCCGCCTGCACGGCTGCCACGATGTTCTGGTAGCCGGTGCAGCGGCACAGGTTGCCCTCCAGCCCGTGTCGGATGTCTTCCTCGGTGGGGTGTGGGATGCGCTTGAGCAGGTCTGCACTGGCCATGATCATGCCGGGGGTGCAGAAGCCGCATTGCAAGCCGTGTTTCTCCCAGAACGCTTGCTGCAAGGGGTGCAGCGCGCCATTGGCCAGCCCTTCGATGGTGGTGACCTCGCCGCCATCGGCCTGCACGGCCAGCACGGTGCAGCTCTTGACCGCCTGACCGTCCAGGTGGACGGCACACGCCCCGCATTGGCTGCTGTCGCAGCCGACGTTTGTGCCGGTCAGACCCAGCTCGTCGCGCAAGAAATGCACGAGTAGCAGGCGTGGCTCGACCGCGCGTGTATGCGCCACGCCATTCACGGTAATGGTAACCTCTCGTTTCATACAACCTCCCTTGACAACTTGAGACGTGGATTGAAAAAGAGAAACCCCGCGCTGACGTCAGCCGGGGTTTCGAGCAACCGTTGGCAGAGGCGCGTCGCGATGATCGTTGAGGACAGCGAGCGTGCTGCGCGCATCGAGATGACTACAGGCTTGGTGCATCATCGCGATCACGGCAGAAAATGTATGCCAGGCGCGGGCGCTTGTCAAATTGCGCTCGTCATGCCCCGCGTATTGATATATAGTCGCTGGGTGCTTCCGTTCTTCACCGATCCGCAAAACGCGACTCAGGCTTTGGGCGTTCTATTTATCG
>JAIMBB010000257.1 GCA_023511655.1 Anaerolineae bacterium
AGCGACAGCACCTTCGTGATCGCCGCCGTCAGCGTCGTCTTCCCGTGGTCTATGTGACCCATCGTCCCGATGTTCACATGCGGCTTGCTCCGTACGAATTTCTCCTTCGACATGTCTCTTCTTGTCTCCTGTTCGCGTGTTGTGTACGTTGTGTGTCTCGCATCGCGTGATGCGTGTTGCGCAGTGCGACGCGCAACGCACATCACGGGATAGATTTATCTCTTGCCGTCCTTGGTTGCCTTGCCGTGAATCAGCTCATCGGCCAGGTTCTTGGGCAACTCCGCATAATGGTCGAACTCCATCACAAATTGGCCGCGGCCCTGCGTCATGCCGCGCAGGTCAGTGGCGTAGCCGAACATCTCGGCCAGCGGCACGTGTGCCCGGATTGCTTGGGCGTTTCCGCGCTGCTCGATCGAATTGATCAGGCCGCGGCGCGAGTTCAAATCGCCCACCACTGCGCCGGTGAACTCGTCGGGCACGATCACCTCGACGCGCATCATTGGCTCGAGGATGACGCCGCCGGCTTTCTGCACGGCTTCTTTGATGGCCATCGAGCCGGCGATCTTGAACGCCATTTCCGATGAGTCCACTTCGTGGAACGAGCCATCTACCAAATGCACGGTCACATCTACCATCGGATAGCCGGCGATGACGCCCGCTTCCAACGCCTCGCGGATGCCGCGCTCCACGGCCGGGATATATTCCTTGGGGATCGCTCCGCCGACGATCTCATTCAGGAAGACGAAGCCCTTGCCCTTTTCGCTCGGCTCGATCTCGATGGCCACATCGCCGTACTGGCCCTTACCGCCCGACTGTCGCTTGAACACGGTGCGCTGCTTGGCCGGGCGAGTGATCGTCTCGCGATAAGCCACCATCGGCCGGCCGACGCGCACGTCTACGTTGTATTCGCGCTTCATGCGATCCACGATCACGTCGAGGTGAAGTTCACCCATGCCGGCCAGCGTGGTCTGTCCGGTTTCCTCGTCGGTCGCCACGTGCAAGGTCGGGTCCTCGTCGCTCAAGGCTTTGAGGGCTTTGCTCATGCGATCCTGGTCGGTGACGGTCTTCGGCTCGATGGCCAGCTTCACGACCGGTTCGGGGAACGCGATCGCCTCGAGCAAGGTCGGGTTGTTCGGATCGCACAACGTATCGCCGGTGATGGCTTCTTTCAACCCTTGCGACACGCCGATGTTACCGGCGGTCACCTCGGTAATCGGCTCGCGCTTGTTGGCGTGCATCTGGTATAGGCGCGCCATGCGCTCCGTCTTGCCCTTCGTCGCGTTGAGCACGACATCGCCCTGAGAGATCCGGCCGCTGTAGACGCGGAAGAAGGAGAGCTTGCCCATGCCGGTGGGATCGGTGATGACCTTGAACACGAGCGCAGCAAAGGGCTCCTTCGGATCGGCGCGCCGGATGACCGTCTCACCGGTCTTCGGGTTGATGGCCTCCTGCGGCGGAATATCCAGCGGAGAGGGCAAATAGTCGCACACCGCGTTCAGGACGAGCTGCACGCCTTTATTCTTCAAAGCCGAACCGCAGAACACCGGGAAGAACGCCCGGCCGATCGTCCCACGTCGGATGGCTGGCTTGAGTTCCTCGATCGTGGGGGTTTCGCCGGCGAGGTATTTCTCGAGCAACCCGTCATCGGTCTCGGCGACCGTTTCGATCAGCTTCTCGCGCGCTTTCTGCGCCGCTTCCAGGTAGTCGGCCGGCACTGCGTGCTCCACGACGTTGACACCTTTCTCGCCCTCGAAGGTGTAGTATTTCATCTCGACCAGGTCAATAATGCCCCGGAAATCGGCCTCGATGCCGACGGGTAATTGCATGACCAGCGGCTTGGCCGCGAGCCGATCGGCGATCATGTCCACGCAGCGCTCCAGGCTGGCGCCGGTTCGGTCGAGCTTGTTAACGAAGCAGATGCGCGGGACGCCGTACTTGTCGGCCTGGCGCCATACCGTTTCCGATTGCGGTTCGACGCCGGCCACGCCATCGAACACGACCACGCCGCCATCGAGCACGCGCAGGCTGCGCTGCACCTCAGCGGTGAAGTCGATGTGGCCCGGCGTGTCAATCAGGTTGATTTGGTAGTCCTTCCAATAGCACACCGTAGCCGCCGCCGTGATGGTGATGCCGCGCTCCTGTTCCTGCGCCATGTAGTCCATGGTCGCGGCGCCCTCGTGCACCTCACCGATCTTGTATGTTTTGCCGGTGTAGTACAGGATGCGTTCAGACGTGGTGGTTTTACCCGCGTCAATGTGCGCGATGATCCCAATATTCCGGACTTTCTCGAGCGGATATTCCTTAGCCATCACAAACCTGCAGTTCGGTTCCTCTAGTGTCAAAACAGACTCGACGTCAGCTAAAAAGACTCAAAACCAGGAGTCTCTCACCACCTGAAATGAGCAAAAGCGCGGTTAGCTTCTGCTGCCTTGTGCGTTTCCTCGCGCCGCTTGATGGCATTGCCGGTGTTGTTCGCTGCATCCAGCATCTCGGCAGCCAGCTTTTCGGCCATGGACTTGCCCGGTCGCTCGCGAGCAGCGTGGATGAGCCAGCGCATGGCAAGGCTCTCCTGCCGATAGGGATTGACTTCCACCGGCACCTGCAACGTTGCACCGCCTACGCGCCGAGGCTTCACCTCGACCGAGGGGGACAGATTGCGGATCGCTTCTTCGAAGACCTGGATCGCCGGTCTCTTGGCGCGCTCTTCGACCAGGGCGAAGCTCGTGTAGACGACTCGTTGAGCTGTGCTTTTCTTGCCGCGCATCATGACGCGGTTGATCAACCGCTGCACGCGTTCGCTGCCATACCGGATATCCGGCGGCACCACTCGCTTCGGAGGTGAGTTTCGTCTTGGCATATTTCCCCAGTTCAGATGCGGGCGCGGCCGTTTACACGCTCCGACCGCATCCCGCGAAACTCGCGATTGGCTTCACTTCTTGCCGCCACCCTTGCTGGGGGTCGTCGCCCCGGCTTTGGGTCGCTTGGCCCCATACTTCGATCGTCCTTGAGCGCGCTTTTCGACGCCTTCGGCGTCCAGCGCACCGCGCACGATGTGATAGCGCACGCCGGGCAGATCCTTTACGCGGCCACCGCGCACGAGCACGACGGAATGCTCCTGGAGCTTGTGACCTTCGCCCGGAATGTAGGCCGTCACTTCGGCGCCATTGCTCAAACGCACGCGCGCCACCTTGCGGAGCGCGGAATTGGGTTTCTTCGGCGTTTGCGTGCGCACCACAGTGCACACACCACGCTTCTGCGGCGCACCCTTCGGTTGAATCGTCCGCTTGCCGCCTTTCAACGAATTCGTCGTGAACTGCAACTGCGGCGCCTTGCTCAACTTAGGCTTTGGCTTGCGGCCCTTGCGGACCAGTTGGTTGATCGTCGGCATGCTCTTTATTTACACGTGAACCTAGACTCTTTCTGAATTCGACTTACGAATTGCCCAGACTGCTCTCAGGCGAGAAGAGAGGCTACTGCGCATTACAGTAGCCTCTCTTTTCATTCAATTCAGGATGGTGTGCGCGTCGCGCCTAACCAGCAATCAAGCCCGCCAATTATACATAGCGACGAATCGGTGTCAAATGCCGGGGTGCGTTCACGGCCGGGGGCAGTGACAACCTCCCGCAGGTTTTTGCTGGCTGTCACGACTTGGATGAGCAGACTGCGGGAGGTTCTTGCCCC
>JAIMBB010000258.1 GCA_023511655.1 Anaerolineae bacterium
GTGACAACCTCCCGCAGGTTTTTGCTGGCTGTCACGACTTGGGCGAGCAACCTGCGGGAGGTTTTTGCCCCTATTCGTGAATGCACCCGCGGCAGAGCCGGCTGCGCAGTCGCTCACTCGCTCACCACTTCTCCAAACGCTGCCACGCGCTCACCGGCAGCGGTCATCACCACCAGCGCGCCGTCTTCCTCTACGCGCACCGCCGTGCCCTCGATGATCTCGTCGCCGGCGCACAGTCGCACGGGCCGGCCCAGCGTCTCCAGGTGACCGACGTAGTCGGCTAACGGCGAAGCCGGCAATCGGCCGTAGCGCGCGCCGAACGCCGCCAGCAACCGGTCGAGCACGACATCGCGATCGAATTCCCTGCCAAACGCCTCGCGCAGGCTCGTCGCCCGCCGTCGCACCTCTTCCGGCGCGTCGGCGAAGCGGGTGTTGACGTTCAGCCCGATGCCCAGTATGCCGTAGTCGAGCCGGTCGGCGACGAACGATGCCTCGACCAGCACGCCGGCCAGCTTCCTGCCGTTCAGCGACACGTCGTTGAACCACTTGATAGACAATTGAGAACTGAGAATTGAGAACTGAGAAATGCAATCCAGGATTGTGAGCGCCCCAATCATTGTCAGCCAGCTGATCCGGCGTGGGTGCAGCGCCGGCCGGAGCAGCAGCGAGAGGTAGAGCGATTGCCCTGGCGGCGAATACCAGGCACGCCCTACCCGACCCCGACCGGCCGTCTGCTCGTCGGCGACCACCACAAGCCCTTCCGGTGCTCCCTGCTCGGCCAGGTCTCGAGCAACGTCCATGGTGGAGGTGACTACTGGAAAGCGCCGCACGTCGAACTGCACAGGTCGAATCCTCCTACCTTCAGGGCCGTTGCGTCAACCGCACGGCCGAGTATTTCGCCAGGCCATCCGGGTCAATCGTGATGCCGAGGCCGGGGGTGGTGGGAATTTCGAGCAGGCCGTCCGCGTCCAGCGCAAACGGCGTGGTGACAATCTCCTCGATGTAGGGCGAGGGAGTGATGTATTCCACCCAGCGCGCCACAGGTACCGCCGCCGCCAGCGCCAGGTCGGCGGCCAGCCCCACGGCCGTGTTCCACCCATGCGGCACCCACAACACGTTGTGGTCGTTGCACAGCCAGGCGATGCGGCGCGCTTCGCTCAACCCGCCGCACTTGGTGCAATCGGGTTGGATGATGTCCACGGCCTGGCGTTCGATCCACGGCATGAACGACTGCCGACGCGTCAGCACTTCGCCGGTGCTGATCGGCACGGGCGAGTGCTCGCGCAGCCTGGCGAAGCCCTCCAGGTCGTCGGGCGGCAGCGCCTCTTCAAACCACGTCACACCGTAGTCTTTGAGCATGCGGGCGGTTTCGATGGCCCACTTGTAGTTGTGCGGCCAGAATTGCTCGCTGCCGCCGGCGTCCACCATCAGCTCCACGTCGGGGCCGACCGTCTCGCGGGCCGTCTTGACCAACTGCTCATCCAGTTGCCGGCTGACGCGCCCGAACGGGCGCCAGCCCATCTTGATGGCCTTGAAGCCACGCGCGGTGGTCTCCAACAGCTTTTCGCGCAAGCGAGGCGGGTCGTCGAACAAGATCGAGCCGTATGGTTTGATCTTGTCGCGGTAATAGCCGCCGAGCAGGCGCGCGACCGGCTGGCCGGTCACTTTGCCCAAGATGTCCCACAGGGCGATGTCTATGCCGCTGATGGCGTGCTCGACGCTGCCGCCGCGCCCCTGCCAGAAGGCCATCTGGCGGAGCATCTCGCTCACCCGCTCAGGCTCGATGGCGCTGTGGCCGACGCACCACGGCCGTAGCAGCTTGAGCGCGCCTTCCACCAGCGCACCGCTGGTGTAGACGCTGCCGATGCCGGTGAGGGGCCGGCCGTCAGCGGTTTCGTCGGTGACGACCTCGATCAGGGTGTGCAGATTGTTGTCCGGGTTGAAGTCATGGGTCCAACCGCCGTCGGGCGTCTTGCCGGAGAGCGGTATGGCGCGGATGTCGGTGATTTTCATGACCGATATTGTAGAGATGCGGTCGCTCAGTTGAAAATTTGCAAACCAGGGGGCACTGCCCGCGCCCATGTCGGCCACAACGCTTCGCAGAACTGGATTTCCACCCTGGTGTATGTTCTAATTAGCCATTCGATGCACAGCTATAAGCCGGAGAACCCCCTCATCGTGCAGAGCGATCGCTCGGTGCTGCTGGAAGTGGATAACCCGCGTTACACCGAGGCGCGCGATGCATTGGCTCGCTTCGCCGAGCTCGAGAAGAGCCCGGAATACGTGCACACCTATCGCATCTCGCCGCTCTCGCTGTGGAATGCCGCTGCAGCCGGGCTGACCGCCGACGCCATCCTGGCCGACCTGGAGCAATACTCGAAGTATCCGCTGCCCGACAACGTCAAGGTGGACATCCGCGACGCGGTCGGCCGCTACGGACGCGTCAAACTCGTGCTGGCGGACGGTCGTATGCTGGTGACCACCGACGACACCGTGTTGAGCGAAGAACTTGCCCGGCACCGGTCATTTGCGCCGTTGGTGAAAGGGCGTCTGAGCCAAACCGCCTTCGAGATAGATCCTGCTCAGCGCGGCCATGTCAAGCGCGTGTTGTTGCAGATCGGCTACCCGGCCGAAGATTTGGCCGGGTATGTGGACGGCGCAGCGCTGCGCTTCGACCTGCGACCGATCACGCTCTCCGGCCAACCGTTCGAACTGCGACACTACCAGGCGGACGCCGCCGAGGTGTATTGGGCGCAGGGCAGTGCAGCCGGCGGGAGCGGCGTGGTGGTGCTGCCGTGCGGCGCCGGAAAGACCATCGTCGGCATCGCTGCCATGCACAAGGCGCAATGCGCCACGCTCATCCTCGCCCCCAACACCGTCGCCGTGCGACAGTGGATACGCGAGCTGCTCGATAAGACCACCCTCACCGAAGACCAGATCGGCGAATACAGCGGCCTGAAGAAAGACGTGCGGCCGGTCACCATATGCACGTATCAGGTGTTGACGTACCATCCTCGCAAGAAGAAGGGCTTGGGAAGCGAGGTTCCGGAAGTCGGTGACGACGGCGCGACGGCGCCTGCTAACGACTTTCCGGCAGCGTCCCCCAAAGCATCCAACCGCAAGCTCCCCAAGATCAGCGAATACCCGCACATGGCGTTGTTCAACAGCATGGATTGGGGATTGATCATCTACGACGAGGTGCACTTGCTGCCCGCACCGGTCTTTCGCGTCACGGCCGAGATTCAGGCGCGCCGTCGGCTCGGCCTCACCGCCACGCTGGTGCGCGAGGACAGCCTGGAAGGTGACGTGTTCTCGCTGGTCGGGCCGAAGAAATACGATGTGCCGTGGAAGGACCTGGAGCGCCAGGGGTGGATCGCTACGGCTGAGTGCCACGAAATCCGCGTGTCGCTGGCCGACGAAGATCGCATGGAATATGCCGTCACCGGCCAGGATCAGAAATATCACTTCGCCGCATCCAACCCGCGCAAGCACCAGATCGTTTCGATGCTGGTGGCCAAGCACAAGGACGACGATGTGCTGATCATCGGTCAATACATCCCGCAGTTGGAGCAGATCGCCAAGCGCCTCGATGCGCCGCTGATCACCGGCGAGACGCCGGTGCGCCAGCGCGAAAGGCTGTTTCAGCAGTTCCGCGCCGGCGAGATCCATCGGCTGGTGC
>JAIMBB010000259.1 GCA_023511655.1 Anaerolineae bacterium
GGGGTGCTGAGACAGCGTCAGGTAAGTGAGCATAACACCATTTTATAGGCGCTGCTGATTATCGGGAATGTTAACTAGTAGGGTAGGCACTACAAAATTATGCTTAGTTGGATCCTTGAGAACCCCTTGATCACCTGCCGCTTTGTGCTGATGCACGGCGAGCTGACGTGGCAAATGACGGGCCAACCCGTCTGCGGCCTCGACGCTGCCTCCTCGCGACTGGGCAACCTGATCGCCGACGGCAGACCGCTGCGCTGGCGCGACGATGGCGAGGCCGATGTCGCGCAGCAAGCCGACGGCACGCGCACGTTGACCCTGAATGTGCTCAGCGACGATGGCCGATTGCGCCTTCGCCAGCACGCACAAATCTTCCCGGCCCACCCCTTCGTGCGCCTGTGGGCCGAGCTTGAAAGCGCAGGCGATGCGCCGATTACAGTGACCGGCTGCGCCATGCTCGACCTGCGCGTGCCGCTGGCGGGGCGCAACAACCTGTTTCACGTCGAACAATTCAGTTGGAACTACCGGCCAGACAAATTCGCTTTGCACAAAGTACAGATCGTGCCCGGCCGGGCGCCGCATGAAATTCGCATGGGCTCGTTCGGCGCGCACTACTGGGCGCCGACGAGCTGTGCATGGGCCGCGTTGCGCGCTGGCCTCGACCCGCTCGACAATCCGGACGAAGCGCTCAGCGGCGACGGTCTGGTGATCGGCGTCGAGTTCAACGGCAAGAGCCGGTTGCTGGCGTGGTCGCAGGACGATCACACCCACCTGCGCAGCACGATTGACGAACTGGCGCACGTCGTTGCGCCGGGGACAGCGTTCAACATGCCGGCCTGCTTCGTAGGCCGCTTTCACGGCGACTGGGACGAGGCGGGCTACGCCACTCAGCGCTTCGCCGAGGCACATGTGCATCCACCCATACCAGACGACCGATACCCATGGGCGCAATACAACTCCTGGGGCTACGGCCAGGACATCGGGGAAGCGCAACAGCTAGAAGCCATCGCCCGCTGCGCCGAATTGGGGATCGAGGCAGTGATCATGGATCTGGGCTGGGCGCGCTGCATTGGCGACTGGCGTCCCGATCCGGTCAAGTTCCCGCGCGGGCTGCGGCCGCTGAGCGCGCGTTGTGCCGAGCTGGGCATGCGCTTTGGCGTGCACATGGCGCTGGCGCAGATGAACCCTACCGCGCCGGCGGCACAGGCGCATCCTGACTGGCTGATCCACCTCGGCGATGACTACTTCGGCGCCGCACCGCTCTGCCTCGGTCACGCTCCCTGCCGCGAATGGCTGATCGGCGAGATGCTCAGGCTGATTGACGAAGAGGGCGTGAACTACATCATTCAGGACGGCGAGGACATGGTGAAGCGCTGTTGGCGCGAGGATCACACTCACGCTCCCGGCGACAGCAATTACGCCAACTCGGAGCACGGCCTAGATCTGGTGATCGCCACGATTCGCCGCGAGCGGCCGCATGTGGTATTGGAGAACTGCGAGGACGGCGGCTGCATGTTGACCTATAAGATGGCGCGGCTGTACCACACCAGCATCACCGTGGACAACATTGCCACCTACGCCACGCGACAGGGCATCTATGGCGCGTCGTATCCGTTCTCGCCACGCTATAGCGTGCGCTACATGCAGGACGACCCCAACACCTACACGCTGCGCAGCGCCATCTTTGGCGGACCGCTCATCTTGATGCAGCGCATTACCGACTGGACGCCACAACAACTCGCCGAGACGCGCGCCGCCATCGCCAAATACAAAGAACTCCGCGCGCTGGTGCGCGACGCCAGAGTGATCCATCTCATCGCCCCTCGCCACAACGTGAATGGCGTCGGCTGGGGCTGGGACGCGATCCAGGCTGTGTCGCCGGATCGAACGCGCAGCGTGGTGATGGTCTTTCGCGCCATGGGCGATTCGTCGCAGCGAGCGATTCGCCCGCGCGGGCTGCATCCGGAGATGCGCTATCGCGTCCGCGCGGAAGATCGCGGGGCGCTCGGCGAGCTGACCGGCGCCGTGCTCATGCGCGATGGGATATCGCTGAGGCTGGCGGAGTTCGATTCCGACCTGATCTGGATCGAAGCGACGTCACCTTCGGCGACCTGAGCGTCTATCGCTTGCTCCCCTTGCGCTTCAGCGTTTGTTGGAGGAAGGCCAGGCCTTTCACAGCGATGTCCTCGCGACTCGGTTCGATCTGCCGCCAGATCGCCGCCGCGCGCGCAATCACTTTCACGTCTTGGGTGAAAGATTCAATTGTCACATCGCCGTCATACTTCACCGCCCGCAGCGCAGCCGCGATGCCCTTCCAGTCAATGTGATCATGGCCCGGCGTGCCGCGATCGCAACCGCAAGCGTGGAAGTGGATGAGCCGGTCGCCGGCGCGCCGAATGGCCTGGTCCTGGAATTTCTCCTCGATGTTCATGTGGAAGGTGTCATAGTGCAGGCCGATGGCTGGGCTATCTACGTCGGCGATCAGCGATAGCGTTGCATCCACTGTGTTCAGGAAATCAGTCTCAAAGCGGTTGAGCGGCTCGACCGCGATGCGCATTCCCTTTTCGCCTGCGTAGTCGCACAGTCGCTTCAAGTGCCTGACCACCGTCTTCCACTGACGGGTGTATTCGCGCGGCGGCACGGCCTCGGCCCGGCCCACTGCCGAATACATCGGCCCGGCCAGGATCTTCGCGCCCAGCACCTCCATCTGGTCGAGCATGGCCATCATGTAGTTCAGGCTGTTCTGTTGCTGTTCGGGTGTGCCCCGCAGGTCGCGATCGGGGCCAAATGCCCCACACACCGTGTTGCAGGCCAATCCACTGCGATCCAGAGCAGCGCGGATGAAATGCGGGTCATAGCCGGCCGGATCGTCAATGGCGATCTCAACCGAGTCGAACCCCCAAGCCTTGAACTGGGGGAAGAGTTTGGCGCTCTTGTTGGTGAAGGGAAAGGTGAAGAGGAAGGTATTGATGCCGAATTGCATAGGGTCGCTCCTTGCTCGCAAGGTTAGCCGATCAGCGCCCGCGCAGCAAGCGAAAGTAATCACGAGCCAGCCGCAGGTCTTCCAGGGCCTCGACCGAATCGCAGGGGGGCTTGCACTCGCCACGGATAGCGCGCACGAAATTGATCGCCTGCTGACGGTGAGCATGCACGGGCGGCAGTTGCGGCTCGATGCGCTGCGGCGTCACGCCCTTGGCAGGGTCTTTGAACACCTCGACCCTACCGGCACGGTTCAGCACCAGAGGGGCTGGCAAATCCAGGCGCACATAGCCCCGCTCAAAGCACACCAGCGCGCTCTCCTGCCAATCGGCCGTCGTGCGATAGGGCGACATCTCGATGGCACACGTTACGCCGCTGGCGCTCTCGCCGATCAGCAGCACCTCGTGCAGGTCGGCATACACGACGCGATACGGCTCGCCCAACAAAAAGCGCATCAGGTTGACCTGGTGGATATAGTAGTTCACGAAGCGCACGTAGTCCTCGTTGTCTGCGGGTGAGAGGTCTGCCGCGGGGGGATCGAAGTCCAACGCCGGCGCGGGATCGTTATAGTGGACCCCGAAAACTGGACACGAGAGAAGCCCGAAATAAGGTAGAGTGAAAGGCAGAGATCAGACATGAGGA
>JAIMBB010000260.1 GCA_023511655.1 Anaerolineae bacterium
GCGCCCATCTACTACGCGCACCGCATCGTCGAGCGCCAGGCGCAGCTGCGCAAGGACGGGCGCCTGCCCTTCCTGCGGCCCGACGCCAAGAGCCAGATCACGATGCGCTACGTGGACGGGCGGCCGCACAGCATCGACACCGTGGTGCTGTCCAGCCAGCACAGCCCGGAAATGAGCGACGGCAAGCACATGAAGCCGGCATTCATCGAGGCGTGCGTCGAGGAAATCATCAAGCCCGTGCTGCCCAAGGAGTGGCTGCACAACACCCGCTACCTCATCAACCCGACGGGCCGCTTCGTCATCGGCGGCCCGCAGGGGGACTGCGGCCTGACCGGGCGCAAGATCATCGTGGACACCTACGGCGGTGCCTGCCCGCACGGCGGCGGCGCCTTCAGCGGCAAGGACCCGACCAAGGTGGACCGCTCGGCCGCCTACGCCGCCCGCTACGTGGCCAAAAACATCGTCGCCGCCGGCCTGGCGCGGCAGTGCCAAATCCAGGTCAGCTACGCGATTGGCGTGGCGCGCCCGATCAACGTCACGGTCTACACCGAGGGCACGGGCGTCATCCCGGATGAAAAGATCGCCGCCATCGTCAACGAGGTGTTCGACCTGCGGCCCAAGGGCATCATCCAGATGCTGGACCTGCTACGCCCCATCTACAGCAAAACCGCCGCCTACGGTCACTTCGGCCGCGACGAGCCCGAGTTCACCTGGGAACGCACGGACAAAGTGCGGATGCTGCGGGACTTGGCGGGGATCACCAACTGACGGCGTCGCTCGCTGGACGTGCAAGCAAACAAGGGCAGCTCATGGGCTGCCTCTTTTTTTTGGTGTTGCGCGGACGTCCTTGCCCCCAAAAAGGACGGCATCATGCGATTTCTACCGCCCCATACGAATCTCCTGATGGGTACATAGTCGTCCCTGAAAAATTCATTTTCACGCCGCCCTTAGCCGCAGCTGGGCAGGGTTGGCGCCACTGGACTCGGTTGGCCGCCGCTGGGCGAGCCACCGGCCGATGAGGCGCACGGCCGCAATGAGGCGCAAAAAAGCTCGCCTCAAGAAGGGCACGCCCTTGTTGGCGATCATGCGCAGCAGCCAGCGGATGTTGTAGCCCGCCGCGCACAGCACCGCGTGCAGCCGGTCACCCTGCTCGCCCTTGAGATGGCACCTGTCCATGCGGTGATCCTGCTTCAAGTGCCCGATGACCGGCTCGATGGCCTGGCGGCGCTTGAGCAGCTTGCGCTCCTCGTGCGTCAGGCGCTTGATCTTGCCGCGGTGCACCAGGCGCACATCCGCAATGTCGGCCTCCACCCCGCGGTAGCCCAAGTCGGCATAGGCCGTGTTGGGCTTGATGCCGCTGTCCTGCATCAGGATCGTGGCCTGCTCCAGCTGCGCTTGCAGCGTGTGCCCGTCGTAGGGGTTGCCATGGAAGGCCCGGGCTCCGACGATGAGGCTGTGCTTCAGGGTGCTGGCAATGCCGACCTTGACGCCGAACTCGTAAGGGCAGCGGGCCTTGCCCTTGTTGATGCACTCCACCTCCGGCGCGTGCCAGGCGTAGAGCTTTCGAGTCCCGTCGGCGGTCTTTCGGTTGGCAGTCTGCGCCACCAGACGCGCCGCCTTGTTGAGGGTGTGGCCAAGAGCGCTCTGGATGGCCTGCCCCAGGCGGCTGGCCTTGCGCTCGATCTCCCGCTGCAGCCTGGCCACGATCGTGCGCTGACGCTTGATGACCCGGCGCATGCGCGCAAACTGCCGCGCGTGCGCATAGCGCCCAGCCTTGCGGGCCAGCTCCTTGCCTTCCTTGGCAAAGGTCTGCTTCAAGGCGATGCCGGCGGCCTTGGCCGCCTCCACCAGCTTGGTGCGTGCCGTCTCCAGCAGCCGGCTGTCGGTCGGATGGGCCACCGCCTTGGGTTGTACGGTGGTGTCCACCACCACGCGCTTGAGTTCCTGCGGCTTGATGAGTCCGGTTTCCACCGCCACGTTGATCGTCTGCGCCAGGAGTTCTTCCACCCCCTCCTCGCCCAGCAGCCGGCGAAACTTCACCAGCGTCGTGGCGTCGCACGGCCGGCGATGTTCAAAGTACGCCCGCCCCGAGAAGAACTGCCATGTGGGGGTTTCGCCCCAGCGCTCGACCACCCCTTCGTCCGACTCGTTGAAGGCGTGCTTCAGATACAGCAGCGCGATCATCACGCGCAGCGGCACGCGGGGTCGGCCTGCGTTGGACGCCCGAGCTGCGCGCACCGGAGATTCGCCAAAGAGGTCCAGATCGGGCATCGCGACACCTGCGCGCGCTTTGCGCATGAACAGGTGCGACAGCCTTGCTTCCAACTCCTGCCACGGCATGCGTGAGGACAACACCGCCAGCGGATGGCGCAGGTCGATCATCTGATCGAGCCGCAAGCGGAAGAAGTCCTCGGTGGCGGGGCAGGCAAACATCGAAAAACTCCCAGAAAACGGCGCATCAGACCATCAACTCTGGGGGAAATTGTACTCGCAAACAGACAATAACACAAGAAAAATCATGAGGTTATGAATATTTCAGGGGCGACTCGGTAAGGTTGAGATTGCGATTAACAACTTGACCGAGGAGAAGACGATGGCCGACGACAGCATGGCATTTGCCGAGTACATTCGGCAACAGGGCGGCGAGGATTTTTTGCGCGGGCTGCTCGAAGCGGTGCTGACGCGGCTGATGGATTACGAAGTCACAGGCCAGATCGGCGCGGGGCTTCCGGCATGTTCCAAGCGCAGCCCATGATGCAGTTTGCCGTACCAGCGGCGGCAACTTACGTGGGCAGTGTTCAACGCCAGAGGGGACGCCGTGGGCATGATCAGCTTCGGCAAGAGTGAATCCAATCGTGCTGTGCCATTGGCTAGGTAGTGGGGGCAGCGGATGGTATCAGGCGTTCTGTCGCTTCTTCACCAGCCTGGTAAATGACTCCAAATCCATGAGCCAAGCCTGCTGTGCCGCCGTATAGGTCGGATGCAGGCTCTTGGGTAGCACAAGCTGGACCCGTTCTGCCTTCATCTCGTCCGTTTGGTTCTCGCTGATGCTGGGTTCAAGTGTCAGGATGTGCTTATCAGGAATGCGGGCGGCTTCGTTGAGGATTTGCCGCCATCTGTCCTTGCAGGTCGATTTCGATGCCAGCATCGTCAGTCGTGCCTGTGGGAAGGCTGCATTGTGGTAATGGCTGATGTCCGGAAAGATGAAGTCAGGTTTCAGGTTGTTTTCAGTGACGCCGGTTCGCGTGTAGGTCACGCCGTGATCGATGAACACCTGTTCAAGATGGTTTTCCAGCGCCGAGCCGGCCCGTGATTTCCTGCGTTGCAGGGCGCTCTGAACCAGCTTGATAAATGGTTCCGTGTCCTCGATGCCGGACTGCATGAGGCTGCGCAGCTTCTCGCCGAGCAGGTGCTTTTCGAGCGTGCGGAACAGGATTTCTTCCCGCTCCATCCAGGCGACCAGCGCAGCGTCCGGGTCGTCACGGCTGGAAAGATCGCGGATCGTGCTTCTGGCATAGGCCGAAAACTCGACGGTTTTCGGGAATCCGCCATCAAACCTTGCCAGCATGTCGTCCAGATAGTTCGGTGCTTCCTCTTCC
>JAIMBB010000261.1 GCA_023511655.1 Anaerolineae bacterium
AGGCGCTAAAACGGACTCTGTTCCATGCGCGAATCAAGTTGGCATTTCACTCGCTATTCAGAGGGTAGGCAGTTACTGTTTCCCGTGCTTCTATAATCTCGGCATGGCACCGAACGCGACGCCGCCGGCCTACCCGGATGATTGTGGACTACCCGAAAACTCCTCCGGCCGGTGGGAGAGCGACGACGTGGCGGGGAAGCCGCGTCAGGTGAGGGGAACAAGCGATGCGCTGAACACCGCGCTCACTCCTTTGTGGAACGATCCACGCAGCCGTCCGCTGTTGCTGGTCAGTGGGCTGGCTCTGTTGGGTATATGCGCGTTGTCCTGCTTCATCCTCAGCCTGGTGCTGTTGTCCGAACGCGAGAATCCGTTCATCCCTGGTCCCGGCGTCGCCGAGGAAACGCCGGTTCCTGTGACCGATACGCTCGTCGTCCGCGTCAACGACACGGCAATGCCGGCGCCGATCCCCAATCGCCTCAATATCGGCAGCAATACTTACCGTGTCGTGCCGCTGCGCGTGCGTGGGACGCGCTGGGAATATGACCCCGACGCGCAGCGGACGGCGTTTTGGGCGCCCGGCACCATGGTGAATTACGTGATCGGCCTGCACGCCTCGCGCGAGAATCGCGAGATCGTGGATGCCCTGCGCCCCGGCGATCTGGTCACGCTCGACACCACCCTGGGCACGCAGCGTTATCGCGTAGCTCAGCAGGCCACCATCCGCGATGACGACGTGTCAATCCTGATCGAGCAAAATAGCCCCCGGCTCACCCTGGTGTTGCTGGGCGAAGCAGGCGGACAGCGGCGGGTGGTCATTGCGCCCTTCACCGACGAGGGCACACCCAACCAGCTCACCGCCGTCGGCACACCGATCAACTTGGGCGACGCGCGGGTGAGGGCGCTGAATCATCGCCTGGTGCCGGGCTCAGCTGTCGGGTTGCCGGCGGGTAAGAACTATTTGCAGGTAGATTTCGAGGTCACCAGCGTCGTCACCCGCATCCTCGATGCGAGCCAGTTCTTCAGCGAGCTGGCCGACGCCAACGGCGTCGTCTACCCGCTCTCAGCCGAGGGTTCCGACGCAGCCGGCGGGCGTGGTTTCACCCGCGGCGCCTTGCAACCCGGCGAGACCGTGACGGCGACCGCAGGATTCGAGGTGCCCAGCACCCTCCCCGGCCCTGGCCTGGAGTGGCGGTTTGCGCTGGATGATACTAACCCCTACATCGCCCGAATTGCGATCCCCTATCGCCCGATTGCGCTTCTTCCGACGCCGGTACCTACCGAGGCGCCAATCGCGGACGTGACGATCACCAGCGCGCAGATCTCGCCGGAGGGCAACGAGCTGCGCATCGTCGGCAATGTGCGCAATCTGACTAACCAGTTCCTGTCTGGTTCGCTGCGCGATGTCTCCTTGAGCGGCCCAGGCGGGCAGTTGTACCCGCTCAACTCCAGCCTGCCGGCCTTCCCATGGAACATCACGCCCGGTGAGACGCTCGTCTTTCAGCTATCGTTCGCTCGACCGCAGACGTCCGAGCCGGTCACCTTTACCTTGTTCGGACAGAGTTATCGAATCTGCGAACCGACGCAGCGTTGCGATTGATCTGAACACCCTGTGCGACGATTCACCTACTTCGCCATCGCGATTGGCATGTGCGGTGCGTGTGTGCTGGTTAGCCCCTCGCCTGCGCCGGCCCGCGCCCAACGACTCGCTTCTGGCGGGGACGTCGTGCCGCGCGCCTATCTGCCCATCACCATCGGCGGCAGCGACGCGCGTTCGACCAACTGCCCGATGACTTCGACCAACGTCTATGACATCATCCCGATCGAGGACGGCTACTACAAGGACAATCGGATCACGGATGAGAATCCGGACTTCCGGCTCTCGATCCTGGGCTATGCGCGCGTGGACAACGAGCCGCTCGATCTGGTGAACTACAACGGCGGCAGCGACCCGAACGCGCCACGACTATACAGCGTGTTCCGGCCGCAGCGGCGGCCGCGCTTCACGGCGGCGTATCTGAACTATCAGTGGAATTGGAACGACGGCCCCGGCTCGGCGCCGCCATATGGCTCGCGCGGGCCGATCAACGACAATCCGTTTTTCAAAGTCACCGTCCTCGACTTTGAAACGATCGCCGGCGAGGCCATCTATATCCCCGAGCGCAGTGTGCCGATCTACGGGGGCAACGTCGTAGCTATGGTGCTCTACGCCGGCGAAAACGAGCTGACGATCACTTATACGCGGCACGACGCGGTATATCTGCCGGGCGGCATCTACGTGGTGCACCTGCTGAACTTCTGCGTGGATCCACAACTCGTCGCTGCCTATCGCGCACAGTTGAACGGTGGCAGGCGCAGCACCGGCAGGCTGCCTGCCATCCGCAACGACCAGCCGGTCGGCATGGCTCGCGCTAACCCGCTCACCATCGCGATCCGCGACACGGCTAAATTCATGGACCCGCGCTCGCGAAAGGACTGGTGGCAGGGGATGCCATAGGCAGACGACTTGCGGCGTGTGTATCGCCTGCCGTTGCGCCCTTTCAATGGCCGTGCAACGAGGGGTCTTTCGTCAGTTCGGCAGCCCCCAGGTCTTCCAGCGGCTTCGAAGGACGCGACACGTCACGCGTGAACGAAGCCACGCGGGTAGGCACAGCCCAACGCACGCCGTTGGCGATGACCTGACGCACCAGGGGATTGAAGTAGGTCGGGTACGTTTCGTGGCCGGGGCGGAAGTAGAACACTTTGCCCATGCCGCGATGCCAGCAGCAACCGCTGCGGAAGACCTCGCCGCCGGTGAACCAACTGATGAATACCAGTTCGTCCGGTTGAGGGATGCCGAAGAACTCGCCATACATCTCCTCGGCTTCCAACTCGAAGTAATCCGGCAAGCCGTGGGCGATCGGATGAGCGGGGTTAACCACCCAGAAGCGCTCTTTGTCGTTGGCTTCGCGCCAGCGCAGTGCGCAATCGGTGCCCATCAGCCGCTTGAAGGGTTTGGAGAAATGGGCGCTGTGTAGCGCGATCAGCCCCATGCCGGCCCAGACGCGCTTGATCACGCGCTCGACGACGTCATCGCGCACGGCATCGTGAGCGGCGTGGCCCCACCAGATCAGCACGTCGGTGGTGTCGAGCACCTCTTGCGTGAGCCCGTGCTCCGGTTCGTCGAGCGTGGCGGTGCGGATGTTGAATTCGCCGCCGCGATCGTTTTGCCGCAGCCCCTCGGCGATGGCCTCATGCATGCCCTGGGGATACAGGTCGGCGACGACCTTGTGAGTCTTCTCATGGCGATATTCGTGCCAGATGGTAACGTTGATTGAAGGTGAGGTTGACATGATGGAGATTCTAGAGCACTTTCCGGTTCGGCGTGGGGATCAATAGCGATGAGCTATCGAGTCTTGAATTAATCATGACTGCTGCCAAGGTCGTCATGCCCGCGCAGTCCCTGCCTTCGCGGGCATGACGGGGCATCAAGGGTGCCGCGAATGACTGGATTCCCGCTCCCCGCCTTCGCGGGGACAAGCTTCGCGGGAATGACGTTGCAGGTTTT
>JAIMBB010000262.1 GCA_023511655.1 Anaerolineae bacterium
CGCAACGTCTTTGCCACGCTGCGTGACCTCTTCGCCCGTCAGCCGGTCTCCCTACTCGCAGGCGGGTAGGCAGTTACACAGCGTCATTGAACTGGTCACGCGCAAGGCAACTGGGCACCTTCAGCCAACCGGCCGCCGGCCAGCCGGCCGGCAAACCGGCGGGCCATCGGTCGGCCGGCTACACTTATCGCATGGCTACGATCACAGCGATCTTCTTCGACATCGGCGGCGTGCTGGTGCGAACCACCGACCTGGAACCGCGCCGCAAGTGGGAGCGTCGCTTCGGCATGCGCGACTGGGAACTGCAAGACCTGTTCTTCAACAGCCCGGCCGGCCAGGCCGCGCAGCTCGGCCGGGCGACGACGGCGGATGCCTGGGCACACGTCGCCGGGACGCTCAACCTGAGCGCCGCCGAGCTGCAACAACTCCAGGCCGACTTCTGGCGCGGCGACAGCTTCGACGAAGAGCTGCTGGCGCTGATCCGCTCGCTCCATCGTCACTACAAAATCGGTGTGATCAGCAACGCGCTACCCGACGCGCGCGACATGTTCAAGGAGCGCCTGAACAGTGAGCTGTTCGACCTGCTGGTGTTCAGCGGCGAGGAAGGGGTGAAGAAACCCAATCCGGAGATCTTCCGACGCGCGCTGGCGCGCCTGGGCGCGCAGCCGGCCGAGGCGCTCTTCGTGGACGACATGGGTGAGAACGTGGCAGCCGCGCGAGCGCTGGGCATGCACGCCATCCACTTTACACCACACACCGACCTGCGCCGCGAACTGGAACAGATCCTCGCGCCAACGCATTAGCCCTCAACCCCGACGCGCGCGACATACGCGACGCGCGCCACATACGCGATGCGGCGACGCGTGCGAAGCTTGACGCCTGATTTCAAGGCGTGGTATTATCTCTACCGTTACGTTAGCACTCGATGCCTATGACTGCTAATCAATCTGTCATAACCACGCCAGAGTTGACGTTGCGCCAGCAAAAGATTCTCGGGCTGGTTGTGAAGACCTACATCAGCACCGCCACGCCGGTCGGCTCCAAGGCGCTCCTGGAGGCCAACGACCTGGGCGTGTCCAGCGCCACCATCCGCAATGAGATGGCCGTGCTGGAGGAGCTGGGCTACCTCACCCATCCGCACACCTCGGCCGGTCGCGTGCCGACCGACAAAGGCTACCGCTACTTCGTCGAGCGTTTGATCGGCGATGTGGAGCTGCCGCAGGCCGAGCAAAACATGATTCGCCATCAATTCCACCAGGCCAAATTGGAGATGAGCCAGTGGATGCAGTTGGCAGCGGCCATCCTGGCGCGCTCGGTGCGCAGCGCGGCGCTGGTCACCGCGCCCAAGGTCGAGCAACCACGCCTGCGACATCTGGAGCTGATCTCCACCCAATCGCAACTGGTTTTGCTGATCGTCGTGTTCCAGGGCGGCACCGTACGCCAGCGCTACCTTACCCTGAAGGAGCCGATGGATCAGGCCGCCCTCAGCCAGGTCGCGGCCAAGATCAACAGCATCGGCTACGAGCTGGATGCGGCCAGCCTGCGCGCCAAGCTGACTGACCCGACTGACTTCGAAAGAGACGTGCTCGACCTGCTGATGGAGCTGACCTCCGGCGGCGACGACGTGCCGATCAACGAGGTATACCGCGATGGCCTGACCGAAGTGCTGCAGGAACCAGAGTTCAACAAGCGCGGCGAAGCCAACGCTCTGGTCAATGCCTTCGAGCAACCGACCTTTCTGAATGAGGTCGTCAGCTCGCCGGTCGGCACCGTTCAGGTAGTGATCGGCGGCGAAGGCCGCTGGCGCGAACTGAGTTCGTGCAGCATGGTGATCGCGCGCTACGGCGTGGAGGGGTTCGCCACCGGCGCGCTGGGCGTGCTTGGCCCCACGCGCATGCCCTATGGGCGTGCCATCGGCACGGTGCGCTATGTGGCCGACCTGATGAGCGATCTGGTGAGCGACTTATATGTAGACTGACGCCCCGTTGGGCGAACAAGACGGAGGCACAAAAGCGCAAACGCGTATCAGCTTATATTAAGCGTGCGTGACTATGCTTGATAGATCACGAAACTGCTCTCGTGGGATCGCCCAAGCGCTCGACATGCGACAGGGTTGACGATCCATCCGGAGCTTTCGTGAAGCACCAATGCCTGGCCGGGATTCCTTCCCGGCCATTCGTATGGAGTGTGGAGCGATGGAGACGACTTCTCAAGATCAGACAATTACGGCAGATGCAACCCAAGCCGCCGCGGAGGCATCCCCTTCAACGCCCCCTGCCGAGGCCGACGCCGCAGCGTCGGCTGCCGCAAAAGCGGAACCCTCAACGACCACCGCTGAAGCGGACGCGATGGCAGCGCTGCAAAAGGCGCTGGCGGATGCCAAAGCGAAAGCCGATGAATACCTGGACGGTTGGCAGCGCGCCCGCGCCGAATTCGCCAACTACAAGAAACGCCAGGAACAGCAAAACGCCGACCTGCGCGCGTTCGCCACGATGGACCTGATTCGCAAACTGCTGCCGATCCAGGACGACTTCGAACGGGCGATGAAGACGCTCCCGGAGGGCATCGCGCACATGACGTGGATCGAGGGCGTGATGCTCATCCATCGCAAATTGCAGTTGATCCTGGAGAGCGAAGGGCTCAAGGCAATCGAGATCAAGCAGAACGATCCGTTCGACCCCACCTTGCACGAGGCTATCAGCCACGACGAAGCCGAGGGCGTGGAAAGCGGACACATCATCGAGGAGCTGCAAAAAGGTTACAAGATCGGCGATCGCGTCATTCGCCCCGCTCTGGTGAGAGTGGCAAAGTGAATTTTTTGGATTTATCATCCGCCTATCTAATGTAACGATGGCGGATGGAAGATGAGCAAACAAAGATGGCAAAGATAATCGGCATTGACCTTGGAACGACGAACAGCGTGGTGGCGGTGATGGAAGGCGGCGAGCCCACGGTGATCCCCAGCGCGGAAGGTTCACGCCTGATCCCATCGGTGGTGGCCGTGAACCCCAAGAACAACGAGCGGCTGGTGGGGCAGGTCGCCAAGCGCCAGGCAGTGACCAACCCGGAGAACACCATCTTCTCCATCAAGCGCTTTATGGGGCGCAAGTTCAACGACCCCGAAGTACAGCGCGCGATCAAGGTCGTGCCCTACAAAGTAGTGCCGGCCCCCAACGGCGATTGTCGTGTGATCATGGGCGGGAAGGAGTATTCGCCGCAGGAGATCAGCGCGATGATCCTGCAGAAGATCAAGACCGATGCTGAGGCCTACCTAGGCGAGCCAGTCACGCAGGCCGTGATCACCGTGCCAGCCTACTTCAACGACGCACAACGCCAGGCCACCAAAGATGCCGGCAAGATCGCCGGGCTGGAAGTGCTCAGGATCATCAACGAGCCGACGGCGTCGTCGCTGGCCTATGGCCTGGACAAGAAAAAGGACGAGACCATCGTGGTGTACGACATGGGCGGCGGCACGTTCGACGTGAGCGTGCTCGAAGTCGGCGACGGCGTGTTCGAGGT
>JAIMBB010000263.1 GCA_023511655.1 Anaerolineae bacterium
TGCGCGGACGGCGCTCAGCGTCAGCTTACATCAGGCTGCCTCGATTATTGGCGTCCCATTTGATTGAGCCAGCCCTAATAGGGGCAACTGTGGGTCTTGACAACGCGATGCAAAGCCGTTAGCATCTGCCTCGCAAGTTCAAAGTTCGTAAGCACACTCTTATCCAGAGCAGCAGAGGGACCGGCCCGATGAAGCTGCGGCAACCTGAATCGAACAAGGTGCCAATTCCGACAGCGAAAACTGGAAGATGAGAGCGCGCTAACACGTCAACGCTGTTACCGCCCTCTTGCACAGTTTCGCAAGAGGGCGATTCGCTTTTCGGAGTGTTCTTGCGGACTCGACGAGGAGTTACAGCATGGACACGATCACGCACACGGTGATCCTCGCAACCGCATTGTGCTTGTGTATTTAGCGGGCTTGCCGCCGCGACGCGGCGAGTCCCGCTGACCCACCTCTCACATCGCCATCGCTGACTGCATGTGACGCCGGCCGACGCAAACGTCAGCCGGTCAAGAATAGGTACGCCTCGGCATCGAGCGCACCGAGTGAACACCGGCGATTGCCCGAGCGTCTTCTCGCGTCTGGCCGAGGGGCGACACCTTTGTCCGACGCACCCGGGCAATCGGCAAACGAATTTCATCAGATCGGAGACCCATGTTTATCACGAACCCGAGGACGACCCGCAGCGCGCTCGCGGCGAGCGCGCTGACGGCGAGCGCGCTGACGGCGGGTGCGCTGACGGCGGGTGCGCTCGCCGGCGCGCTCGTTCTATCCGCGTGCGGCGCATCGCCTGCCGGCACCCAGAACGCCGCTCCCGCCGCGCCTGCCGCAAAGCCCGCCGAGATCCGGCTGGACTACGCCACCTACAACCCCAGCAGCCTGGTGTTAAAGGAGTTCGGCTGGTTGGAGGAAGACCTGGCCAAAGACGGCGTAGCCGTGAAGTGGCTGTTCAGCGCCGGCAGCAACAAGGCCAATGAGCTGGTATCCAGCAACGCCAGCGACTTTGGCAGCACGGCCGGCGCAGCCGCCTTGTTGGCCCGCACCAACGGCGTGCCGCTCAAGACCATCTACATCTTTTCGAAGCCGGAGTGGACGGCGCTGGTGGTGCCCAAAGATTCGCCCATCAAGTCGGTGGCCGACCTCCAGGGCAAGAAGATCGCCGCCACGCGCGGCACCGATCCGTTCTTCTTCCTGCTGCGCAGCCTGCGGGAGGCCGGCCTCAGCCAGGGCGACGTCGAGATCGTCAACCTGCAACACGCCGATGGCCGGCTGGCGCTGGAGCGCGGCCAGGTGGATGCCTGGGCCGGACTCGATCCGCACATGGCCAACGCCGAACTCAACACCGGCGCAACGCTGTTGTATCGCAACATTGACTTCAACACCTTCGGCACGCTCAACGTGCGGGAAGAGTTCCTGCAGAAATACCCCGACTACGTGAAGCGGGTGATCGCTCAGTACGAGCGGGCGCGCAACTGGATCCTGGAGAACCCGGACAAGGCGGCCGAGATCCTGGCGCGCGAAGCCAAGCTCGACCTGGCCATTGCCAGGAAGCAGTTGACGGAGCGCACCGTGCTCGACAAAGACGTGGGGCCGCCCAACGACAAGTTGCGGGCCGCGCTCGAAGCCGTCGTGCCGATCCTGCTGAGCGAAAAGCTGGTACCCGCCGACGCCGATCCTAAAGCGGCGCTGGCCCAACTGTTGGACGCCGACGCCGCCGTCGTTCGCCGGTAAGGCCGACTGTATGACCACAGTGGACGAATCTGCCCCTTGTGGCTGCGCAGGCCGCGTGTTAATGCACGTAGCCCATTCAGCGACCCGATCGGGTGATCGGTAAGGTAAGATGGCCTTGACAAACTCAAAAGCTCTGGCGGGTGCGTCGCCAGCCGCGAGGCGCACCGCGCGCCCGGCGGCGCGCCGCTGTTTCGTCCTCGCCGTGCCGGCCGGATTGCTGCTGCTCTGGTTCCTGGCGACGGATGTCCTGCGCATCTTCCTGCCCAACCAGTTGCCCTCGCCAGGCCAGACGCTGCGGACGGCGTTCGAGATGATCGCGAGCGGCGACCTATCCCGGCACGTCGGCGCCAGCATCGGGCGCGTGTTGCTCGGGTTCGCCATCGGCGCGGCAATCGCTTTGATCGTCGGCACGCTGGTCGGCTTGTCCCGCAACGTCGAGGCACTGGTTGACCCAACGCTGCAAGCTGCGCGCAACGTCCCATCGCTGGCGTGGGTGCCGTTCCTGCTGTTGTGGCTGGGGATTGACGAAGCGCCGAAGGTCACGCTGATCGCTATCGGCGCATTCTTCCCGGTCTATCTCAACCTGGTCAGCGGCATCCGCCAGTCCGACCGCAAGCTCATGGAGGTCGGCTACGTGTTCGGCTTTCGCAACATCGAGCTGGTGCGCCGGATCATCCTGCCCTCGGCGCAGCCATATCTGCTGGCCGGGCTGCGCATCGGCTTTGGCCAGGCCTGGCTCTTTCTGGTAGCCGCCGAGTTGATCGCCAGCACGCGCGGACTGGGGTTCATGCTAATTGACGGCCAGAACAGCGCTCGGCCCGACATCATGCTGGTCAGCATCCTTACGTTGGCGCTGTTGGGGAAGCTGAGCGACAGCGCCCTGCGCTTCGTGGAGCGGCGGGCGCTGCGCTGGGCAGATACCTTTGCCGGACGGTGAGCGCGTCGCGCGTTGTGCGTTGAACATCTGCGCCGCGGATGCGCGCCGCGGATGCGCGCCGCGGGATGCGCAGCGCGAAACGCGCAGCGCGGAACGCGCACGACGCGCCACACAATCTGAAAGATGAGCAGTTCCATCAAAGCTGAGCGCGTGACCAAACGCTTCGACGGCAACGTCGTGCTGAACGAGCTATCCCTGGAGGTGAAGCCGTCCGAGATCGTCAGCCTGATCGGCCCGAGCGGCTGCGGCAAGAGCACGCTCCTGCGCCTGCTGTCGGGGCTGGAGCGCGAGTATGACGGTCGGTTGCTGATTGACGACCGTCCGGTGACCGGCCCGAGCCGGGCCGTCGGGCTGATGTTCCAGGAGCCGCGCTTGATGCCGTGGCTGACGGTGCGCGACAACGTGCGCTTCGGCCTGCAAGACGGGCGGCCGCCCGCAACGCTGAACATCGCCGACCGCGTGGAGGCCTTGCTGCGCCAGGTGCAGCTCGACCACGCCGCCGACCACCTGCCCCGTCAACTCTCCGGCGGCATGGCCCAGCGAGCCGCCCTGGCTCGCTCGCTGGCAACAGAGCCCGGCGTGCTGCTGCTCGACGAACCCTTTAGCGCCGTGGACGCGCTCACCCGCATGCGCCTGCAGGAGCTGTTGCTCGACATCTGGCAACGCACGCAGGTGACGATGCTGTTGGTGACCCATGACCTGGACGAAGCGTTGTATCTCAGCGATCGGGTCATCGTCATGAGCAGCCGACCGGCTGTGGTGCGCGAAGTGTTGCCGGTGCGCCTGGCGCGCCGACGCGACAGGCGCGATCCCGAACTGTTGCGCTTGCGCGCTCACCT
>JAIMBB010000264.1 GCA_023511655.1 Anaerolineae bacterium
TGTATACGATACAGGGCCACGCTCAGGCATCTGCCTGACCTGCAGCCGCCCAATTTGCGCCAGGCCGTCGAAGATATCGTTGCCAGCGGCGGCAAGCGCATTCGTCCGATCATCACCCTGCTGATCGCGGGGATGTTTGATCAGCTGGACAATCCGCGCGCGGTGAGCCTGGCCAGCGCGGTGGAAATGCTGCACACGGCAACGCTCGTGCATGACGACCTGATTGATGGCTCGCTGGTGCGACGCGGCGCCGCCACGCTGAACGCGGTATGGACGCCGGCGGCGACGGTGTTGACCGGCGATTATCTGTTCGCGGTCGCGGCTAATCTGGCGGCCCGTACCGACAACGTCCGCGTGATGAGCATCTTCGCCGATACGCTGGGGGTGATTGTGGCCGGCGAGCTGCAGCAACAGTTCACCGACTTCGCGCTGCGCGCCACGCGGGACGACTATTACCGCCGCATCTACAGCAAAACCGCTTCCATGTTCGTCCTGGCCGCGACGGCCAGCGGCGTGATTTGCGGGGCGAGCGAGGCGCAAATTGCCGCCCTGCACGACTATGGGCGCGACCTGGGCATCGCCTTTCAGGTGATGGATGATGTGCTCGACTTCACCGGCGAGCAGGCCAGTGTGGGCAAACCGGTCGGCAGCGATCTGCGCCGCGGCCTGATCACCCTTCCCACCATCTGTTACATCGAAGCGCACGGCGAGGCGGGGTTGGAGTGTGCTTTGCGCGGCGAATGCGACCCTCAGACCTACGACCGCATCGTGGCTCAGATTCGGGCATCGGATGCGATTGCCTGCTCGTTGGATGAGGCCGAGGCGATCGCCCAGAACGCAAAGCAAGCCTTGCTCTCCTTCCCCGACACGCCTTACCGCGCGACCTTGATGGAACTGGCGGACTACACGCTCGAACGGACGAAGTGAGGGCGGCGCAGCGCGCCCCCTGACGGCATGTTGGCCATCGTCATCGTGAGCTGGAATGTGCGCGAACATTTGCGCGCGTGCCTGCATTCATTGCAGCAATATCCGGCCACGCGCCACGCGCAATGCATCGTCGTGGTAGACAACGCTTCTACGGATGGCACCCCTGAGATGTTGCGCCGCGACTTTCCCGACGTGCACATCCTGGCCAACTCCACCAATCGCGGCTTCACCGGCGGCAACAACGACGGCTTGCGCCACCTGGAACAGGGAGAGTTCGCCGCCGAGGCGCAACCGGCCGATGCCCGCTTCGTCCTGCTGCTTAACCCCGATGCCGAGGTGACACCAGGCGCGCTGGATGAGTTGCTGGCCTATGCCCAGGCGCATCCGGCGGTCGGCGTTGTGGGGCCGCAGTTGCGCTATCCCGACGGCGCAGTGCAATCATCGCGCCGCCGCTTTCCCACCCTGCTTACGGCGATCTTCGAGAGCACCTGGCTGCAGCCGATCGCGCCGCGCGCCGTGTTGGATCATTACTACGTGCGCGATTGCCGCGACGACGAGACTTGCGAGGTGGATTGGGTGGTCGGCGCGGCCATGCTGGTGCGCTGGGAAGCCTACCTGCAGGTCGGCGGCCTGGACGAGCGCACCTTCTTCATGTACTCGGAAGAACTCGACTGGTGCAAGCGCATCAAAGACGCCGGATGGAAAGTGGCCTATCACCCCCGCGCGGTGATCGTTCATCACGAAGGCAGGAGCAGCGGTCAGGTCGTCGCCCGGCGCATGATTCACTTCAACACCAGCAAGGTGCGTTACTTCGCCAAATACCACGGCCACGCGCAGGCCGCGGCGCTGCGGCTGGCGCTGCTGGGCATGTTCGCCTGGCAGTGGGCGCTGGAAGGGACGAAGTGGCTGGTCGGCCACCGGCGCCACCTGCGCGCCGAGCGCATGCAGGCCTATGCCCAGGTGCTGCGGTCGGGATTGCGCTAGGGCGGTTCAGTAACCACTCACCTGAAACAGCTTGCGCAACAGCGCGGCGCGCTCCGCAGCGCTCATCGGCACGGGCTGTGCGTTATCCACGATGAACGCCGTCCGCAAGTCCACCCCCAGGTATCTGCCGTCGTAGAACACGTGGCGATCCACAAACGTCTGGAGCGTGCCCTGGCTGAAGGTCTGATCGCCAAAGAAGAAGTTGCCCAGGCCATAGTGCAAAAAGCCCTTTTCGTTTACGTCGAACCCCTGGGCGTGATGCCCCTGGCTGCCGCTGACGACCGCTGCACCTGCCTCGCGCAGCGCGGCGAAGTCGCGCCGTTGCTGCGGCGTCGCGGCATAGGTGTAGTACTCAGCATACTGCAGCGTGGCGATGACGTGATAGCCCTCCGCGCGCAACCTGCGGATGACGGGGATGATCAGGTCGAGCGAGCGCGGGTCCTCTGCGCCGCAGCGGGCCGAACCGGGGCGCGTCGGCGTCGCCCAGTTCACGCCAAACCAGTTGCAGCCGACAAAGGCGATCTTGTTACCGTTGAGGTCGAACGTCGCCGGGTTCAACGCCGTCTCGGCGTTGCGCCCGCCGCCGAAGTATTGCCAGCCGCGCGCCTCGTACATGTCCAGCGTGGTGTTCAGGTGGCGCCAGCCGTAGTCCCACAGGTGGTTGCCGGTCAGCTCCACCACGTCCGTCCCCACGTCTTCGAGCAGTTCGATGTATCTGGGCGCAGAGCACATGACTACGCCGCTGCGGAAGCGAGGCGGTGGACATCCCGCCCAGAATGAGACCTCGTTGCTGATGTGCGCGATGTCGGCCGTGCGCAGCCAGTCGCGGATGGCCGCGCCCGGATATAGCACGCCCTTGCGCTCCATCATCACGGCCGTGCCGCGCACCAGCGCCGTGACGCCGGTCATCGCCACCACGGTCATCTTGTTCACGTCGCGGTTGGGTGCGCCGCTCACCACCAGCGGATAGCGCGACACGTCAGCCTGCTTATCGAACAGGTTGATCCCATCCACGTGCAACAGCTTCCAGCGCACGTCGAGTTGATCGAAGGGCAGGACAGCGAACGAGGCAGGCCGCGCATCCCACGCGGCAGCCAGCAGCGCCTCGGGCGCGAAGACGAGGAAGCGCGCGTCCGCGCCCGGCGGGCCGAGCAGGGCAACCAGCGCTTCGCGCGATTCAGGGGTGAGGAATAGCGTCGGCGCAGCGCCATTGTTGGTGAGTGACCTCAGCGCATCTACGTCGCCCGACCAGAATGCCTTCAGACGATCGAAGTCGAGGCCATCGGCGACGGTGGGGAAAGGCGCGGCGACGGCGAGGAAGTGCGCCTGGCCGACCTGTGCGCGGGCATTGGAGAGCACGGCCGGCGGCGCCACGGCTGTCAGGCATATCGTGCTCAGCAATGCAAGGGCGCGGAGGCAAGTCCTGTGCCAGCTTGTCATAGACGGTCAATTGTGCATGAGGCGCGCAGCGGGGGTGCGTTCACCAATAGGGGCAAGAACCTCCCGCAGGCTGCTCATCCAAGTCGTGACAGCCAGCAAAAACCTGC
>JAIMBB010000265.1 GCA_023511655.1 Anaerolineae bacterium
GAGATTGGCCTTTCGCTTTGGTTTAATAAGATTGTGCCAGTTTCATGAGCATTCCGCAAAGTGTTAGCTACTCAGCCGCGCCGGGATATCTCGACCTCGACCTGCCGGGAACGACCGTTCATGAGCTTCACGATCCGTCCCTATCAGCCGCGCGACCTGCGCGCGCTATACACCATCTGCCTGCAGACCGGCGACAGCGGCGCCGATGCCACCGCGCACTTCCGCGATCCGGATTTGCTCGGACATTACTTCGCCGCGCCCTACGGCGTGCTGATGCCGGAGACGTCGTTCGTGCTGGCCGATGGCCACGATGAAGCGTGCGGTTACATCCTCGGCGCACGCGACACGGCTGAATTCGCCGCGCGCTGCGAACGCGAATGGTTCCCGGAGCTGCGGGCGCGCTATCCCTTGCCTCCGCCCGACGACCACTCGCCCGACGCCAGGATGATCCGCGCCATACACGCCGGCATCGTCGTGGACGAGGTCGCCAGGGAATATCCGGCGCATCTGCACATAGACATCCTTCCCGTCGCTCAGAAACAGGGCTGGGGGCGCAGGTTGATGGAGACTTTTTTGAATCGCCTTCGAGAGCTGGGCGCGCCGGCCGTGCATTTGGGCGTGGGTGCGCGCAACCTGAACGCCATCGCCTTCTACGAGCGGATGGGATTTCATCGGATCAGGGGCGACGAGCACGCCATCATGTACGGCATGCGGCTGTGAGGGCAGCCGCTCACCTCAGCGCCCTCTCGAAATGCGCATCGCCGCCCCGCCGTTCGACGATGCGAAAGCCATAGCTCAGATAGAAGGCGATCGCATCGTCCCAGGTTTCGGTCGTCTCGAGCACGAGGGTGTGATAGCCGCTGCATCGCGCAGCGTCGAGCAGGGCGCACAAGATGCGTGCGCCGATCCCGCGCCGGCGCAGCCGCCGGACCACGGACATCCGAACGATCCGGCCGATCCCTTTACCTTCTGGGATCAGCGCGCCTGTCCCAACCAGTGCTCCTCCCAGGCGCGCGACCAGGAACACGCCGGCGGCGTAGTGAGTTGCGATGTCGTCCAGATCGGGGTTGAGCGATGGATCGAGCACACCCCAGCGCTCCTCCAGCCCGGCCAGGATCACCGCGCGAGCAGCCATCTGGTCGGCCGGCGTAAACGGCTCTACAACGAGGTCGTTCATTTACAATTCAGTTTATGCGAAAGTTGCGCCGGATCTGCTGCGTTGGCGCGATGGCGCTGAGTGCAATCGTGCTGCCTTTCGCACCGGCGGTGGCCGTCTCCTCAGATCGGCGAGCAGCGAGGCTGCTCTCGTTCACCCTCGATAAACAGGAGGCGGCCAAGGGCGAAACCGTGTTGGCTGCCTATCGGCTCGACCGGCCGGCGGGCAACGTGACCCTCCTGGCTACGACCATAGACGGCGCCCCGGTGAGCTTTCGATTGCCGCAACGCCTGCGCCCCGCTCTGGCGGGCGATTCGGGCACAATCGCGTTCCACGTGCCCGCCGAGGCCGGCACGCTCAGTCCGCTGTTGCTCCTGTTGAACGTGGACGGCATGTTGCATGGATCGCAACCGTTGCTCGTGAGGTGCGATTATCCATGGTTCTTCGCCCCGCGAGTCGAGCGATGCCCGTTCGCGCCGACTCAATCCACGCAGGCCGTCATCCAGCACTTTGAGCGAGGCGCCATGATCTGGTTGGCTGCGGCGGAGTCGGTCTACGTTTTATACAGTGCCTCGCGCCCTGGCGACGACAACCGGCTCGAGCGCTTCGACGATGCGATCGTTGTGGGCAGCCAGGAGACGGTCGTGACCACCGAACCACCGGTCGGCAGGTTCGCCCTCGCGCGCCGGTTCGAGCCGGTCTGGCAAACGGCGACCGGCGTGCGCAGGAGGCTGGGTTGGGCGTTGGGGCCGGAGCTGACATACACGGCCTGTTACGGCTACGCCTTCGGCGGCGGGAAATCCATGCGAACCTACGTCACGACGCCGGACGACCGCCTGCTCGAATTCGACACCTACTACGCCCCCACGCAGTGGCGCGAACTTCTCACCATCGCCGGTCAGCGCGTGACAATCACCGGTTGCCGTCACCGCGACGCCGGCGACCACAGCTCACAACCCGTCACCGACGCACAGTGACTGGCGACTTACAACTTACCCGCTACATGACGCCCGTGTCTTCTTCACCTTACACCGTCCTCCAGGCCAGGCTGCAAGCATGGCTGGTCAACCTGCTCAGCGTAGTCGTCGAGGCGTATGAACTCGGCGCTGTGATCGGCAAAGGCGCGCGCATCGTCGTCGGCGACGACGAGCTGATTCCCGATGTCATCTATGTGCCCAACAGCGCACGCAAATCGGTCAAGCCCGATGCGATCTATGGGCCGCCGGCGCTGGTCGTTGATGTGTTGCACAGTGAGATGGGCGAAGACGCACGTGCAACGCTGAGGCGGCGCTATGCCGCTGCGCGCGTGTTGGAGTACTGGCAAATCGAAGCCGACCGGGGGCGTGGATTCTGCTACCAGGCCGACGCAAACTGGAACTATGACCTGATACCGCCGGACAAGGGCGGATTGCATTACTCGGCAGCCATCGTGCAACTGGCCTTTCCCGTGGAATGGTTTCGTAAACAGCCCGGCTTGCTCACGCTGATGGAGTGGTGGGGGCTAGTTGAGGCAGCCAAGTGAACAATTCGCCCCCTGCTTTGCCGGAACACAGCAGGGGGCGATGATTCTGCCGGCGCGATCATCGTTTGGCCAGGGCGGTTTCGATGTCAGCTTTCAAACGATCGTAGGTCTGTATGCCGTTGCGTGAGGCGATCACTTCGCCGTTCGGGGCGACGACGACGAATTGAGGTTGGCCGACAAACCGGTATTTCGTCATCGCTTCTTTGGAGCTGGCTTCGTCAATGTTCAGGGCCTGGAAGTCCACGCGGCCACGGTATTCCTCTTCGAGCCTGTTCACGACAGGCTTCATCGCCATGCATGATCCTCACCACGGCGCGTAGAAGTCAATGAACAGCGGACGGCCGGCTTCCTCCGGCGCTGCGGTGGGGGCCGAGGGGACGACAGTGGGCGCGACGGTTGGCGTAGCTTGCGGCGAGCCGCAGGCCGCCAGCGCCAGCGTCGTCACCATCGCCATCGCCGCGACCATCATTCGGGGTGTTGGCAACATCTTTACTTGATCCTCCACTATGCATCGAATCGTGTCTCAAGGCGCATCATAGAGAATGGGGCTTACAGGTTGCTGAGAGCACAGCAATTCAATCACGGTGGGTGCGTTCACAGCCGGGGGCAGTGACAACCTCCCGCAGGTTTTTTGCTGGCTGTCACGACTTGGGCGAGCAACCTGCGGGAGGTTTTTGCCCCTATTCGTGAACGCACCC
>JAIMBB010000026.1 GCA_023511655.1 Anaerolineae bacterium
ATCCAGCGCGGCACGGCCGCCCGCCGTCCGCTTGCCCGGCGCACCCAGGCCGTGTTGTCGCGCAGCCGGACGAACTCCAGCAGCCGCCCGCCGAACAAGAAACACTCACCCGGCTTTAGCCAGCTCGCGAACGACTCCTCCACCGTGCCCAGCTTGCCGCCCTTGAGGTATTGCACGGTGATCGCCGACTCGCCGACGATCGTGCCAATCGAGAGGCGGTGGCGCTGCGCGGTTGCCTGGTCGGCAATCCGATACCAGCCATCCTCTACCACCACGCGGCGGAACTCCGGATAGGCATTAAGGGCCTGCCCGCCGCGCGTCACGAAGTCCAGCACCCAGGCCCATTCGACCTCGCTCAGGTCGCGGTAGGCATAGGCTGTCCGCACCTCCGCGAACAGGTCAGGCGCGCGAAAGCCCCCGCCGGCAGCGATGGTGACGACGTGCTGGGCCAGCACATCGAGCGGCTTATTCAGCGGCGGGCGGGCCTCGATCTGGCCGCGTTGGGCGGCTTGCCGCGCAGCGGCGAACTCCACTAGCTCTAGGGCGTGGGTGGGCACGCCGATGACGCGGCTGGGGCAGCCCAGCGCGTGGCCGCTGCGGCCGGCCCGCTGGAGCAGGCGCGCCACCCCTTTGGGGCTGCCGACCTGCAACACGCAATCCACCGGCGAGAAGTCCACCCCCAGGTCCAGCGAGGAGGTGCAGACGACGGCCCGCAGCCGGCCCTCCTTCAACCCTGCTTCCACGAACTCGCGCTCGGCCTTGTCCAGCGAGCCGTGGTGCAGAGCGATCTGGCCAGCCCAATCCGGGCGCGCCTCCAAGATGGCTTGATACCACAGCTCGGTCTGCGAGCGGGTATTGGTGAAGATCAGCGTGCTGCGGTTGGCTTCGATCGTTGCTATCACCCGCGGCAGCATGGTCAGCCCCAGGTGGCCGGCCCAGGGGAAGCGCTCGATCTGGTCGGGGATCAGCGTCTCGATCACGATCTGCTTTGGCAGGTCGGCGCGGATCAGGCAAGCCGCCGACTCGTCCGCGCCCTGGCCGAGCAGGGCGCGCAGGGCGATGCCCAGGTCGCCCAACGTAGCGCTGAGTCCCCAGGTGCGCAGATTTGGCCGCCAGCGCCGCAGGCGGGCCAGCGCCAGCTCGGTCTGCGTGCCGCGCTTGGTGGATAGCAACTCGTGCCACTCGTCCACGATCACGCAGCGCAGGTGAGCAAAGCGCGCCTGCGCGTCCGGCCAGCTCAGCATCAGCGAGAGGCTCTCCGGCGTGGTGATCAGCGCGGTGGGCAGGCGCGCCTTTTGTTTGGCCCGCAGGCTGGACGATGTGTCGCTGGTGCGCCGCTCGAGCGTCCAGGGCAGGCCCAGCGTCGCAATTGGTTCGCTCAGGGCTTGCTCGGTGTCGGCGGCCAGCGCGCGCAGCGGGGTGATCCACAGGACGCGCAGCGGTGGGGATGCATCGCGCGCCCGCCGGCCTTGGGCCGCTGCATCACCCTCGGCCAGCGCCTCGATCAGCGGGCCGAGCCAGACGGCGAGCGTCTTGCCGGCGCCGGTGACGGCGTGGACCAGGCCGCTCCGGCCGGCCAGATATGCCGCCCAGGTCTGGTGCTGGAAGTCGAAGGGCTGCCAGCCGCGCGCAGCAAAGTACTGCTCGACGCGCGCGATTGCTGTGCGCTGCGCCTCAGTGCGAACAGTCATCAGGATGACTCCTGTAAGGGCGCAGCGGTGCTGCGCCCCCAAGCAGCGCTGCTGCGCTCCAGCGTGGCGGCACCGCCCTCCTGCATGGTGCTACCACATCGAGCGTGTGCGCATGGTCGCTCATGACGGCAGCAGGGCGCGGATCGCGTCCAGTGTGTCGGCCTCCTCGATCCGCTTGTCCTCGCGCAGGCGCAGGATGCGCGGAAAGCGCACCGCGATGCCGCTCTTGTGGCGGGCCGAGCGCTGGATGCCCTCGAAGCCCAGCTCGAAGACGAGCTGGGGTTTCACGGCGCGCACCGGCCCGAACTTCTCCAGCGTGTTGGCGCGGATGAAGGCGTCCACCCGGCGCATCTCGGCGTCGCTGAGGCCGGAGTAAGCCTTGGCGAAGGGCACCAGCCGCCCGCCCGCCGCTGGGTCGCCATCCCACACGGCGAAGGTGTAGTCGGTGAACAGGCCGGCCCGCCGGCCGTGGCCGGCTTGGGCGTAGATCAACACGGCGTCCACGCTATACGGCGCCACCTTCCACTTCCACCAGTCACCAACTACCCGCCCGACGCCGTAGGCGCTGCCCAGCCGCTTGAGCATCAGCCCCTCCGCGTGATGCGCGCGGCTGGCCTTTTGGCAGCAGGCCAGCGCCTCCCAGGAATCGGCTTGCACCAGCGGCGAGAGGTGAAGGGCGGGGTGGTTTGTTTCGGCCACCAGGCGCTCCAGTTGGGCGCGCCGCCAGCGCAGCGGCTGGTCGCGCACGTCGCGCCCCTCCAGTTCGAGCAGGTCGTAGGCGAAGAGCACGGCCGGCGCCTCGCTCAGGACTTTGCGGGTGAGCGTCTTGCGCCCGATGCGCGTCTGCAGGACGCTGAAAGGCAGGGGGTGGCCGTCCCTGAACGGCATGATCTCACCATCCAGGACGCTGCCATCAGGCAAATGTTCGCCGATCGCCGCCAGCTCCGGGAATCGGTCGGTCACCAGCTCCTCGCCGCGCGACCAGATAAAGGTTTGTCCCTGACGGCGGATGAGCTGGGCGCGGATGCCGTCCCACTTCCACTCGGCCTGCCAATCGCTCACCGCACCCAGCGATGCCTCGAGGGTCTGGGCGAAGGCGGCTGGGTCGCCATCCAACAGCCGCCCCCGCGCGTCGGTGGGCAGCTTGGCTTCCAGGGGATAGGCGAGGAAGAAAGGGTAAGGCTGGCCTGGGCCGGCCTCGCTGGTGTCCGGCGCAAGCAGGCGGGCGAAGAAGTCTGGGCTGGGCTGCCAGTCGCCCATCAGACGGTGGGCGATGGCCGGCTCGTCCAGCCCGCTCACCTCGGCCAGCGCGCGCACCACCAGCTTTTGCGAGACGCCGACGCGGAACGCGCCGGTGATTAGCTTATTCCAGACAAAGCGCTCGCGCGCCCTTAACGTGTTCCAAGCCGCAGTCACCATCTGCCTCTGGGTTTCGGGGTCGGCGGCGCGCAGGGGCAACAAGGTCTCCTCGATCCAGGCCGCCAGCGAGCGGTCGTCGGCCGGCGCGCCCTCAGCAGTCGCTTGGCCGGTGAGCAGGGCGATGGTCTCGGCCAGGTCGCCGACCGTCGCGTAGCATTCCTCGAACAACCAGTCGGGGATGCCGGCGGCTTCGGCGGCCCAGGCCCGCAGGCGGGCGACGGGGACGGCCTGGCGTGGCCGGCGGCCGATCAGGAAGTAGGTCGCCCAGGCCGCGTCGGCCGGCGGGGCAGTGCGGAAGTAGCGCACCAGGGCAGCCACCTTCTCGCTGGTTTTGGTGGTGGCGTCGAGCGCGGCGTAGAGCGCAGCGAAGTCGTGCATAAGCGGTTGTTGGGCGTCCCTCTATCTACAGCACAAGTGATGGCTACAGCTATTTGGAAACGATAATGCCTAAGCAAGTAACACCCTGTACGACTCTGGGGCGTTCCCTTTTGCGGCTTTTTGCTGGCCTGCATTGCTAGTTATATCGCAGCACGGGAGGCGTCATCGGAGGCCGGTTCTGCGGCGGCCCGGTTCTGTTGCTCACCACAATCGGACGCAGGACCGGTCAGGCCCGCACTTGGCCGCTTGTCTGCTTCCCGGATAGCCAAGCATTTGCAATCGTCGGTTCGGATGCCGGGCGGGATGTTCATCCACAATCTTCGTAGCAACTCCAAACGATTTCGCGTGAAAGCACGACAGGCGAAGGGTGCGGAGCGCGATCGGTTGTGGCAATCGGGACGGCCCGTTGGTTACTCTCTCATTCAACGCATTCGGATGTGACACACCAACCCAGCCAACACATGCCAGATGGCGACAGCGGTCAACCGCGCCGTTCGTCCGTCCACGTCGTAGTTCGGATTAACCTCGCTGAATTCGACGATGTGTGTGCGCGGGTCGCGGCCGGCGATGACTGCGATCTGGCACAGCTCGTCACCCGTCATGCCGATGGGATTCGGCGCGCTCACGCCAGGCGCCTCGGCCGCACGAACGACGTCGAGGTCGAAGCCCCAGAAGATTGAATTGAGAATTGAGAATTGAGAATGCAAAAATCGAGCGAAAGAACGCTCAATGCCCTCTCTGCGCAGTTCGACCAAGTTGATGATGTGCGCGCCTTTGTCGCGCAGATACTGCTCGTAGATCGGTGAGTTGGCGAAGGGCTGCGCGCCAATCTCGTAAAAATGATGCGGCTGAATGAGGCCCTCGTCGAGTAACTGGCGGTAGGGCGTGCCGCTGTTGCGGATGGGGTCGGCGCGAACGTCGAAGTGGGCATCAACGTTGAAGGCCAGCACGTCGCCGCGCGCTGCCTGGGCGAGGCCGGCGCAATCGGGGTAGGCGATGTCGTTGCCGCCTCCAAGCACGATGAGGCGCTTGCCATCTTCAACGATTCGGCGGACGACTCTCTGATGCAGGTCATGGGTCTCTTCGAGCGTGGGCTGGATGATGGTATCGCCCAGGTCGAACAAGCGCACGGGTGCGATGCCGTTGATGGAGAGTTTATAAAGCGCGCGCCGGATCTCAGTTGGCGCCGATGCCGCGCCGCTTCGGCCGCCGTTTCGTCGCACCCCTTCATCCTGCGGGCAGCCAACGATGACGACTTGCGCGTCGGGGTAATCGTCAACGGCGGTGCGCACAGCTTCCCCCAGGCGCACGTCGTTGGCGTCACCACGTCGATATAGCAAGGTTTTGTCAGGGCGACAGGTGTAGCGCGGGTCGAAGAGATCCATTCAGTCCTCGAATGTCACCGGCGCCTGAACTGCGCCGGTGCCCTCTGCGACGTATGCCTGATGATCTGACACGGTGAGATGCGCGCCGCAGGGAACGGCGTCGTCGCCATCGCGCAGCATGAAGCAACGCAGGCGCGTGTTGCCCTTCCGCATCCGGCAGAGTGTGTCGTTCGCGTCGGCGTAGGTGATGTCAAGCCGCGCCGATGGCACGGCGCGCTGGGCGACGGCGGGAAAGGGTAGATCGCAATAACGACGCAACGTGCTTTGCCAGGACGCGGCCGTGTGCAACGCGCCGACTTGTAAACTGCGCCCGCCCCATGCCTGCTGGCCGCGGTCGTAGCCGGCGAACTTGAGCACCCAGGCGGGTCGCTCGCGTTCGAGTTGAGGTGTTGCATCCGCCGTGAGCAGGCGCGTTTCGGGGATGCACCGGTCGAGCGTGGCGAGGTGATGCGGTGCGATGCGTCGCCGGACGGAGGGCAGGCTCAAGCCGGCCATGACGACTTTGCTATCGAGGATGAACGACAGGGGGTTCAGGAAGGTAGCGCCTTGCGTCTCCCATCGCCGCATGCCTTCCAGTGCTTCTGGCGCGAAGCAGTCGAAGTAGCCGAAGCGAAAGATGACCGCGTCACCGGCTGCGTCCGGCCAGTCCGACTCATCGGCCCGGATGAATGCGCCTAGGCCGTGGCGTTCGATGCGAGCGGTCACATCCACCTGCCAGTGTGTGGGAAGCTCGGCCACGCCGAACAAGGGCGGTCGCCATAGCTCGCCGCGCGCGATGCGCTCGGCGAGTGCTGGGAGCGGCACGTCCAGCAGCACGCGCGAGCGTGCGCCGCGCTTGGCCAGCGCCCGGCAGAAGGCCAGTTGATCGAACAGGAATTCGCTCCACGCGGTCGCGAAGGCGATCCACAGTTCGCGGCCGTCAAGGAGATCGGCGAAGGCGTCGGCCAGGTCGGCCCGCAGGCCATAGCCAGCCTGCATGGCATGCGCGAAGCCATGCGCCGACGGACAGATTTCCAGCTCGGTGGCGATGAGATGGCACCTGCCGGCCGAATCGAAGCGCAGTTGAAAATCGGGGCGTACCACTCGCATGCGTTGCGCGCTCATCCAGCGGGGAATGCCATCCGGTACTTTGGCGCTCAGCAGTGACCGGGCATCGGCGTCCACCGCGTACGCATCGGTCATGGCGTCGAACAGGGCGAAGATGGCGCGGCCAATGTCAGCGAGTTCGATCAGGGTGGAGGCTGGCAGGCGAACCGGCCGCGCAGCGAGCAGCCACCATGCACCCTCCAGGCCGGCGTAACCGATGCCGGTGGCATCCATGAGGCGTCGAAGGCGCTGAATTTCGCTTCGCCTGGAAGCCGCGCGGGAGGCCGCGCGGGAGGCCGCGCGCCGGGCTACAACAGTTCGGTGTGAGCCGTGCCGCATCCTTCTTGACGGCACGCATTGTAGGTGCGGCGTGCGATGGGGTCAAAGGTTACCGCGTTCCGAGCCTGTGCCCCTGAAAGCGCGAGGAACGAAGGGCTGCGGTGTCCTTCGTTCTTCGCGCCTCTGTGCAGCCGCTCCGCGCAGTCGCTGTTCGCGGCACTTGCGGAAGAGCGGGGAGCGATGTGCTGCGATGTTGCCGACCCATAGCTGACTACATACCAACTCTTCACCTTATTGCTCAACTCACATGTGCTGCGTTGTGCTGCGAAGTTCTCCCGCTCTGAATGACATTCTACAACCGAGATGATGCAAAGTAAAGACAAAGATTGAACAAACTTGCCTGATGTTATGTGCAATCCTGGTTGCTGGCTTCAAGATCTTTCGCCTTGCACCAGGGTATGGGCGCCTGCGAGCTTAGAGGCCGGTGTTCTTCGCCACGCCATGCCAGGTGTCGGCGAGTAAGATTGCTGCGTATGTCGAAGACAATGCTCGTCAAAAATGCCGACCTGCTCGTCACGATGGACGCCGCGCGTCGTGAAATCCAGGGCGGTGGCCTATATGTTGAGGACAACCGCATTGTGGCGGTCGGTCCTACAGCCGAATTGCCGGCAACCGCCGACGAGGTGCTCGACTTGAGCGGCCATATCGTCTTGCCCGGCCTCGTCAATACGCACCATCACATGTATCAGAGCCTGACGCGCGTCGTGCCGGCGGCGCAGGACGCCGAGCTGTTCGGCTGGCTGCGCGCGCTTTATCCGATTTGGGCGCGCCTGACGCCGGAGATGATCGCCGTCTCGACCCAGACGGCGATGGCTGAGTTGTTGCTCTCCGGTTGCACCACTACCAGCGACCACCTCTACATCTTCCCTAACGGCTGCCGGCTGGACGACAGCATCTCGGCGGCGCGCGAAGTCGGCATGCGCTTTCACGCCAGCCGCGGCGCGATGAGCGTGGGCGAGAGCCAGGGCGGCCTGCCACCGGATCGCGTGGTCGAGGACGAGGCGGCCATTTTGAAGGACATGCAGCGCCTGATCGAGACGTATCACGACCCTTCGCGCTATGCCATGCTGCGCATCGTGGTCGCCCCTTGCTCGCCGTTCTCGGTCAGCCGCGACCTGATGCGCGAATCGGCCAACCTGGCGCGCGCCTATGGCGTGTCGCTGCACACGCATTTGGCCGAGAACGACAACGACGTGGCGTATAGCCGCGCGCGCTTCGGCATGACGCCGGCGGAGTATGCCGAAGACCTGAGCTGGGTCGGTGCCGATGTCTGGCATGCTCACTGCGTGAAGTTGGACGACGCCGGCATCGCCCTCTTCGGGCGCACCGGCACGGGCGTGGCACACTGTCCGTGCTCGAATATGCGGTTGGCCTCGGGAATCGCGCCGGTGCGCAAGATGCGCGCGCACGGCGTGCCGGTCGGCCTGGGCGTGGATGGGTCAGCGTCCAACGACGCCAGTCATCTGCTAAACGAAGTCCGTACCGCGATGTTGTTGCAGCGCGTCGGCTTCGGCCCAAACGCGATGACGGCGCGCGAGGCGTTGGAGCTGGCGACGATCGGCGGGGCGCGGGTGCTTGGCCGGGACGACATCGGCGCGCTGGCGCCGGACATGGCAGCCGACTTCGTGGCCTTCGACCTGGAGCAGATCGCGTTCGCAGGCGGCTTGCACGATCCGGTGGCTGCCCTGGTGTTCTGCACGTCTGCCAATGTGGCCTACAGCGTTGTCAACGGCCGCGTTGTTGTGCGCGATGGCCGCCTGACCACGATTGAGCTGGAGCCGCTGTTGGAGAGGCACAACCGGCTGGCCCGCGCGCTCGTCAACGGAGAGGATTGATTTATGGTGAAATGGCCGGCAGGCACAGGCGATACACCTCGCGCGTGCGCCGGGCGATCTCCAGCCACGAGTACTCGCGGGCGAACCTGGCTATCGCTTCCAGCATGGATTGGCGAGCGTCCGGGCTATCGGCAATGCGCCGAATTTCGCCAGCGAGGTGATCTGCGTCGCCGCAGCGGAACAGGGCCAGCCCGTCGCAGTAGCCGGCGATCTCGCGATGCGACTCCAGATCCGACGCCAGCGCCGGCGTGGTCTGGTGGGCCAGGCCGGTCACCAGCGAGTAGGAGAAGTCAGCATGCGTGTTCGGATAGATCAGTAGGTCGCTGGCTGCCAGGTGCCGGGCGACGTCGGCTTTGCTCAGATAGCCGGTGATGCGCACGCGCGCGCCCAATCCCAACTGCGCGATTCGGCGCTGCAGTGCATCGAGATACCAGCGCTGCGATTCCACGCGTAAGCCGCCGGCGATCAGCAAAACGTAGTCGTCCGGGAGGCGGGTCAGCGCTTCCAACGCCAGCAGGTGTCCTTTGGGCGGGGCGATGAAGCCGAATTGGCAAATGATGCGTTTGTGTGGCGCCGGCCAGCCCCACGACTCGCGCAGGGCGTGCGCCTCTTCAGGCGCTGCGCGCGGCACGTCCGGCACGCCGGCTGGGATGACGTGGATGTTGTCGGGCGGCAGGCCGCGGGCGACGAGATGCGCCTTCAGCCGCGCGCTCAGCACGATGATCCGTTGGGCCTGTGCGAAGAGGTCTTTATTCAAATAGCGCGCATATCGGCCGAGCCAGCGGTTGTAGAGCGACCACTTGATTTGTGCCGCCACGTGGCGGATGCCGTGCCCCGGCACCGCGAGCGGGCCATCGAACGAGACGTGCCGGGTGATGACGAGCGGCTTACGAATGCGATCGGCGAAGGCGTCGAAGTGGTTGCGCCAGGGCAGCAAGTAGCCGAAGAAGCTGTACTCGTGCTGCACATGGGCGATGTCGCCGGCGTTCATCTGCTCGCCCCAGCGCTCGTAGTCATGGCGGGTGTGGGGCCGCCGGTCGAACGGCACGATCGTGACGTGCACGTCGTCGAGCCGGTTGAGCGCTTCGGCCAGGTGCGCGCTGTAGTCGGCGATGCCGCAGCGCACCTGCCACGAGGTGAACATGGTGACGTTCAAGATGGCGATGACCGTGGTGCGGGGGGAGCGATCCATTCCTCCCCTTCTACTCGCAGGCAGAGCGTACGGCCGCTGGCGGTGCGGCTGGCGAGGTAATCGGGATCGCGCAGCGCAGCCGGGTCCGATGGCTTACTGTGCGCCGCGAGGACGACCATGCGCGAATTATAGCGACCGGCCTGCTAACACATGGGCCAGCATGCGGCCGTGGAACCGCGCGTCGGCGAACCGCCCTCGCAACAGTGACGCCAGCGCCAAGGTCGTTTCCCGAGCAGCCAGCATGAGCTGTATGCAGGCTTCGGCCGCCCGGCCGTGGTGCTTTCGAAAGTAGTAGCGCAGGCTGTCCTGGCCGGCGCGGTAGCTCGTCTCCGGCAGCGCGCAGCTGGTGCGCTTCCACAAGTGCATCACCTTTGCATCCGGCACGTAGTAGATCGCGTAGCCCGCCTGGCCGATGCGTTTGCACAGGTCAACGTCCTCGTAGTAAGCGAAGAAAGCCGGGTCGAAGCCGCCAGTCGCCTCATACGCCTCGCGCCGGATCATCAGGGCTGCGCCGGAGATCTCGCCGACGCGGGCCACCTGCCCATAGTCACGCCCGCGTTGCTCGAATACGTCGCGCCGCGAGACCCGGTAGAGCTTGGTCATATCTGCGAACACGCTCCCCACGCTCGGCAGCGACCGCCCCGAAGGCTGTAGCGATCCATCTTCGTTCAGCAACATCGGCCCGCACGCGCCGGCGTCCGGATGTGCATCCATGAACGCCACTAACGCGCGCAACGCGCCGGGTTGCACGAAGGCGTCGGAGTTGAGCAACAGGCGGTAGCGCCCTTTTGCCGCGGCCAGCCCGATGTTGTTGCCGCGGGCAAAGCCGGCGTTCTCCTCATTTTCGATCACCCGCACGGCGCCGAACTGTTCGCGGATCGCCCGCGCCGTGCCGTCGGTCGAGGCATTGTCCACCACGATCACCTCCGCATTCAGCCCACCTGAGGCCAGGTCGCCCAGCGCTGCGCGCACGCAGGCGATGGTCAGCTCGCGCGTGTTGTGGGTGAGGATGATGACAGACAGGTCGGTCATGCCGGCGTATTCACGATTTGCCTGACAGGAGCAATCGCAGGACACGGCGATAGGTTGCGCGCTCGTCACCGTCGCCCGCGCACAACCAACGCAGCAGCACACCGGCCGATGCGACCATGCGCACGCCGAACGCTTGCGCCGGCGAACAGCTCTTGCGCATGAATTTCATGCTGCCCTCGTACATGGCATATAGCCGGTCGGGCGCGGCGCTGCGGCTCTCCAGGTGGGTTACCACGGCGTCCGGCACGAACGCGATCCGCCAACCGGCGCGCCGGATTCGCCAGCACCACTCGACATCCTCGCCATACATGGTTGAAAAAAGCTCGGCGTCATAGCCGCCGACGCGTTCGTAGACCTCGCGGCGCACGATGTAGCATGCACCGCTCACCCAGTCCGGCTCGGTCACGGTGGTGTGGGGATCGCACAAGGCTACGCGCCTGGCCATCCAGCGGTTGCCCCTGAACGGTCGCCACAGCCCGGTCACCTCCATGAACGCAGGCAGGAGGGCAGGGAAATTCCGACACGAGGGCTGCAACCGACCGTCGGCGTACACCAGCTTTGGCCCGGCCAGGCCGATTTCCGGATGGGCGTCCATGAACCCGACCAGCGTCTGCAGCGCGCCGGGATGGATGATGGTGTCCGAGTTGAGCGGCATCAGGTAGCGGCCGCCGGCGCGCGCCAGCAGGCGATTCTGATTCGCGGCGAATCCCAGGGGCCTTTCGTTCTGGATCGCCTGGGCGGCCGGGAAGTTGCCCATCACGGCATCGAACGCGCCGTCCTCGTCGGGCGTGTTGTTGATGACGAAGACTTCCAGCGCCAGCTCGCCGGCCGTGGCATGGATCGAGCGCAGGCAGTCGTGCACCAGCTCCGGCGTACGGTGGTTGATGATGCAGATGCTCAGGTCGGGGCGAGTCTCGGCCATCGGTCGTCGGTCATCTCTCATCGGAATCGGAAGTCATGACCGGCTGCCATGCCGGCCCGCTGATCCCCGCCCTCGGCCACCGAACAACGAACTCAGGTAGTTTCGGTAGTAGAAACGGCTGGCGCGAAAGTTCACCCTCATCAGCTCGTCGTGCGGCCGCGCCAGCCTGAAGGCCAGCAGGGCAGCCGCGTTCACAGCAACGCCGGGCGTGCGCGCAATCAGCCGGGCGAACAGGCGGTCGCATCTGCTGGTCAGCAATGGCTCGTAGCGCTCGCGGTAAGCCTGCATCGAGTAGCCGTCCACGGCGCGCGAGAGCAGCATGACCACTTTGCTGCGCCAGGGTTCCCGGCGCGTGATGCGGCGCTTGGCAGCGTCCGAGAGGTGGGGGAAGGACCAGATCAGCCTGGGCCATTGCACCATCCAGATGTCAAATGCGCGCGCCGTCCACGAGGCATTGCCGTAGCGGATGACGATCCACGGCTCGCTGATGAACAATGTGCGGCCCGGCAGTGGCTCCTGGAAGATCACGCCGACGTGGATGAAGGCGCTGCCGTAGTAACGCTCGCGTTCGCGCATCAGCCAGATGTCGCGACGAATGACCACGCACCCCAGGAAGGACATATACTTGGCTGCGTCAACGAACAGCCTCTCCTGATCCTGCGGCCCGTATGTTCGATCCTCGCCGATCGGCAGCACGCGCGCTTGCTGCAAGGTGGATAGATCGGCCGAGCGCGCTTCGGCGTTCACGATCAGCAAGCAATAGCCCTGGGCAATCGCATGCAGCGCGGCCTGGATTGCGCCGGGCTTGAGCAGGTCGTCGTCGGAGAAAAGCCAGCAATATTTGCCCTGTGCCTCCAAGACGGCGCGGTCGTAGTCCCGGTCTATGCCGCCATTTTCTACCAGCCGCAGGTAGCGCAAACGCGGGCAGCGCTGTAGATAAGCGCGCATCACCTGCTCGGTGTTGTCGGTAGACGCGCCGTCCACGACCACGACTTCGACCTCATCCGTGATCTGGGCGAGGATGCTGTCTAGCGTCTGGCCGATGAAGGCGGCCCGGTTGCGCGTGGCGATGCAGATCGAGAGTGTGGGTTCGCTCATGGTTTTACGAACACGAGGCCGATCACCCCTTCGCCCGGCAATTGCGCGATCGAGTCGAAGCGGCGGAAGTGGCGCCCCATCCAGATCGGCTCGCGCCAGAAGCGCCAGTATTCGCCCGACCAGCGCCGCAACAGCTCTCGGCGCAATGTGCCGTCGCGCTTCTCGCCGTAGAGTTCGCAGTGCGCCGGCCGGCCGGTGACGCTGTAGATGTGCTCGCTCAGCATGGGCTCGTCATACAGGTACTCCAGGAAGGTATATCCCTGCTCGTCGCTGCCCAACAGGCCGTAATGGTCTACGTTCGTGTAAAGCGCATATCCCCGCGATGCACAGGGCAGGGTGAGGATAAGGCGGCCGCCCGGCTTGAGAAGCGCCCATATTTTGGTGATGGCCTCGCGGTCGCGCGGGATGTGCTCGATCACCGAGATGCTCGTGATCAGGTCGAACGATGCGTCGGCGAAGGGCGCATCTTCGATCAGGCAGCCGTGCGCGATGCAGGACCCGCTGAGGCCGCATGTTGCGATGTGTTGCTCGATCAGCGCGAGGTCGTGCTTGTCCGGGTTGATCAAATCGGCCTGCGCTGCGCCGCCTTCGCTCATGAAAACGACCGGAAAGGTGAACGGCGACGATACATCCAGGTAGCGCGCGACGGGCCGGCGCGGCAGATGGCGCCAGGCGAAGTCGAATTCAAAGTAGCGCGTGAGCACCATCGGCGAGAACACCATGTGCAGCAGCCAGCGCATCTCCAGCGGTGATCGCCGGTCGCGCAGCGGCCCGGCAGGACCGAACAGCATCTTCCATCCCAGCCGCGCGCAAAGCGGATGAAAGCTCAGGCCGGGTGTACTCACCGTGTGCGCCATCAGCCAAGTCAGCGGGGCCAGGGCGCTGCCGAGCAATCGGTATCCCAGCCGTACGATGCGTGAGGGTCGCCTGGCGGCAGGTGGAATCCGTGCGTAGACGCGCTCCAAGGTGAAAGCCGTCCTCCTTCATCTCAGCGAATGCGCGCGATTGTAGTGCATATGCCTTCATGACTGCTGCCGGCCTCCCCCACGCGTTGAAACATGCTCGCGCACGAGCGCGCCGATGTGCTTGAGCTCTGCCGAGCTGATTATGCCGAGCAGGATGAAGCCGAGCGGCAACAGGGCGAAGATGGCGAGCTTGATTGCAACGCGCGCCGGGAAGGCAATGGCCGGCACGAACAATCCGACGATCAGCAACGTGAACTGAATGGCCAGCGCAGCGAGCAGCCGGCCAATCGGGTAGGGCAGGGGATAGCGGCGTTGTACCAGCACATACATCACAAGCGGGGTGACGCCGAAGCCGGCCATCGTCGCAGCCGTCGCGCCCCACAGGCCGAAGCGCGGGATCAACACGGCGTTGATCACGATGTTGGTCAGCGCGCCGAGCAGCACGCCGGCGCTCACCGAGCGGAGTTGCTTGCCCATCATCGCGCCGACCGTGAACACCGTGCCGAAGGCACTGAAGATGTGCATGTAGGCCAGGAAGCCCACATAGGGTGCGGCCGGAAAGTAGGCCGGTCGCGTCAGCACGATGAGGATCTCGATGGCGAACAAGCCAAGCAACAGGCCGATGGCCAGCGCAGCGGCGATGAGGTAGCGCGCCATGTGCACGTAGCGGATGTGGGCCAACGGTTGGTGCTGCATGGCCAGCGCCAGTGGCGTCCATGCCGTGTAGATCGGCGCCATTGCCACGTAGGCCAGGCTGGCGATCTTGTTGGCGATGTCATAGTAGCCCAGCTCGGCCTCGCTCACCACCTGGCCGAGGAAGAGCCGGTCGGCCAGCGTGAGCGACCACACCGAGAGCGTCGTCGGTAACAACACTGTCCCGGAGCGCAACAGCCGCCCAACCGCCTCGCGCGACGGCGGTCCGATGAAGCCGCGCATCAAGATTAGCCCGATGACCAGGACGCAGGCGTTTACCGTGAGCGGCGTGAGCAACATGCCGGTCACGCCCAGCCTCAGGATGACGATGAACAGCAGGTTGCAGATCACCGTGCCGACGAGCGAGGTCGCGCTGAGGACGATGCCCCAGCGCACGCGCAACGCGTCTTGCGCCGAGTTGACCAGCACGGTGGCTGCCAGGCTGATGCACAACGTCAGGCCCAGGAACTGGACGAGGGCCACGTGCGCGCCGATGATCGGCGCCACCTCGCCTATGGCCGGGGCGATTGCCGCCAGGGCAAGGCCAAGCGTCAGGCCGGTGGTGATGACGATGGCCAGCGCACTGCCGGTGATTGTGCCCTGCCAACGCGCCTCGCCCGGCCGGTCGTTGAAGTGCGTCGCCAGCGCCTGGGGCAGAGCAAACATCGCCACCGTGCTTACTGCGGCGATCACCGTCTGCAGGTAGCCCGACGCGCCGTAATCGTCTACCGAGAGGATGCGCGTGATGATCGGCGTGAAGATCAGCGATAGCAGCGGACCGGCCCATTGCACGGCGCCGTAGCCGGCCACCATCTTTGCCAGGCGCTGCAGCAAATCGCGCAAGATCGAGGCCCCTGCCCGTGCTCAAGACGATTGGATCTGGCCGGTCACCACCTGCTGAATCAGCCGGGCCACGATGTCGTAGCGGCCGAAGGCCGGGATGAAGTACACCCCTTGCACCAGGTCGCGGATGTCGGCCAGGATCTCCAGGGCGATGCGCGCGCCTTCGGTGCGCGTCTTGGTGCCGGCCGCCTCCAATCGCTGCACGATTCGCTCGGGCATCACCACGCCCGGCACTTCGTTGCGCAGGAATTGCGCATGGCGCACGCTGGCCAGCGGCAAAATGCCGGCCAGGATCGGCAGCGTGAGCTTGCCGAATGCCCGCTCGTAGTAGGCAATGAACTCCCGCGCGACGGTTGCGTCGAACACGGGTTGCGTCAGGGCAAAGTCGGCGCCGCATTCGATCTTCTTCTTCAACAGCTTGGCTTCCTTCTCGAAGTCAGTTGGGGTGAGGTTGGCGGCCACGCCGACGAAGAACGAGCACGGCTTGCCGATGGAGGTGCCCAAGCCGTCCAGGCCGCTGTTGAAGCGCTCCTTGATCATCTGCACCAGACCGGTGGGCACGATGTCGTGGTTGTCGTTGGCCTGCGGATAGTCGCCGATGCGCGTCGGGTCGCCCATGGTGACGAAGATGTTACGCACCCCGAGGGCATGCGCGGCCAGCAGATCCCCCTGCACGCGCAGCAGGTTGCGACCGCGCACTGGGAAGTGCAGCACCGTTTCGATCTCCGCGCCCAACTGCACGCGGTGGGCAGCAGCCAGGCCGGTCATGCGCATACGCGCCATCGGGATGTCGGAGATGTCGAGCACGGTCGCGCCTGCCTCCTTCAGCAAGCGGGCCGTTTCTTCGATGGCCAGTGTGTCGGCGCTCTTGGGCGGTTCCACCTCGACCGTAGTCACGAAGCGCCCTTCAGCCAGCGCCTGGGCGAGCGTGGTGGGGATGCTGCTATCCCCAGAGACATGTGCACGCCGCTCGACGGGAAGAGGATGAACCTCGACCTTGCTGATGGCTGCGGGGATGGCAGCGCCGGCGGTCAGCGCGTCGAACGCAGCGCGCATGGCGCGCACGTGGGCCGGCGTCGTGCCGCAGCAGCCCCCTACCAGCCGCACGCCAGCTTCGATGAAGTGTCGGGTGTAGTCGGCAAAGTATTCGGGCGTGGCCGGATAGAACACCCGCGATCCGCGCGCTTCGGGAAAGCCGGCGTTGGGCATGGCGGAAAGGGCCGGCGCGTGACCGTGCATGGTCTTGGCTGCGGCTGCCATCTGGCGCATGACCTCAAGCACGCCGCGCGGTCCGGTCGAGCAATTCGCGCCGATCAGCGCCGGGCGCCACTTCTCCAGGACGTGGGCCGCTTGCTGCGGGGTGACGCCCAGCACAGTGCGCTGATCGCGGTTGAACGTCATCTGGGCGATCACCGGCAGGTCGCAGGCATCCTGTGCTGCGCGCAGTGCTTCTTCGATCTCGGCCAGGTCGGAGAACGTCTCCAGGATCAACAGGTCGGCGCCGGCCTCGGCAAGCGCGGCGATTTGTTCGTAGAAGATGCGGTAGGCCTCGTCCCGGCTGACGCTGCCCAGCGGGGCGACGTTGGTGCCGAGTGGGCCGACTGCGCCGGCGATGTAGATGTCGGGGCGCACGTCGCGCGCGGCCTGGCGCGCCAGCTCGACGCCGCGGGCGGCGATCTCCGCGACCGACCCTTCCAGGTTCCATTCAGCCAACCGGAGCGCGTTTGCGCCGAAGGTGTTCGTTTCCAGCACGTCGGCGCCGGCAGCAGCGTACTGGCGATGGATGTCCAGCACGACCTCTGGATGCGACAGGTTCAGCGCGTCGTAGCACTCGTCGAAGTCGAACCCGCGCGCATACAACATGGTTCCCATCGCACCGTCGGCGAGCAGTGGGCGTTCGGCCAGGCGTTCGAGCAAGTTCTGGTGAGCCATCGTTCTTTCTCTCCGATGCACGGGGCAGTCGAGGCGGCTGCTCCTGCGGGTGGGCTCGCTTAGCGGTAGGCGCGGGAAGCGAGCAACTGCGGCTCGACGTTTCGCACGCGCGGCAGTTTCTCGAGCGCGCCGATGTTGCGCAGCGCGGCAGCGACGTCGCCATCCTCGCGTTCCAGCCATGCCGCGTTGGGTGCGTAGGGCAGCGACTGCGCGATGACGTAGCCGAGTTTGCGAAAGGCGTCTGCATGGGCCTTGGCGGGTATGTCATCGTCCAGGCGGACGAACACGCGACCGGTCGGCACGACCAGGGCGCCGCTGCTGCCTTGATAGACGGCGCTGACGTCTTCGCGCAGCGACTTCGGTTCCCCTTCCACGACCGCGTAGGTGTTGCCATCGTCTTCCAGTGTCAGCGCTGCGTGCTTGGCCAGGGCGCCCGAAGCGCCCTTCACGGCGTGGTAGCCCCTGGCGCGCGTATAGATCACCTCGGGATGTTCCGTGCTGGCGCGCAGGCGCGGCGGGTAGTCTGACAGGCTGCTCATGGCTGATGCCGCACAGATGTGCGGGATGGGCGGAACTCGACGACAGTTTGACAAGATTATATCGGGCACTATTATCGTTTGCATATCCCCGCGACCGACGCCGAGCGCTCGACCTTCGTGGCATGCGGCGATGAGAAGGTCGCAAGGCGCGGCCGCTTCCGCAAGGAAAGGAAGAAGCGACACATGAGCACATATACTGTTCAATACGGCGGCAAGGAAGGGCACACCTACGCGTTGCAAGAGAGCGACCAATTGCTGGCGGTGCGCACGCGCAGCCGCAATCCAGTATTCGAGATGATGCCGGGCGAAGGTGCGGCCCTGTCCGACGACGCCCTGGCCATCCTCGATCACTTCGAACTGGAGGAAGCGTATTTCAACGCCGGCGTGGCCGTGCTGCGGGCGCGTTCGACGCGACAAGCCAAATCCCTGCGCGACCAGGCCCGGGCGGTGTTGAAGCAAGAAGCTGATGTGCGCTTTGCCGGCCGCGTGCTGGTAGACCCGCAGTCGAAGGCGCCCGTGCTTTACACCGAGAATGTCTTCGTCAAGTTCGATGACGAGGCTAAGGCTACGGCCTGTCGCCGGCTCATCAAGCAATACGGGTTGACCATCAAGGCGAGCGTGGATTACGTGCGCAACGGCTACTTCCTCGCAGCGCCGGAAGGCATCGGGCTCGAGGTGTTCGACGTCGCCCACCGCTTGTTGCAGGAGGAGATGGTCGAGTATTGTCATCCTGAGCTGATTCGCCGCCGGCGCGATCGTGTCGCCTTTCCCGCCCAGTGGCACTTGCGCAAGACCACCATCGGTGGCCGGGTGATTGACCAGAGCGCGAACGTCGAAGCGGCCTGGGCGTTGTCGGAGGGCGAGGGGGTGACGATCGCCATCATAGACGACGGCGTGGACATTGATCACGAAGAGTTCCGCTCGGCCGGCAAGATCGTCGCCCCGCGCGATGTCACACGTCGGACGGGCGACCCTCGGCCCGGCAACTTCGATAACCACGGCACGGCCTGCGCCGGCGTGGCGTGCGCCAACGGCGCCTTCGGCGCATCCGGTGTTGCGCCCAAGGCGCGGCTGATGCCGATCCGACTGGCGTCCGGCCTCGGTTCGCAGAACGAAGCCGACGCGTTTGTGTGGGCGGCGCAAAATGGCGCCGACGTGATTTCGTGCAGTTGGGGACCGGTGGATGGCCGATGGTGGGATCCCAACGACCCACTGCACAATCAGGTGGTGCCCCTGCCCGACTCCACGCGCCTGGCGATGGACTATGCCGTGCGCACCGGGCGCAACGGCAAGGGCTGCGTGATCCTGTTTGCGGCGGGCAACGGCAACGAAAGCGTGGACAACGATGGATATGCCAGCTACGAGAAGGTGATCGCCGTCGCGGCGTGCAACGACACGGGCACTCGTGCGGCCTATAGCGATTTCGGCCGGGCGGTGTGGTGCGCCTTCCCCAGCAGCAACGGCCGTCCTTCGCTCACCCCTGGCATCTGGACGACCGACCGCACCGGCGCGCCGGGCTACAACCCTGGGCAGACCAGCCGAGGGGACGCCGCCGGCAATTACACGAACGGCTTTGGTGGCACATCGAGCGCTTGCCCCGGAGTGGCAGGCGTGGCAGCCCTCATCCTGGCCCGCAACCCCGATCTGCGCTGGGACGAAGTGCGCGAGATCATCAAGAACGCGTGCGACAAGATTGACCCCGCCAACGGCAACTACGATGGGAACGGTCGCAGCGCCTGGTATGGCTTCGGGCGGGTAAATGCGCGCAAGGCGGTCGAGCTGGCCGCGCCGCCCCAACCGCAGCCGGTGGTGATCGTGTCGGCCAAGCAGGATGTGCCCATCCCCGACCTTAAATCGGCCCGCCTGAGCGTGACCGTGGCTGAAGATCGCCCGCTTAAGGCGCTCAAGGTCACCGTGGACATCGAGCACACCTATCGCGGCGATCTGGTCGTCACGCTCAAGCCGCCGCCATCTTCCGGCATCGGCGACATCGTGCTGCACAACCGGCAGGGCGGAAGCGCCGATCACATCAAGCAGACCTACGACCTGGCCAACACGCCGGCGCTGGCGGCGGTGGCCGGCAAATCGCCTCACGGCAAGTGGACGCTGCTGGTGGAAGACAAGGCGCGCTACGACACAGGCAAGATCCGCGAGCTGAAGTTAGAGATGAGCTTCGCATGAGCAGGGCAAGGGGCGTCGAACCCACCCAACGGACGTAGGGGCGGGTGCCCTCGTGCGTGAACGCACCCCTGGCCTGGGGGCAGATCTGCTTGGCCGACCGTTTGCGACACGTAGTTGTGCGGGCGACCACACAGGTTTGCCCCTACAACGGGCGGCAGTGGGTGATGTGGAGGCGGCCCTGCGCCGCCGCCCGCCCATACGCGCCAAACGCAGGCAGGCACATAGGCCTGCCCCTACAAGAAATGCCCTCGCCCGTGAAGGCGCCCGCTATAGCGGGGATATAGATCGTCCGTTCTATAATGTTTCGGTGGCCTTCGCGACGATCCCATGCCAGAGCTAAAAGTGCATTCTCCATTCCAGCCGACCGGCGACCAGCCGCAGGCGATCGAAGCGCTCGTCGCCAGCTTGAACGCTGGCCATCGCTACACCACGCTGCTGGGCGCCACCGGCACGGGCAAGACCTACGTCATCGCGAAGGTGATCGAGCGCACGCAACGGCCGACTCTCGTCATTGCCCACAACAAGACGCTCGCCGCGCAGCTTTACGCCGAGTTCAAAGAGTTCTTCCCGGAGAACGCGGTCGAATACTTCGTAAGCTATTACGACTACTACCAGCCTGAGGCCTACGTACCCCGCTATGACCTGTACATCGAAAAGGACGCCTCGATCAACGATGAGATAGATCGCCTGCGGCTGGCGGCGACCAGTTCGCTGATGAGCCGGCGCGACGTGATCATCGTGGCGTCGGTGTCGTGCATCTATGGCGTGGGAAATCCCGAAGACTATGGCCGCTTCGTCGTCAAGCTGTCGCAGGGCGAGGTGCGCCGGCGGGACGTGGTGCTGCGCATGCTGGTGGCCGTTCAGTACGAACGCAACGATGCCAGCCTGATGCGCGGCCGGTTCCGCGTGCGCGGCGATACGCTGGAGGTGCAGCCGGCCTACGCCGAGACGGCCTACCGCATCGAGTTCTTCGGCGACCAGATCGAACGCATCACCGAGATAGACACGCTCACCGGCGAGATCCTCAAGACCCTGCCGGAGGTCGAAATCTATCCGGCCAAGCATTACATCACACCGCAAGAAAAACTACAGCGCGCCATTCGCGAGATCGAGCAAGAGCTGGAAGAGCGCATCGCCTTCTTCAAGTCGCAGGAGAAGTACCTGGAGGCGCAGCGCATCGAGCAACGCACGCGCTATGACATCGAGATGCTGCGCGAGGTCGGCTTCACCAGCGGCATCGAGAACTACTCCCGTTTGCTGGACGGCCGCCCGCCTGGCACGCCGCCCTTCACGTTGCTGGATTACTTCCCCGACGATTTTCTGCTGGTGATTGACGAAAGCCACATCACCATCCCCCAGATTCGCGGGATGTATAACGGCGACCGCGAACGCAAACAGGTGCTGGTGGACTACGGCTTTCGTCTGCCCAGCGCGCTGGACAACCGGCCGCTCAAGTTCGAGGAGTTCGAGCAGCGCTTCCGTCAGGTGATCTTCACCAGCGCCACCCCCGGCCCATATGAGATGGAGCATAGCGCCGTGGTCGTGGATCAGGTGATCCGACCCACTGGCATCGTGGACCCGGTCGTCGAGGTCCGGCCAGTGAAAGGGCAGGTGGACAACCTGATCGGCGAGATCCGCGCGTGCACCGCCCGCGGCGAACGCGCGCTCGTCACCACCCTCACCAAGCGCATGGCCGAAGACCTCACCAGCTACCTGCAAGAGCTGGGGATCAAGGTGCAATACCTGCATAGCGAGGTGCAGACGGTCGAGCGCGTGGAGATCCTGCGCGATCTCCGCCTGGGTGAGTACGACGTGGTCGTTGGCATCAACCTGCTGCGCGAAGGGTTGGATCTGCCCGAGGTGTCGCTGGTCGCCATCCTCGACGCCGACAAAGAGGGCTTCTTGCGCAGCGCTACCTCGCTCATCCAGACCATCGGCCGGGCGGCCCGCCACGTCAACGGCAAAGTGATCATGTACGCCGACACGGTGACTGACTCGATGAAAGCAGCCATCGAGGAGACCGAACGCCGGCGCGCCAAGCAGATCGCCTACAACCAGGCCCATGGCATTCAACCGCAGTCCATCTACAAGGCAGTCCGCGACCTGACCGACCGGGTGAAGGTGGCCGAGGATAAGGCCGCTTATGAGGCCAAGCGCAAGGCACACGATGGCGATGGCTCGTTCGTTGCGCGTCTGGCGTCGCTCCCCAAGTCCGAACAGAAGCGCCTGATCGCTGAGCTGGAAGAGCAGATGCGCCAGGCAGCCAGGGACCTGGAGTTCGAGAAAGCCGCCATGTTGCGCGACCAGATCCTGGAGCTGCGCCAGATGCTCAACGATGTGGATGAGCGGACGCCGGAATGGGAGAAGATCCGCCGCATGCGCGACTACGGCATCGCCGGTGAGGACGAGGGCCAGCTCGTGGGCGAGGCAGAGCGCGAGCCGTCGGTAGCCTATCCCATCAAGAAGCCGAAGAAGTCCGGCCCACGCCGACGGCGCTGATGCACCGTTTGTCCGGCTTGCTCCCCGCGCTTATAGTCCACGCCGATGCTAGGCAATCGTGCACTCATGCGATGGCAGCCGACCATCCACCGTGTGACCGAAAATTTGGCACGCCTGGCTGCCGGCCAAGGCGACGATGAGGTTGCGGAATCCTGGTCGAACGCCGAATGGCGTATCGCTTTAGTCGCCTGTAGCATTCATGGCCTCTTCCCCATCTTGCATCAAGCGGCCGTGCCGGCTTTTCGGCGCTGGCAAAACTTCCTGGCCGAGCAATACGAACTAACGCGCCGCCGCAACCATCGCCTGCTGACGCTCTGTGAGGCGCTTCTGATGGAAGCCGACCGGCGCGGTGCACGGGTGATGCCCCTCAAGGGCATGGATATGCTGGTGCGCTTTTATGACGATTCAGCCTTACGCTCGACCAGCGACATAGATTTGCTCGTTCCACCTGGTGAACTCGCCGGCGTCACCCGCGTCGCCCTTGACCTGGGTTGGGCGTCGGTCGAGGAAACCGAACGACATACCAGATTCGTTATTCCTCCAAACAGGATCGTCACGATGTGGGGCGAGCATCCTGCCAACCCGATCACGTTGGAACTCCATACCGCGATCGGCGAACGCCTGGCCGGCGACATCGTCAATGCGACGGATGAAGTGTGGCGCGGGGCAGAAAGAGAGGCATGGCGCGCGACGAAAGCCGTGTTAGCTGCGCCTTCGGCGCTCATGCTGCATCTGCTGTTGCATGCCAGCGCACACATGTTCCGGCGCACGCTGCGTTGGATCGCGCTGCGCGACATCCACCTTTTGTCGCAGCACATGACCGAGGCAGACTGGCGAGCGTTGTCCGACGCCTTAGAGCGCCTGAAGGGGTTGTGGTGGGTTCATCCGCCGATGGCTTTGTGTGAGCGTTACTTCCCCGGCACCTTCCCGATCGGGTTGTCCGAGCGTGCTCGCTGGGCCTGCCCTCAGCGCTTGTTGTGGTGCGCTAACAAACCGCTGGCGGCTTTCTCGCATTGCAACTTGCGCGCCGGCGACCTCTTCCATGGCCTGAGCTGGGCGCGAGGGTTGCCCCAGGCGGCCGACTACCTGATGTCGGTGTCGTTCCCGGTGCGGTCGGCGCGTCTCTATGCGCGGCGGTCGGGCAGGTCTATCTCGTCCATCCGTGCGCGCAGCCAATTCTATTTGAGCCGCATGATGGCCAGCCTGTGGCCTTACGGGTTGCGCGTTGGCGCGTGGGAAATGTTCGGATTCCTCGTTAGCGCGTCGCCCGTCGTTTCGCGTCGAAGCACGCGGCGAACGAAGGCTATCCACTTGGACGCCTAACCTGTTAGCTGTGCAGATCGGCATACGCAAAATTGAAGGAGGAGCGTGGGTCATGAAACATTCTCGCCTTAGCCCCGTAGCGTGGATGCTCGCTGTTGCGTTGGCGTTGCTGCCGGCATGCGCTGCGCCACCGCCGCGCACGGCCAGCGAATCGAGCGCCTCGCCGCCGGTCAAGCTCCGGCTGGGTGTATCTTTGACTGCTCCGGAGCTGCGTGACTTTGAGACGGCCGTTAAGGAACTCGATGCAGCCCACCCGGAATGGGAGATCGCGCTGGAGCAGGTGCCGCAAGAAGGCAATATCGAAAAGCTGACGGCGAACTTAGCAGCCGGCACGCTGCCTGATGTGCAGTACGTCTTCAACAACCAGGTTCGACGCTTCATTGCCCGAGGTGCCTTCCTGGACCTCAAGCCGCTGATTGCTAAGTACGACTTCGCATTGGACGATTTCTTTCCCAATCTTTTCACTCAGTTCAGGTTCACCAAAGACGGCATCGAAGGGCTATACGGCATTCCCACGCTCGCCGCACCGGAGATCGTCTTTTACAACAAAGCCATGTTCGACGCGGCTGGCGTGCCATATCCCACCGATGAGTGGACTTTCGAGGACATGCGGGCTGCCGCGCGCAAACTCACACTCGACAAAAATGGCCGCAATGCCGACGATCCGGCTTTCGACAAGACGCAGGTGGTGCAATGGGGATGGTATGGGGCATTGCCCAGCGGCTTGTATTCGCGCAATTTCATCACCCCTTTCGACGCCGATTGGTGCGCAGACGCCGACTGCATGACGATGGATTTCACCAGCCCGGCCGTGGTGAGCGCGATCCGCTGGTGGGCCGAGATGTCCATCAAGGAAGGCACTGCCCTGGCCGATACCTTCCGCGGCACACAAACCGGGATCGGTGGCGATCCATTCATCGCGGGTAAGGCTGCCATGAGCTTAAACGGCTGGTTTGCCATCGGCCAGCTCAACTCGCAAGGTAACATAGATTACGACGTGGTGCAGCCTTTTAAGGGGCCAGGCGGCAAGCGCGCTTCGGGCGTGAGCGCTTCGGGCTATGCGATTGCGGCAACCACGCAACACCCCGACGAAGCTTTCAAGTTGATCATGGCGCTGAGCGATCCGGCTTTCATGACCAGAGCGTGGGCCAAGCCCGGCCATGGTGTGCCTGCACGTCGCTCCATCGCACGCGAAGCAATCAATCTTGCTCATCCTCCAGCCAATCAGGCCGCGGCGATTGCAGCAATGGAATACGGCGAACCATTTGCGCCCTATACCTCCGGTGGCTTCGAGGCTTATCTCAAGACGATTGACGACTTCATCGCCATATTGAAGGGGGACAAGCCATTGGAACAGACGCTCGCCGAGATCGAGCGCACGACAAACGACATCTTGCAGAAGGCTGGCCCGTGATGCGTCGCACGCGAGAGCGGTGGTTCTATCTGCTAATCAGCCCGTGGCTGGCCGGTTTCTTCCTCTTGCAGTGCCTGCCGATTGTTGTCGGCTTGTGCCTCAGTTTGACCGACTGGAACCTGACCGGCCCGCTGCACTGGGCGGGGGCAAAGCACTTCCTGGCTGCCGCGACCGATCCTCGCACGCATCGGGCGTTGGCAAATACCGCCAAGTATGTGCTGGGCAGCGTGCCGCTTAGCCTGGGGCTGGCGTTGGCCCTGGCGATTGCCCTGAACCGCACGCAAGCCATGGCCGGTAACAATGCGCTGCGCACGGCGATTTTCCTGCCGTCGGTCATGTCGGGGGTGGCGATCGCGTTCGTCTGGGCATGGTTGCTGGATCCGCGCTTCGGCCCGCTGAATGCGGCCTTGCGCATGATTGGCATCTCGGGACCCGGTTGGTTCAGGGATGCTGGCTGGGCCTTGCCGGCCATGATCCTGTTGGGGGTATGGGGCTGCGGCGGCGCTATGATGATCTATCTGGCTGCGCTTGTGACCTTGCCACGCGAGCTGTATGAAGCGGCCACGCTGGATGGTGCAGGTCGGCTGGCGCGTTTCCGCTTCATCACCTTCCCGCTGCTGTCGCCTGTCACGTTCTATCTCATCGTCGTCGCGCTGATCAATGCCTTTCAACTTTTCACCCCGGCCTACGTCATTACGCGCGGTGGGCCCCAAGGGGCAACGCTGTTGACCGGCCTGCACATGTATCTCACCGGCTTCCAGTTCGGGCGCTTTGGCGAAGCGTCGGCGCTGGCGCTGTTCATCCTTGCGGTTACGCTGGTCGTGACGCTGGTTCAGTTTCGGCTCTCTGGACGATGGGTGCACTACGAGGGATAGGCGGTGCTCGCGCCGGCAGGCGTGCCTGTGCCCCGGCGCCGGCTGCATCCCGATTCACATTCGTGCTGGCTGCCTGCGCGGCGCTGGTCTTTTTGTTCCCCTTCGGCTGGATGCTCTCCACGGCGCTCAAGCCGGGATCTTTGGTCTTCGCTGACCCACCGGTATGGTTGACCTGGCCGCCCGCCTGGCACAACTTTGTCGAGGCCTGGCAGAGTGCAGACTTCGGACGGTTCACGTTGAACTCGCTATGGGTGGCCGGGCTGACCACTGTGGGGACAGTGCTTTCCTCGTCGCTGGTCGGTTTTGCCTTTGCCACGCTGCCGGCGCGCGGCAAGCGCGTGTGGTTTGGCCTGCTGCTGGCGACGCTGATGGTGCCAGCATGGACGACGTTGATTCCATCTTTTCTGTTGTTCAGCCGGTTGGGGTTCACCGACAGCTATGTCCCGCTGATCGTCCCCGCCTTTTGCGCGCCGGCGATCTACGTCTTCCTGTTTCGCCAGGCCTTTCGCGCCATGCCGACTCAACTGTTCGATGCGGCTGAAGTGGACGGGGCAAACCCGCTTTTGACATACTGGTATATCGCGCTGCCGATGGCCAGACAGGCAGCGGCAACAGTAGCGGTGTTCGCGTTCATCGGCGCCTGGAGCGATTTTCTCAACCCCCTCGTCTACTTGAGGAGCATGGAGAAGTTCACGCTGGCGTTGGGGCTGTCGTTCCTCAGTGGGCCGAATTTCGTCCGCCTGCATTGGCAAATGGCCATGTCGGTGGTGGCGCTATTACCGGTAATCGCGCTGGTGTTTCTGACACAGCGCCACTTCGTGCGCGGCGTGACAATCAGAGGCGTCAACCCATGACGCGTGCGGCCGGCGATCCCTTCCTGCAGCACGTGGCGACGCCCTACCAGCGCGTCTTGCACGTCCTGGGCGTGCCCATCCACTTTGCAGCCAATCGCCGCTGGCTGCTGCGGCTGGCGGAGCAGGCCTACGCCGGCTTGCCCGCCGCTGATCCTCCTGCTGCCCCTGCTTATATCCGGCTGCTGGCCAATGATGATCTCGCTCCCCAGACGCTGCCCGAGCCGCCGATGCCGCGGTTCTACGGCGAAGGCGACGTGTTCGCGGCCACTATGTCGCCTGCCGATGCAGGGGTTTGGTCGCTGACCACCGGGCGCGGGATGGTGACCGTCTCGCCGGCTATGGCGCGTTTCCCTCATCACATACGCTGTGAGTTGATCGAGCTGGTGGCCTATCAACTGACCTCGCACCGGCTGGGTGCGGTCGGACTGCATGCGGCCTGTGTAGCCAAGGGAGACTTTGCTCTTATCCTGTTCGGCGCAAGCGGCGCAGGCAAGTCCACCCTCGCCTTTGCGCTGATGATGGCGGGATGGGATCTGATCGCTGAGGACGGCGTGTTCGTGTTGCCTGAGCACAATTTCGCCGTGCGCGGGGTTCCAAACTTTGTGCATCTGTTGGAGGATGCAAGCATTCTTTTTGGCTGCCGCTTCGATGAGGATAAAGTCATCGTTCGCCGCAGCGGCCGGCGAAAGTTGGAAATTGACGTGCGCACCATCGCGCCCCATACGCGCATCCAGGCTCCGCTCGGGACATTGATCTTCGTAGATGGCGCGCGCGAGCGAAGCAGGCCCTGCTTGCGTCGGATCGGTAATGACCTGGCGCGTCGCTTGCTCGCCCGAGGGCAGCCGTATGCAAGTCGCCACATGGCCTGGCCAGCGGTGCGTGAGGCACTCCTCTCCAGGCCGGCGTATCGGCTTTGCCGGGGGCGCGACGTACGCGACGCCGTCGCCCTGCTCGAGCGCCTGGCTTGCTGACCCATGCGGTGACGTGCCCGCAACCGTCTGAATCGTTATGCGCCGGGCGCTCGGGACCGCGCAGAAAGGATTGGCAGGAAAATCTCCCGCGGGTTGTCCCTCGGGCCATGACGGCCAGCAAAAGCCTGCAGAAGGTTGTCACTGCCCCTGGCTGTGAACTCACCCATCAGCAGCCTTCGGTCTTCAATCGGGTGAGACGCTAAAATCGCCCGCATGGCATGTGCACCTGTCATCCTGGCCAACGCCGAGATTCGCGACGAATTCATCGCCGAGGGCATGCGAGATCTGTTGCGCGGTGCCAGCGCCGGCGACGTGGCCGAATGCATCGCTCGTGCTGTGGAGGACGATCCCGACGAACATACGGTCGGCTATGGCGGTTGGCCGAACATCCTGGGTGAAGTGGAACTCGACGCTTCCTTCATGGATGGCGCGACGCTGCGGGCTGGGGCTGTGGCTGCCTTGAAGGGCTTTCGCCATCCCATCAGCATCGCACGTCAAGTAATGTTGCGGCTGCCCCACATACTGCTGGTCGGCGATGGCGCCGCGCGGTTTGCAGCCGAGATCGGTGCCGAACGCCGCGATATGCTCTCGCCCGAGGCGCGCCTGGCCTGGCTGGATTGCCTGGCCGAAGTGGGGGATGCAGAGGGCGAGGGCACGATTGACCTGGCTGTGCGCGCCCTGCGCCGGCCGCTGGGCAGCGACACGATGAACGTGATCGTGCGCGACGCGGCCGGCAACCTGTGCAGCGCCGTCACCACCTCGGGCATCGCCTGGAAGTATCCCGGCCGGGTCGGAGATTCCCCCCTCATCGGCGCGGGCAACTACTGCGACAATCGCTACGGCGCAGCCGCCTGCATGGGCCTGGGGGAGGCTGCCATTCGCGTCGGGGCATCAGCCCAGGCGGTGATGCTGCTGCGGCTGGGGTGGTCGTTGGAGGCGGCAGGGCAGGAGGTGGTGCGTCAGTTGTCGGAACTGCTCGACGAGCCGTCGGACGGCGATCACATGCGCCGCGCCGACTGGGTGCGCCTGCTGATGATGGATGCCCGTGGCCACGTCGGCGCATTTGCCACCCGGCCGGGGCTGAGCTTCAAGGTGCAAACCGCCGACGATCCACAGCCGGTCACCGGCGAGGCGAAATGGGTGAACCAGGGATAGCGCAGTTCGAGCTGGCCGAAATCTGGGATGTCCCGGCGGGTTGTGTTTTCCGCCCGCTTGGGCGCGGTTACAACAACTTTTTATACCGACTGCACGACAACGTCGGCGCCCCCTTGCCGTTCGTGTTGCGCGTATATGGCAACCACGCCAACCCCAAATACATCCAACACGAGATGTCCGTGCTGGCCCAACTCGCCAGGCAGGCGTTACCCTTCGCCGTGCCGATGCCGATTCCCACCCGACGTGGCGAACTTTGGGCGTTGGTGGATTACGGCCAGGGCGTGCGGTTGATGGTGCTGATCCCATTCATCCGCGGCGAGAACCCGGACGTCCAAGATCTCGCGCAGGCCGAAGGCGCCGGCCAGGCAATGGCCGTGTTGCATGCCGCGCTTCGACAGGTCGAATCGCGCGGCATCGGCGCGCCCCGGCCATACATCGAGTTGGGACGCGTGCACCCGCTGGTGCCCAATCCATTCGAGACCATGCGCCAGGTTGGCTCGTTGGCTTCAAGGGCCGATGTGGCACACGTGGACGCTATCCTGGAACGCGTCTATGTGCACGAAAAGCGCATCCGTGCTTTGCCCCAGCAACTCATCCACGGCGACTTCATCGCCGGCAATATCCTGATGCAGGGTGCGCGGGTGAGCGGCGTGCTGGACTTCGAGAACTGCGCGTTCAACCCGCGCGCCATGGACTTCGCCATCGCCGTAGATACATGGTGTTGGGATGCGATGAGCAGCGGACGGGAGTGGGAGCGCATCGCCGCCCTGGCGCGCGGCTACAGCCGCGTCGGCCGCTTCGGCGAGGAGGAGATCGCCCTGTTGCCGGCGATGATGCTGTTGCGGAACGCGAACGTGCTGATGCACCTGGTGGGGCGCTTCCTGGCTAACCTCAGTCCGTATGTGGATGTGGAGAACTGGGTGGATTCAATGAAGCGCGTGGATGCCTGGCTGATCTTGCATGGGGATCGCTTGGTGACTTGCGTGCGAGAACACATGGCCTGAGCGGTCGTCCGCCTCAGGGTTTCACCAGCCGCGCGAATCGTCGCTTGCCGACCTGCAAAACCTGCGGCGGCGCAGGCGCTTCGTTAGCGTCGGTCACCGTGCGGCCATCCAGATATACGCCCCCGCCGGCGATCAGGCGGCGCGCGTCGCCCTTCGACGTGGCGAATTTCAACGCCACCATCACGTCCACCACGCTCATGTTGTCGTTCACCGCGAACTCCGGCATGTCGTCCGGCAGTCCCTTCTTCTGGAAGACCTCTTTGAACTGCGCTTCGGCATGCTCGGCGGCTTGCGGGCTGTGGAAGATGCTGACGATCTCCCGCGCCAACTCCATCTTGACGTCGCGCGGATTGACGCCCTCGGCCAGTCGCTGCTTCATTTCTTCGATCATCCGCGGCGTATAGCGCGTGGCCAGCTCGAAGTAGGTGATCATCGCGCTGTCGGGGATGGACATCACCTTGCCGTACATGTCCTCCGGCGCCGCCAGGATCGGGATATGGTTGCCCAGCGACTTCGACATCTTCACCACGCCGTCGGTGCCAGGCAGGATGCCCATGATGATGCCGATCTGCGGGCGCTGGCCCATCGCCTCTTGCAGCTTGCGGCCGGCGGTGATGATGTTAAACAACTGATCGCTGCCGCCGACCTGCACGTCGGTGTGCTGCGCGACGGCGTCGTAGGCCTGCATCAGCGCATAGAACGTCTCGTGCAGGTAAATCGGCTCGCCGCGCTCCAATCGCTTGGCGAAGTTCTCGCGCGTCATGAACTGTTGCACGGTGAAGTTCTGCGCGATCTCGATCACCTCCAGGAACGACAACCGGCTCAGCCACTCCGCGTTGTAGCGGATGTGGGTCTTCTCGCGGTCGAGAATCTTGAAGGCCTGCTCGGCGTAGGTGCGCGCATTCTCGGCTACCTGTTCGGCGGTGAGCAAGGGGCGCAGCTTATCTTTGTCGGATGGATCACCCAGCAGGCTGGTGTAGTTGCCGATGAGGAAGGTGACTTCGTGGCCCAACTCCTGGAACTGGCGCAGCTTGCGCATCGGGATGGTGTGACCAAGATGCAGATCGCTGGTGCGCGGGTCGAAGCCGCAATACACGCGCAAGGGCCGGCCTTCCTTGAGTCGCTCGCGCAGCTCGTTCGCCATGTTGCGGGCCAGCGTTTCGTCGCCGTAGGCGGTGCCCTGCATGAGCAGCTCAACTTGTTCATCGAGCGAGAGCGATGTGAGAGGCGTTGACATCGCGCCGATTATACGAAGCTGGCGAAATAGGCCTCGAAGAAGCGCGCCGGGTTCACATGCGTGGCGATCTCGTGCCGGCCGTCGGGGCGCGGCCGCCAGCGCGTTAGGGCGAAGGCGTCGGGGTCATGCAACTCGACGCTGACCTCGCCCCGCTCGAACGCGCAGATCTGCTCATCGAAAATCGTCGTCGCTGCCAGGGGATCGTGGAAGGTGATCTTCTCGGTGCTGCGGAACCACACTTCGGCGAAGTCGAGCACCGGCCGTAGCAGCGGTGTTTGGAAGCGGCGGCGCACCTCTTCCGCTCCCAGCGTCACCTGCGTCGTCACGTCCAGCCCGAGGGAGCGGTGGGCGGCGACCGGCGTGCGATAGACGATGGCGGCTGCGTGTGGATCGCAGTAGATGTTCCATTCCCAGTGGCCGCCGCGCCAGTTGCGGGTGCGCGTCGGGTCGAACAACCCGCCCATGGTCACCATCCCTTTGAGCAAAGCCGGGATCTCCGGGTCGGCCTTGAACAGCAGTGCAATGTTGGTGAGCGGACCGATGGTGAGCAAAATGATCTCGCCTGGATGGCGGCGGATGGTGCTGCGCAAAAACTCGATCGCTTCGCCGCAGGGGAAGCGCGTCTGGTGCGGCCAGCGCGCGAGCGCATCGGCTTGCGGCGCGGTGGGCTGGCGCGATGCAACCAGCAACGGCTCGGCCGCACCGGGAAAGATCGGCACGTCCCGGCCGGCGACCCGGCATTGCGCGCTGGCCATCATGGCGCGCCGCTCCGGCTCACCGCTCACGGTGGTGATGCCCAGCAGCTCGCAGTCTGGCCGGGCTAGCAGATAAGCCAGGCATACCGCGTCGTCAATATCCGAGCCGATGTCGGTGTCGAGGAGGAGCTTAGTAGACATGTGACGATTGTATGGGCGATTGCCGATGGGCGAGGGTGCGTTCACCCACGGGGGCATTTTCTTGGTAGGGGCAGGTCTATGTGCCTGCCCGCGTTTGGCACATATGGGCGGGCGGCGGCGCAGGGCCGCCCCTACATCACACCCCGCCGCCCGTTGTAGGGGCGACCCTATGTG
>JAIMBB010000266.1 GCA_023511655.1 Anaerolineae bacterium
TTCCACCCGGTCAGACCTACAACCTGGTCTTCACCCTGACCACGCCCGCCAACGTGTGCGCGACGCCGACCGGCGGCAGTTTTAATTTTGACCTGAACTACCGCGACGCCTGCTCTTTCCTTTACGCGGAAGCTCCAAAGGCTGCCAACTGGCAACTGGTCAACACGCCCGGTTCGCTGAGCGTGAGCAAGAACATGCCGGGGGAGGTTTATCGCGGGGAGACGATCCCGGCGACCATCGCAGTCAACGCCAATGGCATCTCCGGCACGATCCTGATCACCGATCAGGTGCCGGCAGGGCTAGTTGTGGTGAACCCCGCCGGGGGAGTGACTTTCACCATGGGTGGCAACACCTACATCTCCTGGACGGTGGGTAGCAGCACGGTGTTGACGCCGGTATTCGCCGTGCCAAGCGGCACGGCCGGCTGTCCGGCATGCGGACAGGCCTTCACCAATGTGGTTACGGCCACGGCCGTGGACTGTCGCACTTGTCAGCAAACGGCGACCGCGCAGGCCACCACCTATGTGCAGTGCACCGAGGGCATGGTGGCCAGCCAGAAACTGGTCTCGGCACCGGCGCCGGTGTGCAGCAGCCCGGCATTCACCTACACCAACATCTATACCTTCGCCAACAGCTTCGTCGTCACGCCGACGTGGAGCGGGTTGGTGTTTACCGAAGCGCTGACCTATCAGAGTTACGCACCTGGCACGGCCTCGGTGTTCGTGAGCAACGGTGCCATCTCCTGCACGGCGACCTTCTCGGCGGGCGTCATCGGCGGAAGCCTGGTGATCTCGAACATCAATCCGCCGTGCGATCCTCCTTTGCCCGGTGCGACGTTGACCATTTCCTACACCACAGCAGTCAGCGAAACCTCGGCCTGCAACGACTTCACGTGGTATGACTGGTCGTATCTCGATTTGGGTGTGACCGGCAACGGGGTGTGCACAAACGATAGCACGGTCGAGGAAGGCGTTTTCGTGCAGACGCAGGCGCCGAGCATGACGTTGAGCCTCGCGGGGTTGCCGGCCAATGTTTCATCGTGCGGCGTTTACACCGTCACGCTCACTGCCCAGCGCACGTCCGGCGTCGCCGCCTACGACGCGGTAATAGACGTGCCCACCACTACTTACGCCATCCTGGACGTGATCGGCTTCGGCGGCGCAACCCCCGTCCTCACCCAGACCGATGCGGTGGGCTACCACTGGTTCTACGCTGATGCGTTCAGCAGCGCAGTGACGGCAACCATCCAGCTTCGCGTACAGTTGCGCTGCGGCAGCGGCCTGGCGCCCTTGCAGGGCGTGCTTCACTATGAAAGCTTGTGCAGCAACGACGACGACTACCGCGAGAGCTGCAGCACAGGTGGGGTGCAGTCTGCGTCCTTATACGTTGGCCCCTTGCCGTTGCTGACCAAGTTCCCGGGGGTGATCTACGCCACCGGCGATGTGGTGACCTGGACGCTGATCGCCAAGAACACCGGCGCCGGCCCGGCCTACAGCGTGGTGCTCACCGATGCGCTAGGTAGCGGCCTGCGCTTCGTCACGGCGACGGTCACGTCCTCGCTCGGCTCGCCCGGCGGCATCACCATGATCACTTCGACTAACCTGGTCACATGGCAGGTGCCGGTCATCCAGCCGAAGGAAACGCTGTACATCAAACTTAGCGCCGAGATCGTCGGTTGCGGCGATCTGGTCAACCGCCTATCCGGTGCACATGGCTGCCTGGGCGAGACGTGCCTTTCGGGTGGGCCGGTGACGTCGTCGGTCGAGCTGCCGCCGACCATCCTGCTGAATACGAACCAGACGCTCTCGCCGATTGATACGTGCTATACCCGCACGGTCACGGCCACGGTGCGCAACGCCGGTTTGATGAGCGTGTACTCGGCGACTGTCACCCAGACGCTACCCAATGGGCTCTCCTACGTGATCGGCAGCACCGAAGTGAGCACCGATGCGATCAACTGGCAGCCCGGTCCGGATCCAACGGTCAGCGGCCAATCGCTGAGTTGGGGCACGGGCAGCGGTGCGCCGTTGGGTAACTGGCTGACGCGCCTGCGACCGGGCGAGACCGTCTATCTGCGCTTTGTCGTGCGAGCGAGTTGTGGTTTTGCGGGTGGTCAGTTGCAAGTCCAGACCGGCTATCGAGACGTCTGCGGCACGCCGCAGCTCAGCGACAGCTCATATTACCAACTCCAGGTGCGCCAGGCGGATATTACCCTCGCCAAAGTTGGCTCCAACTTGAGCCGCTCGTCGCCCTCGGGGACGTTTTTGTATGGCGAACCGGGTGAGACGTTAGTGTTTACCGTCACCGTCGCCAATGCGGCGAATGCTGCGCCGGCGCAGTTGCTGGTCATCACCGATACGTTGCCCGCGAACCTGGTCTTTCAAAGCGCCACTCCCGGCTATAGCGGCCCGACGCCCGGCCCGCTGGGCGGGACGATCACCTGGTCGCTGCCCTTGCTCAACCCCGGTCAGAACGCGGTCTTTACCCTGACAGCGACGATTAATCAACCATTGGGCTGCACGATCGCCGATACCTTCAACACGGCGCAAGTCAGTTGGGGCTGCTCGGATGACTGCCGGCTGACGCTGCCAGCGCAACAGGTGCGCGTGCGCACGCGGCCGGTGTTCGATGCACCGGGCATCGCCGCCGAAATTGCGCCGGCCACTTTGAACACCTGTGGCGGCGCGATTACGGTGACGCTGTTCAATGATGGTCCGCCGGCCTACAACGTCGTGTTGACCAACACGCTGCCAGGCGGCTACGTCTTCAGCGGCACGGTGTTCGCCAGCACGCCGCCTTCCCTCACAACCAATCTCGGCTCGATGGTGATATACGCGTGGGACACGTTGCCCACCGGCGCGACCACGCTCACCCTGGCACTGCGCAGTGCCGCTACCGGCGGTGCGTGTGGCAACCCCGGCGGGCAGTTCGGTGCGCTGTTGGCGTATGACGACGATGTGCCCGATTGTCCTGGCACGGGACCGTACACGATGACTGCCTCGCTCAACATCAACGCCGTTGGCCCCAACCTTACGGTAGATAAATCGCCGGCATGGCAACCGGCCCAGGCGGGCAGCACGGTGACATGGACGGTGCGCATCACCAATACCGGCCCTGGCGCCGCGTTCAACGTGCTGATCACCGACGTGGTCGGCTCGACGTTCATCAGCCCGACGGCCACGAATGGCGGCTCCGTTTCCGGCAACACGATCACCTGGTCGTTGCCGGCTCTGGCGTCGGGTGGCGTGTTCACGGCGTTGGTCACCGCGGTCATCACCACGGCGGGCAACAATAGCAACGTCGTCACCGCAACGTCCGCTTGCGACAGCGGTTGCGTGACGGCCACGGCGACGGAC
>JAIMBB010000267.1 GCA_023511655.1 Anaerolineae bacterium
GTGGCGTTGGAGCAGGGGTCGAAGTTCGCGATCCGGGAAGGCGGGTTGACGGTGGGCGCCGGCTCCATCACCAAGGTGTTTGAGTAAGGACGACTTCGACCTCCGACTCGCGGTACCCCTTCGGGTCGGAGGTCGGGAGTGAGTTGTCAGATGGCCAAGCAACGACTTCGCATCCGTCTAAAGGCGTATGACCATCGCGCGCTCGACCGCTCGGCGCAGCAGATTGTGGAGACGGCCGAGCGCACCGGCGCGACGGTAGTCGGCCCGGTGCCGCTGCCGGTGAAAATCGAGCGTTATACCGTGCGACGTTCACCCTTCATTGATAAGGATTCGCACGAGCACTTCGAGATTCGGACGCATAAGCGGCTGATTGACGTGATTGATCCGGACTCCAAAACGATTGACACGCTGATGCGGCTGAATCTGCCGGCTGGCGTGGACATCGAGATCAAGCTATAGGTCGCCGATGGCGAAACGGCGACGGTCACGCTCTCGCGCACATGCGCCAGGGCGGCCCTTGCGGCCGGAGAGCCAATGATGAGAGATGAGGAAATTGATCGGACGAAAAGTGGGGATGACGCAGCTCTTCGATGAGAAGGGTAACGTCACCGGCGTGACAGTGATCGAGGCCGGCCCCAACTACGTGACGCAAGTAAAAACCGTCGAAAAGGATGGCTACAACGCCATTCAGCTCGGCTTCGGCGAGGTGAAGGCGAAGAAGCTCACCCGCGGGGAGCAGGGCCACCTTGGCTTGCTCAAACCGAACGATAAGCACCCCAACCGGCGCAAGCTGGAGGGCGTGCCGCCGCTCAAGCATCTCGCCGAGGCGCGCCTGGAAGAGATCCCTTACAAAGAGGGCGACGTCATCAAGGCGGACATCTTCACCGTGGGCGAGTATGTGGATGTCACCGGCACGATGAAGGGACGCGGATTCAGCGGCGGCATCAAACGGCACGGTTTTCATCGTCAGAAGAAGACGCACGGCGCGTCTGATCGCGAGCGCGCGCCCGGCTCGATTGGCGCGGGTACCACACCCGGCCGCGTGCCGAAGGGGCGACGCATGGCAGGCCATTACGGCAATACCCAGGTGACGACGATGAATGCCAAAGTGATGATGGTGGACGTGGATCGGAACTTGATCGCCGTCTCCGGATCGGTGCCCGGTGCGAAAGGTGGCATCGTAGTGATCAAGGAAGCGCGTAAGGCCAGGAAGAAGTAGCCATGAAAGTGCCAGTCAAGAATATCAGAGGTGAGTCGGTCGGCGAGGTCGAATTGCCGGACAGCATCTTCGCTGCCCGGATCAGTCAGCCGCTGATGCATCAGGCGCTGTTGCGCCAAAACGCCAACGCGCATCTGGGGACGCACAAGGTGAAGACGCGCGCCGAGGTGAACCGAACGACGAAGAAGGTCTATCGCCAGAAGGGCACCGGCAACGCCCGTCAGGGCAGCCGCAAGGCGCCTCACTGGGTGGGAGGTGGCGTGGCGTTCGGCCCGGTCGTGCGCAGTTACCATCAGGACATGCCGAAGAAAATGCGCCGCGCGGCGATCCGCAGCGCGCTGTCCCAGAAAGCGGCCGATCAGCAAATCGTGATCGTGGACACGCTGGAGATGAGCGCGCCGAAGACCAAAGAGTTCGCTGCGGCTATGCAGGCGCTCGGCATTACCAAAGGGCTGATCGTGTTGCCCGGCCGCATGGAGGCCGTCGAAAAGTCGGCCAACAACCTGGCCAATGTAAAAACCTTGCATGCCAGCTATCTCAACATCCGCGACATCTTCAAGTACGATCAGTTGGTCATGCCGCTGGACACCGTCGAGGTGATCAAGTCCTGGTTGGGGTAGAGAGGGAAATATGCATCCGTACGAGGTCCTGAAGCGCCCGCTCATCACGGAGAAGACGCAGTGGCAAGTCGGCTACGAAAAGCCGCAGTATGTCTTCGAAGTGGACGCGCGCGCCAATAAACAACAAATCAAAGAAGCGGTCGAGTTGGCCTTCAACGTGACGGTGACGCGCGTCAACGTCATTGTGATGCCGGAGAAGCGACGGCGCAGCCCGCGCAGCCGCATCACCGGACGCAAGGCGAAGCATATCCAACGCTCGCCGCAGTGGAAGAAAGCCATCGTGCAGGTGAGCGAGAACGATCGCATTCCGCTCTTCGAGGGGGTCGCGTAATGCCAGTCAAAACCTATAAACCGACTACGCCAAGCCGCCGCGGCATGACCGTGAGCGACTTTTCGGAGATCACCACCCGCGAGCCGGAAAAGTCGTTGCTGACCGATCTGCGCGGCACCGGCGGGCGCAACGTGCGCGGCAAGGTGACGACGCGCCATCGCGGTGGTGGGGTCAAGCGCGCCTACCGCATCATTGATTTCAAGCGCGACAAAGTCGGCATTCCGGCGCGCGTGGCGACCATTGAGTACGACCCAAACCGCTCGGCGCGCATTGCGCTGTTGCACTACGCGGATGGCGAAAAGCGTTACATCCTCGCTCCGGTCGGCTTGCAAGTCGGCGACGAGGTGATGAGCGGCCCGGATGCCGAGGCGCGCCCCGGCAACGCCCTGCCGCTCGCCAACGTCCCGCTGGGCACCATGGTGCACAACATCGAGCTGCGCCCGGGCAAGGGCGGCCAGATCGTCCGCGCCGCCGGGGCGAGCGCGCAAGTGTTGGCCAAGGAAGGCGACTACGTCACCTTGCGCATGCCCAGCGGCGAGGTGCGCATGGTGCTGCAAACGTGCATGGCCACAGTGGGGCAGGTAGGCAACCTCGATCACAGCAACGTCAAGCTGGGCAAGGCCGGCCGCAAGCGCTGGCTGGGCATCCGCCCGACCGTGCGCGGTTCGGCCATGTCCCCGCGCGACCATCCACACGGCGGCGGCGAAGGTCGCTCGCCGATCGGCAAGGATGCGCCGCGCACGCCGTGGGGTAAAAAGGCGTTGGGCGTCAAGACTCGTCGCAACAAGCGCACCAACCAGTTGATCGTGCGCCGGCGGGAGAAGAAGCGCCGCAAGTGATTGTGGAGCGATGGATTGTCGCCCGGAGGTCGGCCGACTGTAGGCGGATGTCGGGTGACCATCGAGGACGAAGGTTGAGAGTCTGAGAGATGTCTAGATCACTGAAGAAAGGCCCATACGTTCAGGCGAAGCTGCTGAAGCGGATCGAAGCGATGAATACGCGCGGCGAGAAGAAAGTCATCAAAACCTGGTCGCGCGCATCAACCATCTTCCCGCAGATGGTGGGTCACACTATCGCGTTGCATGATGGGCGCCGGCACATCCCCATCTACATCACCGAGAACATGGTGGGGCACAAGCTGGGCGAGTTTGCGC
>JAIMBB010000268.1 GCA_023511655.1 Anaerolineae bacterium
CCTGCCTGTTTTTAACAGGGTTATGGTGCTGCTGCCCATGCGCGGCCTGCGCGGTTATTGCCTCCGTTCGCGGCTCAGCAGCCCGCGAAGCAGACCGCCGCCAACCTGAAGGAGCTGGGGTATGGCGGGTGAAGTGCGGCTCGCAGAAGTGGCTGAGATCATCATGGGTCAGTCGCCTCCGGGCGACACTTACAACGAGCATGGCGACGGTCTACCGTTCTTCCAGGGGGTCGCCGACTTCAACTACCGACACCCCACGCCGCGTGTGTTCTGCACGGCACCATCACGAATCGCAGCCCCGGGGGACATCTTGCTGAGCGTGCGCGCGCCGATTGGCCGTGTCAATGTAGCGGACCGCAGATGCGCAATTGGCCGTGGGCTGGCCATCATTCGGGCGAAAAGTCGGGAAGACGGTCGGTACTTGGAGTTCGCGCTGCGCATGCTGGAGACCACGTGGCAGGCGATTGAGGGCAGTGGCTCAGTTTTCGGGAACGCAACTCGGCGAGACCTAGAGACACTACGTGTGCCCTGGTACGAGAGCGAATGCGACCGACGCGCCATTGCCCACATCCTCGGCACGCTGGACGACAAGATCGAACTGAACCGGCGGATGAACGAGACGCTGGAGGCGATGGCGCGGGCGCTCTTCAAGTCGTGGTTCGTGGACTTCGACCCCGTCCGCGCCAAGTCCGAAGGCCGCGACCCCGGCCTCCCCAGACCCCTCGCCGACCTCTTCCCCGCCCGCCTCGTCGACTCCGAACTCGGCGAGATCCCGGAGGGGTGGGAGGTGGGGACGCTCGGAGATGTCGCCGAGCATCCTCGACGCAGTGTCCGACCTGAGCAGATCGAGCCCGAGACACCCTACATCGCGCTTGAGCACATGCCAAAGCAGTGCATCGCGCTGTCCGACTGGGGCGCAGGTGACGGGCTGGAGAGCAACAAGTTCGAGTTCAAGCGAGGCGAGATCCTGTTCGGCAAGCTCCGGCCCTACTTCCACAAGGTAGGAGTCGCGCCGGTCGATGGAGTGTGTTCAACGGACATTGTCGTCGTTGCGCCCCGATCAGCCTCGTGGTTCGGCTTCACGCTCGGCCACGTCTCCAGCACCGGGTTCGTGGACTACACGAACGCAGGGTCCACCGGCACCAAGATGCCTCGGACGAGTTGGGCTGACATGGCGCGCTACGAGCTCGTTCTGCCACCGTCGCCCGTCGCCGAGGCGTTCACCCGGCAGGTGCGACCTTCCATTGACCGCATCATCGCTGGCACTCATCAGTCCCGCACCCTCGCCGCCCTGCGCGATGCGCTGCTGCCCAGGCTCATTTCCGGCGAGCTACGGGTGAAGGATGCGGAGCGATTTCTGAAGGAGCGCGGGCTATGACCTACGACCCCAACCGTCACCACCGCCGCTCCATCCGCCTGCGGGGATACGATTACAGCCAGGCAGGGGCGTATTTCGTCACCATCGTGACCCAGAATCGGGAACCTCTATTCGGCGAGATCGTCAACGGCGAAATGCGGTTGAACGAATCGGGGGCGTGCGTGGTGCGTTGGTGGGAAGACATCCCACGCCATTTCCCCGGCGTTGATACCGATGCGTTCGTCGTGATGCCCAACCATGTGCACGGCATCATCGTTATCACCGATGCCGACAACGTAGGGGCGGGGTCACCCCGCCCCTACGCCCCCATTCCCCCGCAAAACACACCGGGCACGGATGCGGTGGCCGGCGCGGATATGACGGCCGGCGCGGGCACGCCGGCGGGCACGGGTGACGACATCGGGGCGGGGTCACCCCGCCCTACACCCCCATTCCGCACACCCCCATTCCCCCGCAAACTACATCGGGCACGGATGCGGTGGCCGGCGCGGATGCCGCGCCCCGGCAGCGACCATCATTGGGGAATGTGGTGGCCTACTTCAAATATCAAACGACAAAAACCATCAACGCAATGCGACAAACCCCGTCTGCGCGAATCTGGCAACGCAATTATTACGAACACATCATCCGCGACGAGGCATCGTTGAATCGCATTCGCGAATACATCGCAAACAACCCGCTCCGCTGGGCAGCGGACCCGGAGAACCCCGGACGTTGAACCCGGCGCCGAAGACGGCATGTCCGGTTTGAACGAATCTACCGTTGAATCCGCCGCCCTGGCCTGGCTGGAGGCCACCGGCTGGCGCATTGCGCACGGCCCGGAAATCGCGCCCGACGGGCTTTTCGCCGAGCGACGGGACTTCGGCCAGGTGGTGCTGGAGCAGCGGTTGCGGGACGCGCTGGCCCGGCTCAACTCCGACCTGCCGGCCGAGGCGCTGGAAGACGCCTTCCGCAAGCTGGCACAGCCCCAGGGCGCCGATCTGCTCCAGCGCAATCGCGCGCTGCATCGCCTGCTGGTGGACGGCGTGACGGTCGAGTATCGCGATGCCGAGGGCAACATTCGAGGCGCGCAGGCGCGCGTCATTGACTTTGACGAGCCAGAGAACAACAACTGGCTGGCGGTGAACCAGTTTGCCGTGGTCGAGAACCGCCACAGCCGCCGGCCGGACATCGTGCTCTTCCTCAACGGCCTGCCCCTGGTTGTGCTGGAGCTCAAGAATCCGGCCGACGAGGGCGCCACCGTCTGGAGCGCCTTTCAACAGCTCCAGACCTACCAGGCCGAGGTCGGATCGCTCTTTGCCAGCAACGCGGCGCTTATCATCTCCGATGGCGTGCAGGCGCGCATCGGCCCGATCGGCGCCGGGCGCGAGTGGTTCAAGCCATGGCGCACGATTCACGGCGAGGCGCTGGCCGATCCGCACATCCCAGAGTTACGGGTTGTGATCGAGGGCCTGCTCGCCCCGCGCCGCTTCCTCGACTTCGTCCGCGACTTCATCGTCTTCGAGGATGACGGCAGCGGGCGACCGGTCAAGAAGATCGCCGCTTACCACCAGTTCAACGCCGTGCGGGTGGCAGTGGCTGAAACACTGCGCGCCGCCCAACTTGCCCGAGGGGATCAGGTGGCAGAGAGGCAGGCGGGCTATGAAGCCGGGCGCAAGCCCGGTGGCAAGCCAGGAGACCAGCGCATTGGCGTGGTCTGGCATACGCAAGGCTCGGGCAAGAGCCTGACGATGGTTTTCTACGCCGGGCGCATCATCCGCGAACCGGCGATGGAAAACCCCACCATTGTCGTGCTCACCGACCGCAACGACCTCGATGACCAGCTCTTCGGCACTTTTGCCCGCTGTCAGGACCTGCTGCGCCAGCCGCCGCTGCAAGCCGAAAGCCGCGCCCACCTGCGCGAACTGCTCTCTGTGCAAGCGGGCGGCGTGATCT
>JAIMBB010000269.1 GCA_023511655.1 Anaerolineae bacterium
GGGGTGCTGAGACAGCGTCAGGTAAGTGAGCATAACACCATTTTATAGGCGCTGCTGATTATCGGGAATGTTAACTATCGACCTCGCTGCCCTGCGCCAGTACGCCCAGGCAGCCTTCGCGGCCCTTGACGAGCAACTGGCTGCGCTGAGCGACGATGACCTGGCGACGGCTGTGGACATGACGCCGGTCGGCCTGGGCCAACAGACCGTCGGTTCCTTCCTGACGTGCCTTCTGGTGGTCAACGCCGCTGCGCACACGGGCGAGATCTCGGCCGTGAAGGGTCTACAAGGATTGCAGGGTTACCCCTTCTAGACCAAAGCTGTGATCTGCCGATGGCCAGATCAAAGAACGTCGGGATGTGAGCGCCGTGCTGAGCATGATGCAACAGCTTGAAGTGATACCGTTTATCAGGAGTGAACCATGGAAAACAAGAATGTCGCCTCCCTGCGCGCCGCGCACGATGCGTTCAGCGCGCACGATTTCGCCAGGGCCGCCCAGGTGGTGGCGCCGACCGGCCGCGTGGTCGATCATGGCCGCGGGTTGACCGCGAACTCACGTGCGGAGTTCCAGGCATGGCTCGAGGATCGCGCCGCCATGTCGTCCGACATCAGGATCGTTGATCAGGAATACATCGCCGCCGGCGACTGGGTGACCGCCCGCTTCCGGGCCATCGGCGTCCAGGACGGCCCCATGCCGGCCTCGCCCTTCCCCGCCAGCCACAAGCCCTTCTCGCTGGACGTGTGCGAGGTCTGGCGCTTCGGCCCCGACGGCCTGGCGGTCGAAGGACACAACTACTCGGACGGGCTGGGCCTGCTGATGCAGTTGGGCCACCTGTCGCCGCCAGCATAGGCATCAGCGTCCATTGGTTTACAAGAACCAGTGGCTGATCGTGCAGGCTCACTTGACCACCCATGCCTCGGCACGGATGCGGCGGGGTGGGTCGAGTTTCGATTGGATGGATATGGAGGCTCCAGCGGCGGGGCTGGCAAAGCGGCGCAAAACCCAACTCGTGCCGTTCCACACGCTGACCGATGGTACTTGCGCAGCGCAGGGCTGCCCCTCGACCGTGATGCTGACCAGGTGATGCGGCGCAGGCTCGGTAATCACGCCGTTCCTGTCGTCCTGATGTCCGATTCGCAGGGCCGGGAAGGGGCCGGGCAAATGCGGCGCGCCTTCATGGATGGCGGCAATCACCATCAATTCGGCGCTGGCAGGCAGTCCGGCGGGGAGCGTGGCGGTCAGTCCGTCGGGCGTGGGCTGCCAGTCAAGGGAGAGCAGTTCGGTCTGGCGCGGCAGGCGGGTGGTTTCATCGGGCGGCAGGACGCACTCCGGAGCGGCATACGCCCCCAGCCCAATCAGGGCGGCTTGTTCGGGTCCCAGGCGCAGAATCAGTTCATCCGGCTGGGTTTGCAGGGCGGGGCGCTCGCCTTCGTAGAACAATATCCGGGCGGTTGCCAGGTTGACGATGGGCAGGCGGATGACGCACGCATGCAAATGCGGGTTGACCAACCAGACCAGTCCGCGCCGTCCGCCGCCGGTCAGCCAGCCGTGCCAGGGCCCTTCGCCCGGTCTGGGACCAAGCGGAGCGGTTTCCAGGTTGCGGTTCCAGGCGTCCACGAACAGGCGGCGGGCGGCTGCCATGCCTGCCAGGTCATCATCGGTGGGCAAGGACGGGTCGCCGTAGAATAGGTCGCGCCGCCCGCCGCGCGCCAGTTGCGCGATGTGACTGCGGCGCAATCCCTGGCGCCCGCGCCGGTGGCAGGTGTTGGTCAATCCGCACATCGCCCCGTGGTCTTCGATGCGCGCCAGGGGAAAGCCGCATTCCAGCATAGCGCGAACCATGATGTCCTGATACAGGTCGGAACTGCGGTGAATCGCTGTCGCAGGGAGATCGGTGGGCTGCGGGTCGCCGCTGAAGAAGCCGTCAATCACTTCCAGCATGGCCGGGTCAGCCGCAAGGCGCGGTACACCAGGACCCAACCGTCCGACAGAATCTTGCCGGGCAAAGCCGCAGTGGGCAATGGTGATGATGTCGGGAACGGAACGCTTGAGTCGGGCTACCATCTCCACGAATCGTTCCACCCCCAGGGCGTAGCGCGTCTCGAAGGGGCGCGGGTCGTCGGGCACAGCAGCGGCGAAATCGGCAAAATCGAACTTGAAGAAATGCACGCCCCATACTTCGGCGGCGTAGAGCAGACTGTCGCTCAAGTCCTGACTGTAGGGACCGTCGAGCAGGGAGTAGTTCCAGTTGTTGCTGGACAGGCTGGCTTGCCAGCCCGGCACGCGCAGGCGTCCGCCACTGACGGGATACCATAGACCCGGCAACATGCCCATCTCGTGGATGCGCTTCAGCACCCGGTCGGGGCCATCTGGCCAGCGTTCACGGTAGAAGTGACGGTAGCCCAGTTCAGGGTCGGTCCAGCCGTAATCAATGTTGAAGTATTGCGGGAAAATGTCGAAATCGCGCCAGCGTTCGAGCGCATCGAGCGCGCGCAGAACGATGGCTTCATCGAGCGGCACGGTATCGCCGAGTTCATCGTGCAAAGCCCAGGTGGAACAGGCAGTGAACACGGGACGGGGCATGGCAGCTCCTTTACTTCAATGTTATCTCTTTGCAGTGATTGGATTTCCAGGGTTCAATGCGCCTATCGCGCAACTGATACATATCATTGATGAGCGTCCGACGCGAGGAAGGCGTTTCCGGTTCAGGCGCTGCGCCTCGCTCAGCGCAACGTGGCCGCCAGATCAGGCAGCGCTTCCACGGACAGGACGGTGATCCGGGCATCGAGGGCGTATGCTTGCTTCCCCGGATAAATGATCCAGAGGTGCTCCAGCCCGAGATCGTGCAGAGCCACGTGCATCGAACGACTGGCGCCGGGCGCGTCGGCGTACTTGATCTCGAAGCCATACCGCCTGCCCCGCAGATGCACCAGCAGATCGAGTTCGGCGCCGCTGTGGGTGGCCCAGAAATACGCATCGCGTGTGCCCAGCAAGCCGATGATCTGCTCGATGGCGAATCCCTCCCACGAGGCGCACAGCCTGGGATGGGACTGGATCTCGGCCAAAGTCCCCAGCCCCAACAAACTGTGCAGGATGCCGGTGTCGCGGATGTACAACTTCGGCGATTTGACCTGGCGCTTGCTGATGTTCTCGAACCATGGCGACAGCCGCCGCACCATGTACGTGCCAGCGAGAATGTCCAGATAACGACGCGCGGTGACTTCGGACGTTCCCAACGATCGGGCGAACTCCGCGGCGTTCCATAGCTGTCCATGATAGTGGGCGATCATGGTCCAGAAGCGCCGTAGGG
>JAIMBB010000270.1 GCA_023511655.1 Anaerolineae bacterium
GATTGGCCTTTCGCTTTGGTTTAATAAGATTGTGCCAGTTTCATGAGCATTCCGCAAAGTGTTAGCTACTCAGGGGGATCCGAGTAAACCGAGGCGCGCATGGCATCGTAGAAGGTGCCGAGCTCTTCGGCGATCCCCTCCACCAGCGCGCGGGTCACGTGGGCCGGCGTGAAGTTGTCGCGGCGCAACCCGGTTAGCGCAGCCCGCATCTCGGGACGGTGGCGCGCGCCATCAAAAGCCGGCGTGGCGCGCACGCCATCCGCGCCGGGCGGGACCCGCGCTGCTGCCGAGAGCATGGCCTCGAAGGCCGCGTCGCCACGCAGGTCGGTGTTTGGGACTTCTTTCCCGAACATCGCCATCACATCCAGGAAGAACCGCTGCAGCAGCGCCAGGGCATCGCCGCCGCACAGGGCCGCGCCGGTGAGCACGAACCGCCCACCCGGGAAGGGGCGCGTCTCGACGCCATGTGCTGCGTCGGCCGGCATGAAGCGTTCGACGACCAGCGAGACCTGGCCGCTGGTGCCCACGTTGACATGAGCCGCTCCTGGCGCCTCACAGCCGCTGCCGATCAGGCTGGCTTGATGATCGCCCAGCGCAACGCCAACGACAAGGTCACCTGGCAAGCCGAGGTGGTCAGCCAGTTCCGCCCTCAGGTGCCCTGCCCTTCCGCCCTCCAGTTCGACCACCGGCGGCAGGATGTGCGTCGGCAGGCCAAGGTCAGCGAACAACTGCAGGGGCCAGCAGCGATGGACGATGTCGAAGAAACCGGACGAGGCAGCCAGCGTCGCATCGCTGACCGGCGGCCGGCCGGTCAACATGGCGGCCACGGCCGTCGGGATGCAACAGGCATGCGCATCGGGCAAAGCCGCATGCCGTTGCAACCAGAACAGCGTCGCCCCGAGGTACCCCGCAGCAGGCAGGCAGCCCATGTTGGCAAACGCCCCTGCCCCACCCGCGCGCTCGATGATCTCCGGCAGAAGGTCGCGGGCGCGTTGATCTTGCCAGGTGATCGCGGTGCGGACTGGACACAGATCCTGGCCCAGGAAAGCCACGCCGTGCATCTGACCGGTCACGCCGATCGAGCGCACCGCCTTCGCCTGCGCTCCTAGCAATTGTGTCACCTCGGCCAGCGCGGCAATGGCAATATCGAAGGCACTGTCGAGGTCTAGCTCTGCCAGGTTCTGCTCGCCCGCTGCGGAGCTGGCATCGTTGAGCCGGGTCGCTTTTGCCACCAGGCGGCCGGCTGCCGCGTCGAAGGCGACGGCAGCGATGGTGGTCGTGCCGATGTCGAGGCCGAGCGAGAGGGGATTCGGTGTGTGCATCGGTGCCGGATTTTCGACTCTCATCCCCAACCGCGGAAGTCATTTCACGCGTCCAGGGCGACGAACACCGCCGTAGTGCGGCCGGGCACGCTGAAGCTTCCAGTTGCCGCGTCGTAGCGCGATTGCTTGACGAGCGGGTCGCTGCCTCCTGCCTGGATGGGGTGCAGCGACAGCTTCAGGCCGCGCAGCTTCGCCTCGGTGAACGTGACGGGCTGCGGCCCGGCGTTGAAGAGCACGACGATGCGCGCGAATTGCCGGTCCAGCGACTCGGTCTTGTCCTGATCGGAGATTTCCATCACGATCAAGCCGGGGATTTGATCGAGGCTGGCGTTGTAGAAGGCGACGCGCGCCTTGATCTGGTCGGCCGTGCGCATGCGGAACAACGGGGAACTGCGACGGATGCGCAACATGTCGCGGAAGTAGTCGCGGGCGAAGGCGATATCGGCCGGCGTCGGCTGCAGCGCCGGGTTGGCCAGCAGCGGCTTCATCAGCGACCAGCGGTCGCGGTTGGGACCGGCCGGCGGCAGGCCAATGCCCCAATTGTTCGACTGATAGGTGAAGTCGAGCCGGTTGAACCAGTCGCCGGAGTTATAGCTGTCGCGGTCGAGCGACTTGGAGCGCAGCAGATCGTCGCCGGCGTGGAAGAAGGGAATGCCCTGCCCCAACATGACCAGGCTGATGCCGAGATTGTTCATGCGCACGCGCTCGGTCATCGTGGCGCTGATAGGCGCGGCCCACTGGATTTTGTCGAACAACGTCTCGTTGTCGTGGGCCGAGACGTAGATCACGTTCTCCTGAGGATCGGCGGTGTAGCCGGCCGGCCTGCCGTTGTAGATGACCGCGTCACCACGCGTCTTGCGGTTGCCCTCCACCAGCTCATAGTCGCGCAGGTTGCCGGCCAGGCCCAGACGAATCCAGCGCGACTGGCTGATCAGTTTGCTGCGCTGGGTGGCCAGATCGCCCTGCCCCAGGCCGGGAACATTGTTGGGCGCAGTGCCCAGGCCGGTGATGAACCCTTGCAGGCGGCGATCGTCGAACGGGTTGCCGCCACGGGCGGCGTCGCGCAGGCGGTCGTTGAACGAGCCCAGGCCGGTGCCGGCCAGGTTGAGCTGGCTGGCGTTCAAGCCGCGCCGGTTGTTGGCCACCTCGCCGAAGTCCCAGCCTTCGCCATAGGCGATGATGGCCTATGGCGAAGGCTGGGAAACGATAGTCACTGATGCGATAACAAGTCTCATCGCCAATGCGGCGTACTACCGGAAGGTGGTGCGCGGCGCAGAACCCGTTGCTCCGCCGGAAGAAGCGGAATCGATAGCAGCAGGAGAACTTGCGGAAACTGAGGAGGTGCCGCTGTGAACAAAGTAGACAAGTTCAGCGAAGCATTGGTGGACCGTCAAACCCTGGTACCCCGCGAAGTAAGCAAGGGCAATAGGAAAATCAAAATAGCCCAAGCCGTCTACGCGCGGCAGGTTGTAACTGTGGTGGGCGTAAAGACGACGACGAGCCGTTTTCTGCCCGTCTCTCACGCGGGTTACTCGAACGAGACCTACGTGGACAAGCTTGACCTGCTCGGCAAGACGCGCGCAGAGTTTATTGGACGTAAGCTCAAGGGTACCGAGCGGCGCGCACATCTGACGCTCTTCCGTCAGATGGTCGAAGCTCAACAAAACGGTAATGGCCAAAACACCAACTGGCGAGCATTCTTCGCCAGCCATTTCGGCAAAGAGTGCACCGTTCCTGATGGGTTGTGCATCGCTTGCTGGAACTGCTCGCTGTTTGGTGGCCTGGAGGCAGGCAAAGGAGCCACGTTCTCGCGCATCCGCTACTTTGACACTTTCTCGGTCGAAGACGGTACCGAGTGTATACAGACCGACGATGCGCCTGAGCAGATGGCGATCGGCAACACCGTCGGCGAAGACCTGAGCGTGGAGCGTGGGGAGGCATCGTTTCACCGCTACGAGTATGTCAAGGCGGGCACGCGCTTCCCGTT
>JAIMBB010000271.1 GCA_023511655.1 Anaerolineae bacterium
CGGCCACGCAGGGCCGCCCCTACATCACACCCCGCCGCCCGTTGTAGGGGCGACCCTATGTGGTCGCCCGCGCAACTAGGTCAGCGACAACCTTCCCGCAGGTCTGGGCTAGACTCAAGCAAGCAGCCTGCGGGAGGTTCCTGCCCCTATTCGTGAACGCACTCTCCTGAATCTTGAGAGGAGCCACCAGATTCGCAAACGCATCCGAATCAAAACGGTATGATTTGAGTTCATTCTGTGAAGAGGTGAAAGCGCATGACCAAAGTTCTGCCCCGCCGCGAGGACGTGCCTGTAGAACATACGTGGGATTTGGAGAGCATGTATCCCACCCCCGAGGCCTGGGAAGAAGCGTATCTGCGATTGGAAGCAGAATTGCCGAACCTGGCGTCGTTCAAAGGGCGTCTTACTGAGTCGGCCCACAGCCTGCACGCGTATCTGAGCCAGGTAGACCGCCTCGCGCCGGAGATGCTCAAGATCTACAACTACGCCGATCGCATGTTCGACGTGGATACTACCAACCAGGTGAATGCGGCGCGCGTCAGCCGGGCGCAGGGCCTGGCCGCTCGCTTCCAGGCTGCCACGGCGTTCGCCCAGCCAGAGATCCTCAGCCTGGAGCCAGACACGATCAAGCGCTTCATGGCTGCCGAGCCGCTCCTGCAGGTCTACAGACACTTCTTCGATAACCTCATGCGCATGAAGGCGCACGTGCGTTCGGCAGAGGTGGAAGAGGTGATGGCTCAGGCCGGCGAGGCGCTGGCGACGCCGGCCAACGTCTACACTGTGCTGGCCAACGCCGACCTGAGGTTCTCCGATGCGCACACCGGCAAGAGGAAGAAGGTGCAGGTGGCACAGGGCAACATTGATGAGCTGCTCAGCAGCCCCGATCGCACCCTGCGTAAGAGCGCGTGGGAAAGCTTCGCTGACGGTTTCCTGAGCATGAAGAACACCTTCGCCGAGATCATGGCCGGCAAGGTGAAGGCGACGGTGCTGCGCGCGCGAGTGCACCGCTATCCTGATGCGCTCACGGCGGCGCTGGCGCCGAACAACATTCCCACCGACGTGTATTACAACGTGATTGAGGCTTGCAATCGACACATCGGCATCTGGCACCGCTACTGGGACATCCGCCGTCGCGCGCTGGGGCTGGACAAGATGGAGGTGTATGACATCTTCGCGCCGCTGGCCAAGCCCCCTCGCATCACCTACAAACAGGCGGTGAAGTGGATCGTCGGCGGGTTGAGGCCCCTAGGGATAAAGTATGTGAACGCGGTCAAGCAAGGCATCACCACCGATCGCTGGGTAGATATCTATCCCAACCAGGGTAAGCGCGACGGCGCCTATTCCGCCGGGACCTACGGCACCAAGCCGTTCATCTTCATGAGCTACAGCGAGCAAGGTTTGGGCAGCCTGAGCACCCTGGCGCACGAGATCGGCCACTCGATGCATACCCTGTTGACTTGCCAGACGCAACCATTCGTGTATGCCGATTACTCGCTGTTCGCCGCCGAGGTGGCATCGAACTTCAACCAGGCACTGGTGCGGGCCCATCTTCTTGATCTGAACCGCGGACGCGAGTTCGAGATCGCAGTGATCCAGGAAGCCATGGACAACTTTCACCGTTACTTGTTCCTGATGCCGATCAACTCACAGTTCGAGCACTGGATGCACACCACGGTGGAGCGAGGCGGCGCGCTTACTGCCGATGCGATGAGTGCCAAGCTGGTCGAGCTGTTCCGCAACGGGTACGGCGACGCCGTACGTCTGGACGAACCGCGCGTAGGAGTGACGTGGATGCAGTTCTCGCATTTCTTCGCCGATTACTACGTGTGGCAATATGCCTCCGGCATTAGCGCGGCGAATGCGCTGGCCGATAGCGTGCTCAGGAAAGAGCCGGGCGCTGCCGATCGCTACCTCGCCTTCCTCAAAGCGGGCAGTTCAATGTATCCGCTCGACGCGCTTAAGATGGCGGGGGTAGACATGACCCAACCCGAGCCGATGGACCGTGCGTTCAGGGTGCTGGAGGGGTTCGTAGATCGCCTGGAGAAGTTGATCGGTCAGTCGTCGTGACTCGGCCGGCGCCGCAACGACCCTCATCAATCTGTGCTCTACCGCGGATGAACGCGGTGAAGCATCACTGGATACCTGGAGGGACTGAACGACATGAATCGTCAAGAGATATTGCTGCTGCAACAGATGCGCTCGGTGCCGAGCGTGACCATCACCATGCCGACGCATCGCACGTCGCCGGACAATAAACAAGATCCGATTCGCTTGAAGAATCTCGTCGTCGAGGCGATCAACCGCATCCTCAAGGACTTCCCGAAACGCGAAGTCGAGATCGTGCTCAAGCGAATGGACGATCTGGCATCCGACGTGGATCACTCGCACAACCTCGATGGCCTGGCGATGTTCGTGAACCGGGACTTCGGTCGTGTGGTGAAGCTCCCCTTCGCGCTCAAAGAGCGCGTCGAGGTCGGCGACGCCTTCGCTACGCGCGACTTGGTATTCGCCATGAACCGCACGCCGCGCTACTGGGTGTTGTCGCTGAGCGAGCAGCCGACCCGCCTGTACGAAGCGACCCGCGATGACCTGATCGAGATTACCGATGGGGCGTTCCCGATGACGCATAGCCTGCCTGGCGGTTCGCTGCGGCTGCCCGGCGGCCAGGGCATCAACCCCAGCAGCAAGGAGGATCGCTTTCACGAGCAATTCTTCCGCCTGGTGGATCAGGAATACGACAAGGTGACCAAGAATGATCCGTTGCCGCTGGCAGTGGTAGGCGTGGATCGTTATCTGGCCTTCTTCCGCCAGGCCTCTACCAAGAACGACGTGATCGCCGAGATCAAGGGCAACTATGATCACATGAAGCCGCACGAGCTGGGCAAAGTGGTCTGGCCGCCGGTGAAAGAAGCGCTGGCCGAGCGGCGTGCGCGGGTGTTCGACCAGCTCGAAGCGGCCATCGGGGCACGCAGGTGCGTCTCCACCATCGGCGAAGCCTGGCGCTATGCGCATCAAGGGCGCGGCGAGCTGCTGTTGCTGGAGGAGGGCTATCACCAGCCGGCTCGGCTGAGTGACGATGGGATGAACATCCTGCTCTCAGATAACCCGGAAGACTTCGACGTGATGGATGATGCGGCCGACGTGGTCGTCGAAGAGGTCTTGCAGAAGGGCGGGCGCGTGGTGTTCGCGCCGGACGGCTCGCTCAAGGAACACGGCCGGGTGGCGCTGATCCTGCGTTACTGATCGTAACCCAGAATCTAATACTAACGGGTGCGTTCACCAATAGGGGCAAGAACCTCC
>JAIMBB010000272.1 GCA_023511655.1 Anaerolineae bacterium
CCTGCTTGCAATCGGGACGGTGGTCGCGCGAGTAGCCGCGTTGCGCCTGCGCATTGGCCTCGGCCTGCCCTTCAAAATACGTCGACGTGACGTCATACAGCAGCACGTCGTTATCGACCGCCAAGAGCTCACCGACGCGCCTGGACAGATGCGCCTCGAGCGCCGCTTTGTGCGGCAGCAGGCGATCGAGCGCCCGATACAGCCGGTCCTTGTTGACCAACGCGTCGTTTAACTGCAGCAGATCGCTCAGCGCGGTGCGCCGATACCAGTCCTCGGCAATGTGCAATTCGCTCGACGGCTCGCACAGCCGGGCCGCCACCAGCACGGCAGCCACCTTCTGCCACGGCACCTCTTCCTTGCCGGCCGCCAGGTGGACGGCGGTGAACTCGTCGAGCCGGCAGGCGTGCCACAGGGCCAGTGCCAGGTACACGTTGCCGAAGTGGCGGCCGTTTTCGACGCGCACGCCTTTCAGCCGCACGCCGATCGTCTGCTCCCCCGTGCCGTCGTCGAATAGATCGGCCTGCTCGGGCTCACCGATCAGCGCCCGGGCCAGCGCGCGGGCCCGCAGCCGCCCCGCTTGGTCGAGTTCGCCCAGATGCGCGACCGTCTGCTGGATCACGCGTCGGCCGATACGCACCGAGCGCACCAGTCGCCAGCTGCGCTGAACCTTGCCGTCTTTCTTGCGCGTCGTGTAGCGCAGGTACATGAGCGCGCATCAGAACGCACTCCGACAGCATTGCCAAGAGGCAAGGTCGGCACTACACGCCGTTTCGCGCCTCACGCGATTGCAAGCCGATGATTCCGTTACCGCCAACTTCGCAAACTGCAACCTGAATCCGTGACCTCGATCGCCACACGTCGATACTGGATGCCAATGGCATGACCGCAAGCAGCGAATCGAACGGTCATGCGAATGAATTGACGGCGCAATGTGGCGATTGCACTGCTGCTGCGGGCGGCCTGCTTGACTTGACCTGTGCAGCGTTGCAATCCGGGCATGGTGCGGCCTTGGCGACGCTGCTTGGGACGCGGTTTGCCACGGGGACTACTGGATGCATGACACGGGGCCGTCACGGCCCGTTGACGCGGCTACGCCGTGCAGACGAAGTGCGCGTGCAACCGCATGAATACCGCCGCTGCCCGGTCATTGGCCCCCAGTCCGAGCAGCAGCTGCCGACCATGCTCGATGAGCCGGCCCGCGCGGTAGATCAGCTCCTGCATCACCGTCTTGATGCGCCGTCGCTTGGCCTGGTGGCGCACGGGCGCATCGGGCCCGAGCAGTCCGCGCTGACCCATCAGCCGCAGGATGTTCATCGCCAGCGCCGCCAGCCGGCACACCAGCGCGTTGGTGTCGAACTTGCCCGAGGGCAGCCTGGTGAGGTCCAGGTCGGTCTTGAACTCGGCGTGGAACTGCTCGTGCGTGCCGTGCTCGGCGTACAGCGCAATCACCTGCTGGGCATCGATGCGCGCCGGCAGCGTCGTCGTCCAGCCCTCGAGTTCGTATTCGGGCAGGATCAGGTGCTGGCCGCGCGATCCGATCGTGCGCTCGATCAGTCGCAGCACGCGGCGCACGGGGCGCTGCACGCCGGGCACTTCGACGGTCTGCTCCCAGGTCGCCACGCGCTTGCCGGCTCGCGGATGCTCCCAGGCCGCACCGGCGGCGTCCCGTTCGGCGGCCAGCTGCGCGGCGTCGGTGCTGCGCGGGTTCCATTTGATGATCCAGTCCACCGACGGCAGACCGTGCTGGTTCAGCGACTCGATGCACGCCATCAAAGCCGAGGAATCGAAGCCCGAATCCAGCCGCGCCAGCAGCGGCGCCTTCGGGCCGGCCGCGCTCAAGCGCTGCGCCAGCGGCACGATGCGGCGCAGATCGTCGTCGGTGTGCTTGGCCGAGTGTTGCGTGCCGGGCCGCAGCACCAAGTCAAGGCACAAGCCGTGCGAGCCCAGGTACGCGGCCAGCGGGCAGTAGCCGTCCACCCCGGCGTAGGTACGACCCACACCTTCCTTGGCGGTGCCGCTGTTGTCCATCACGAAGGTGTCGATGTCCAGCGGCAGCCATCCGCACGGCAGCACGCCGTAGTCGGGAGCGTGGCGCGTAAGAAGACGCTCGATCATCGGCACCACGTGCCCGGCCAGCGGCAACGCGTGCGCATCCATGCGCTGACGCAGCGTCGGGCTCGACGGCAGCAACCCGATGCCCAGCGCTTGCTTGAAGAACTTGTCGCCGCGCAGGTTCTCGATCGCGTCGAAGTCGCTCTTGCCCTGCACCAGCAGCCCCAGGTAGCTGCGCACGATGTCGCTGCTGGCCACGCCCGTGCGCACCGGCAGCGCCGCGTCGACATCGGCCAGCGCCGGGGCGAGCGACTTCAGCAAATGCCCGACCAGGGCCAGGCCGGCGGTCGGGGTGAGCTCGTAGTTGAGTTGCTTGACTTTAATCGGGCGCATGGCCGAATTCTCCCAAACCCAGGCAACTCACCGCCATCGGGCCTCACCCGCTGGGTGCACGCCTATCGAGGCGAGGTCACGGATTCAGGTTCGCAGCCATTGGCCGAACGTTCGGTAGGTTGCACACGTTCCAGCGCCGTGCAGTCGTCACACTTCGAGCCCGAGCGACCCCCGCAGACTTCCGGCCACGGTCGGGCGCGGAAGCGACGCGCGATTGCTGATCTCCGGCGGCTGACGACTCCGCTGCTGATTTCGCTTCTGTTTCACGCGCTGCTGCTCAGCTTGACCTTCGGCGACCAGGCGTCCGGGCTTCCGGGCCTGGGCGTTCCCTGGCGCGAACGACGGGTCGTTGCGCCCGATCTGGGCAGGCGGGGCCGACCGGGCCGGCGCGGGGCGCCCTCCACCATCTGAACGATTCGTTTGCAAGATCGGTGCCGACTCCCTGGCCGTAGCGCCTTGCCCTCGGCCTGAGGGGGGCAGGGGCGCGAGTTGTGGGCGCAGGGCGCGCAATGGGCGGCGGGCCGGTGGCGCAGGCGCCGGGCTGACGTGGTAGATCAGCGCCACGATGTCACGCTGGATGCTGGCGCGCAGCGCTTCGTACATCTCAAAGGCTTCTTTCTTGAAGGCCACCAGCGGGTTCTGCTGGCCGTAGGCGCGCAGGCCGATGCCCTCTCGCAGGATGTCCAGGTCGGTCAGGTGGCGCACCCAGTGGCTATCCACTACGCGCAGCATCGTCAGCCGTTCCGCCTGGCGCATAAACTCGGCGCAATAGGCC
>JAIMBB010000273.1 GCA_023511655.1 Anaerolineae bacterium
GCAACGTCTTCGCCACGCTGCGCGACCTCTTCGCTCGCCAGCCAGTCTGCTTACTCGCAGGCGGCTAGGCAGTTACCTTTCGCCTCGCGTGAATCCAGAAATGGTGTCGCTGACCTTTGCCTCCGTCATCATCGTGAACTACAACGGTGCGCATTTCCTCCCAGCCTGTCTCGACGCTTTACATCGGCAGACCTATCCGGCAGATCGCTACGAGGTGATCGTTGCCGACAACGGCTCTACCGACGATTCACTGGAGTTGTTGCGTGACGCATATCCGTGGGTGAAGGTGTATCAGACCGGGAGCAACCTGGGCTTTGCCGGCGGCAACAACGCAGCAATTCGCATCGCACGCGGCGATTACATCATACTGCTGAACAACGACACCGCTGCGGCACCGGACTGGGTCGAGCAACTCGTCGCGGTCGCCGACCAGCATCCTCGCGCCGGCATCGTGACCGGACGCACGCAGCTCTTCTACGACCAACTCGAAGTGACGCTGTGCAGCGAAGCCGCGCTGCATGTGTATGAGGTGGATAGCGGCTTACCGTGGGGCGTGGTGCAGTACCTCGATGGCTTCGGTGGCTGGGAGCGTGATGCATCGGATGCGCACTTCCGACGGATGAACAGGCGTGGAGTCATCGGCGTGCCCGTACCGCATGGGGAACGCGCCTGGGAGGCGCCCGTAACAGGGTTCACCTTGCGCTTGCGTTTGGCATCGCCTTCACCCACAAACGTCGCCGTGTGCACTGGGAATCAATCCCTGGCCCATCTCCAGACGGCCAGTGCACCAGAGGACTACGCGATACACGTCCCATCGCACGCCGCCGAAGCTGCTGGGCCGATGGTACAGAATGCAGGCTCAATCATCTTCGCGAACGGCAACAGCCGCGACCGCGGCACAATTGTTAAGAACAATGAGGTACTCTACGAGACCGATCATGACCAGTTCAACATCGTCGAAGAAGTGTTCGCCGCGTGCGGCGGCAACATGCTGATGCGCCGCGCGATGCTGGAAGATGTCGGACTCCTGGACGATGATTTCTTCATGTATTACGAAGATACCGACCTGTCATGGCGGGCCTGGCTGCGCGGCTGGCAAGTGCTCTACGCGCCGCGCGCCATTGTCCGCCATGTGCATTGTGGTTCCTCGAAGGAATGGTCGCCGTTGTTCCTCTACAATGTCGAGCGCAACCGGCTGGCTATGCTGATCAAAAACGGGTCATTGCAGCAGGCCGTGGGGGAAACAGCGCGTTACAGCGTGTCGGTGCTGAAGGCGCTGGCCGGATCGGCAGCAGCCCGGCTGCTTGCGCGACCCGGCTCGCGCGCACAATGGGATCGCACGATAATCTCGGCCCGCGCGCTCGGTTCTTTGACGCTCAGCCTGCCCTCGCTGCTGCGCAAGCGCGCGCATATCCAACGCACCCGGCGCAGGCCACAGGCGGAGATCGAGCAGTGGTTCCAACGTCAGTAGCGGATCGCAAATGGTAGGCAGATGGCAGATGACGAGTGACGGATTGACATGAACATTGGTATCTACAACCGTTGGTTGGCCACGATGGGCGGCGGCGAGAAGATGAGCCTATCAGCGGCAGAGCACCTCAGCCGAGCACACCAGGTGACGGTGATCAGCCATACGCCGGTCAAGGTCGAAACGCTGTCGCAACGGCTCAACCTCGATTTGTCGAACGTGCGGTTCAATTTCGTGCCCGACGAGCCCCGCTCGCTGCTCGAGGAGATCACGGCGGACTACGACATCTTTATCAACGCCTCGCACATGGACATCCCGCCCACACGCGCGCAACGCAACGTCATGCTGGTCTATTTCCCGGCACAGATCTATCTCGACCTGCCGGCCAAATTGCGCGCGCACGTCGGCATGATGCTGAGAAAACTGCTGTTCGTGCCCACATTCGCCGATGGGTTCTACGGCGCAGAGATTGTGGACGGCAGACAACTCAGGCGCACCCATCAAAGTATGTGCATCGAATTGCCCCACAGCCGATCTGGTCTCACCGTGAAGTTCAACCTTTCTGCCGAGCAGCCAGGCATCGGCCATGCGACGGTCTACGCCGATGGGGAACCTGTAGAAAAGGTTACGCTGCGCAGCGACGGCGCGCCAACGCCATGCACAATCAAACTAAACGGCAAAGGGCTACGCGCGAGTACGATCACGATTAAATGCCCTCCCCCCGCCACCACGGACCGTTTCTGCATGGCACTGTCCGATTTTCAAATCGAGCACCCGCGCTACCGCTTTTATCAGTGGCTCTTCGAAGAGAAGCTCAAAGAATGGGGCTTGCGCTTGCATGGCGTACCTGAACAGCTTTCGACAACGCGCATCGAGAACCTGGCGCGGTATCACACCATCTGGGCGATCTCCGAGTTCACCCGCACTTGGGTGCGGCGCTATTGGCGGCGAGACAGCGAGATCCTGACGCCGCCGGTGGACGTCGAAGCGTTCGCGCCTGCGTCGGACGGTAAGCGCAACATGATTCTGAACGTCGGGCGCTTCTTCGCCGGCAGTCACAACAAGAAGCACCTGGAGATGGTGGCGGCGTTCAAGCACATGGTGGACGGCGGCCTGCGCAACTGGGAGTTGCACCTGGCCGGCAACCTCACGCCAGAGCCGATGCACACCGAGTATCTCGACCAGGTGAAGCGCGCGGCGCAGGGCTATCCGGTCGTATTGCATGTCAACGCGCCGTTCGGCGAGCTGCAGCGGCTGTATGGCGAAGCGGCTATCTACTGGCACGCCAGCGGCTACGGCGAGGACGAGTCGCGCGAGCCGATCAAGTCCGAGCATTTCGGAATCACCACCGTCGAGGCGATGGCGGCAGGCTGCGCGCCGGTGGTAATCGCCAAGGGTGGCCAGCCGGAGATCGTGCAGCATGGGCGCAACGGCTTCCTGTGGCAGTCGTTAGCAGAACTGCAATCGTTCACGCTCAAACTGATCCATGATCCAGCCTTGCGCGAGCGACTTGCTGCAGCGGCGCTGGCCGACAGCAAGCGCTACGACAAGTCGCATTTTCAGACACGATTAGATCAATTGGTCAGGAAACTGATTACATGACCGCAACTGAGCACGAAGCCACAAACACCAGCGTACTGGTTTACGATCCCAGCGTTTATTATCAAGGCCGTTATTGGAACGATTACGACTACGGGTAGCACCACAAGACAGCGTGGAGTGAGCGCATCGGGGG
>JAIMBB010000274.1 GCA_023511655.1 Anaerolineae bacterium
AGGCGGCCGTCTGGCGGTAGATCGGGCGGCGCAGGTTTAAGTCGCGGATGATCGCGCCGGGGCGCAGGTCAAATACCTCTTTGATCGCCTTCACCAGCTTTTCGTCGCTGACCTTGCCGGTGCCGAACGTCTCGACGTTGATGGAAAGCGGACGAGCCATGCCGATGGCGTAGGCTACCTGCACCTCACAGCGGTCGGCCAGGCCGGCGGCTACGACGTTTTTGGCTACCCAACGGCAAGCGTAGGCTGCCGAGCGGTCTACTTTGGTGGGGTCTTTGCCGCTGAAGGCGCCGCCGCCGTGCCGGCCCATGCCGCCGTAGGTATCCACGATGATCTTGCGGCCGGTGAGTCCGGCGTCGCCCATCGGCCCGCCTACCACGAAGCGGCCGGTCGGGTTGGTGTAAATTTTCAATTTACCGTTGAGCATCTCGGGCGGCAGCGTCGGCATGATGATGTGCTCGGTGAGGGCCTGGTTGATCTCTTGCTGCGACACTTCCGGCGCGTGCTGTGTGCTGATGAGCACCGTGTCAATGCGGGCCGGCCTGCCGAAGCGATACTCGACGGTCACCTGCGTCTTGCCATCGGGTCGCAGCCAGGACAGCTCGCCGCTCTTGCGCGCCTGGCTCAGCCGGCGCGCCAGGCGATGGGCCATGGCGATCGGCATGGGCATCATCTCCGGCGTCTCGTTGCAGGCGAAGCCGAACATCATCCCCTGATCGCCTGCGCCGGTGCGCTCGATCTCGTCGTCTTCGCCGCTGTTGCGCACTTCGAACGCACTATCCACGCCTTGGGCGATATCCGGCGACTGGCTGGCGATGGCGACCTGCACACCGCACGTGTTGCCGTCGAAGCCTTTGTCCGAGCAATCGAAACCGATCTCTTTGACGACCTGGCGCACCAGTTGGTCGAAGTTGATGAAGGCGCGCGTGGTGATCTCGCCGAGGCACAGCACGAAGCCGGTCTTGACGGCCGTCTCGCACGCGACGCGGCTCAGCGGGTCTTGCGCCAGGCAGGCGTCGAGCACCGCGTCCGAGATCTGGTCGCACATCTTATCGGGATGCCCTTCCGTCACCGATTCGGAGGTGAAGAAGAGCTGGGGTGAGTTCATGAAGCTGTTCACGTTGTGTTCTCTCTGAAATCAAAGTTCTCTGTTCACCTCAGGCGCCTCGCCGGTCGTCTGAGCCGATTCCAAGTCAGGCATCGTCCAGATATACAAACGCCCTCTTGCACTCGCAGAGAGACAAGAGGGCGTGATGCAGTTCGCAATGCGTCCTCCTCTCATCTTCCAGTCTCCTGCCGGACTTGGCACCGTTTCGAGCTGTGAACCGCAGCAGAGCGAACTGGCTTTGTGCCAATCCTCTTTCGCGAGCCGCAGCCACGAAGGTTGCCGAGGCTTCGTTGGGCCGGTCCCTCCGCCTCTCTGGATAAGAGTGCGCGATCGGGCTTTTCCTCGACTTCGACGGCAGCGAAGAATAACCACCTGCCATATCCCTGTCAAGGTTTGCCCGGTGAGTGAATTATACGATCGCCACCTCCGCTATATAGTCGCCGGCAATACAATCCACTGCATGAAAGGGATCGCGCACTTTGCCTCCGGCTTATGCGCTGCCTCGTTCGTGCCGGGCGTGGTGGACGATGCCGCCCAGGGCGGCTTGCTCATCGCCCTGGGCGGCGCGTGTGCCATGCTGCCCGATACGTTCGACTTTCGCTTCGCCAAGTTCGTCGAGCGGCGCGATGCCGACATCATCCCCGACCGCGAGCATCCCGACCCGCAAGCTCTGGCCGACGCACTGGCGCGCGAGTTCGCCCTGGTCACACCGAACCGCCCGCGCATCGTCCAGTTGCATCCGCTGCGCCGCGGGGTGGTGGATTGGGTTCTCTACACCCTGCGCTTCGACGTAGATCGCGGCGACGTCGTGATCACCATGAACGACGTCGAGGCGCGCGCCCACGTTGGCCGGCTGGATTACCAGTACGATGGCGCATTGGAGATCATCGAACTGGGCGGGCCGTCGCTCGAGCTATCGCAAAGCGAGCAGGGATACCGTATCGAGTTCCTGCCCTGGCATCGCCAATGGTCGCACTCGCTGGTGTTGGCCGTGGCCCTCGGTGGGTTGTTGGCTGCCCTCATCAGCCCGACGGCGGGGCTGGTCGGGGGGTTGGGCTATGCCGTGCACGTGCTGGAAGACCAGCTTGGCTACCTGGGATCGAACCTGTTCTGGCCGTTCACGCGCCGGCGCTTCGAAGGTCTGCGGCTGCTGCACTCTGGTGATGCTATCCCCAACATGGTCACGGTGTGGCTATCGCTGACGTTGTTGCTGCTCAACCTGGATCGCGCCCGTGAGATGCCGCTCATCGCTGTGGGGCCCTTCCTCGGCTTCATCGTCGCCTTGCCCGTCCTGTTGCTCATCGCAGTGTATGCCCGGCGCAAATGGCATCGCCACGTCGCCTCGTTGCAGGCCGAGCGGGCGCGAGAAATGATCGCCGAGGGCGAAGAGGGGAGCGGCTGACTTCAATCGAATTGGGTCGGCACGCTGGCCGCACACAATACCAACTCTTGCGCGGCGCGCACGCTGCGCATGATCTTGGCGAAGTTGCCCTTCAGCTTGAGCTGGTTGGTCATCAGCGCTTTGATCGGGTCAATCTCGCGATTGATCACGCGCTGCCAGTTCTTAGCCGGCGCCCAGATGCGAAACTCCGGATTGCGCTCGCTCTCGTCCTGGGCCAGGAAGGCTTCGCGACATTCGCCGTGCCAGAGGTCGAGATACATCAGCTTGCGCTCACCCTCCGGCTGATCGCTTTCCGGCTCCACGATGAACCAGAAATCACCTTCCCACGTCTTGGCCGCTTCGCGATACGCCGCGCTGGCGTTGATAGCCTCTTTGAACGCGGCTACCCATTCAGGCGTGGCAAATGGAATGCTCATGATGAGGCGATGAGTTGTGATCTCCCGGCTACGATTTTACTCAACACCCTTGTAACCGCGAACGCTCGGGTGCGTTCACGACCGGGGGCATTTTCTTGTAGGGGCAGGCCTGTGTGCCTGCCTGCGTTTGGCACATATGGGCGGGCGGTCACGCAGGGGCCGCCCCTACACCTCGCCGCCCGTTGCAGGGGCGACCC
>JAIMBB010000275.1 GCA_023511655.1 Anaerolineae bacterium
CCCCCACCCCCTCCTTCGTCTCCGCCTGCGCTAAGCGAGCGCGACAAGCAGATCGCCCGGCAGATCGTCAAGGAGATCCGCGCGCGGCTGCAGTTCCTGGTGGACGTGGGGCTGGACTATCTCACGCTCAGCCGCAGCGCGACCACGCTCAGCGGCGGCGAGAGCCAGCGCATCCGGCTGGCCACTCAGGTTGGTTCGCAGTTGATGGGAGTGCTGTATGTGTTGGACGAGCCGAGCATCGGCCTGCACCAGCGCGACCAGCAGCGGCTGATCAACACGCTGACCAAGATGCGCGATCTGGGCAACACCGTGTTGGTTGTCGAGCACGACGACGACACCATGCGCGCCGCGGACTGGATCATTGACATGGGTCCGGGCGCCGGCGAGCACGGCGGCCAGGTCATCGCCACCGGCACGCCCGAGCAGATTATCAGGCACAAAACGTCGCTCACCGGCGCCTACCTCAGCGGCCGCAAACGCATCGCCGTGCCTCAACAGCGCCGCGCCGGCAACGGCAAGCATCTGGTGATCAAAGGCGCACGCGAAAACAACCTCAAGGACATTGACGTGGCCATCCCGCTGGGCAAATTCGTGGTGGTGACCGGCGTGAGCGGCAGCGGCAAATCGTCGCTGATCGTCGAGTGCCTGTATAAGGCGCTGGCCAATCGGCTGAATGGCGCGCTCGAGCGTCCGGGTGAGCTGGACGACGTCGTCGGCCTGGAACATCTCGACAAAGTCATCAACATCGACCAGCAGCCGATCGGCCGCACGCCACGCAGCAACCCGGCCACCTACACCGGCCTGTGGACGCCGCTGCGCGACCTTTTCGCCGAGCTGCCCGAGAGCAAGATGCGCGGCTACAAGAGCGGCCGCTTCTCGTTCAACGTCAAAGGGGGCCGCTGCGAAGCCTGCGAGGGCCAGGGCGTGTTGCAGATCCAAATGCAGTTCATGCCCGACATCTACGTGACCTGCGACGTATGCCATGGCACCCGCTTCAACCGCGAAACCCTGCAGGTGCGCTACAAGGGCAAGAACATCGCCGAGGTACTGGACATGACGGTGACCGAAGCGATGGCGTTCTTCAGAGATATCCCGCCCATCGCCCGCAAGTTGCAAACGTTGGAGGAAGTTGGGTTGGGCTACATCCGGCTCGGCCAGCCGGCGACCACGCTGAGCGGCGGCGAGGCCCAGCGCGTCAAACTCAGCCGGGAGCTGAGCAAACGCGCCACCGGCCGCACCATCTACGTGTTGGACGAACCATCCGTCGGCCTGCACCATGCCGACGTCCACAAGCTCATCCACGTGCTGAACAAACTGGTGGACGACGGCAACACCGTCGTGGTGATCGAACACCACCTCGATATCATCAAGGTGGCCGACTGGATCATTGACCTGGGCCCCGAAGGCGGTGAGGGCGGCGGACGCATCGTGGCACAGGGCACGCCCGAGCAAATCGCCGGGGTGCCGGGGAGCTACACCGGCCAGTTTCTCAAGCGCGTGCTCGATGAGGCTGTCGAGTGGAATGCCAAAGCACAGGCCGTGGCGAAAGCAGCGAAGAAGCGTCGCTCGACATCGCCGCCGGTCAGTGTGCAATAGCGCGCTGCGCGCCGCCGTTCACCCGCGGAGAGTGCAGGGCGAGCGCGAACGATTGCGGAAATCCCCTTTGGCCTGCGCAAGTCTGCGCTCCCATGCCCGAGGCCTGTGTGCAAGGTTCAATCCACAAGCGCCTGCTCCAGATCGGCGATGATGTCTTCGACATCCTCGCAGCCGACCGACAGCCGAATCAACCCCGGTGCGATGCCAGCCAGGGCGCGTTGTTCTTCCGTCTGCTGGGCATGAACCATCGAGGCGGGGTGCGTGATCAGCGTCTCCACGCCGCCCAGGCTGACGGCCAGGATGCACAGCCTGGTGCGGCCGATGACGCGATACGCCGCGTCGTAGCCACCCTTCATCTCGAAGGCAATCATCCCGCCGAAGCCGCCGGTCATCTGCCGGCGGGCCAGTTCATGCTGGGGGTGCGATTCGAGACCGGGGTAGTACACCTTGCCCACCGCAGGGTGCGCTTCGAGGAAGCGCGCCACGGCGAGCGCGTTGGCGTTGTGCCGGGCCATGCGCAGGCCGTAGGTCTGCAGGCCACGCCGCAGCAGCCACGCTTCGAACGGGTGCAGCACCGGTCCGTTGATGCGCATGTGCTCCCACGCCTTCTCGATCAGCCTGCGTGGGCCACAGATCGCGCCGGCTGTTACATCGCTGTGGCCGTTCAGGTATTTCGTCGCGCTGTGGATGACGAGGTCATAGCCCATTTGCAGCGGGCGCTGGTTATAGGCCGAGGCAAAGGTGTTGTCGGTGATGGCCAACGCGCCGTGTGCATGCGCGATCTCGGCCGTGGCGCGCAGGTCGGTCAAATCCATGGTGGGGTTAGTCGGCGTCTCAGTGTAGACAACGCGCGTGTTCGGTTGCATTGCTCGGGCGAAGGCGTCTGCGTCGCGTTGATCCACCTGCGTCACCTGGATGCCGAAACGCGGCAACACGTCGGTGAGCAACGACAGCGTCGCAGTGTAGTGCGTGAGCTGCGCCACCACGTGATCGCCGGCCTTCAGGTTGGACAGCAGCGCCGTGCTGATGGCCGCCATGCCGCTGCCCAGCACCAGCGCCGCCTCGCTGCCCTCGAGCGCCGCAAGCAGCACCTCGACCTGCTTGTTGTTGGGCGAGCCGTAGCGCGTGTAGAACTGCGCCGGCGCGATTTCGGCCGCGTAGTCCGCGCCGGCCTCCGGCGTGGGCAACTGAAAGGTCGCGGTCTGATAGATGGGCGGCATGACAGCCGCGGTGTCATTGAAAGGGCGCGCGCCCTGGATCATGCACGTCTGGATGCCGGGCGGCGATTCGGGTGTTTTCATTGCATCTCCTCGGTTCTTCGATTTGCGCCTGGACTATAGCGAAGAACCGAAGAGATATGGATAAGTTGTTCACCGCAGCAGCATCACTGGAAGGCAAGCCCACAGCGTGATGTCGAGCAGCGGTCCTGCGCCGCCAGCCATGCGCATCTACTGAGCGTTGACAAAATCATGTCCGTTCATGAAAACCTGCAACGTCATTCCCGCGAAGCTTGTCCCCGCGAAG
>JAIMBB010000027.1 GCA_023511655.1 Anaerolineae bacterium
GATGGTCACAATGCGTATGAGCTCGGTGATGGGGGTCTGGAACAACAAGAAGATCAGCTCGTTGATTAGCAGGCCGGCGGCATTGACGGCCAGGAAGATCGGCATCTGCCGACGCTTCTTCTGCGTGCGCGATTCTGGATACACCCACAGGCGGTTCCAGATGAAGTTGTTCGTGGCAGCGATGATGAAGGCGAGTGCGATGGCAACCGGCACCGCCATCCCCAGGTTGCGCTCGAAGATGTTGAGCAGCACGATGTCAATCACCAGTCCGCTGGCACCGACGATGGCGAATTTGACGAACCGTTTGATCTCCGGCTTGTTGCGACGGGCCAGCCCGTAGAAACGCGTGCCCTTCATGGAAGCGGGCACGAACCGGCTCACGGACAGGGACCGTTTATCACTGCTCACGATACGCATGCGTATTAAACCACTCAATGATGCGTCGGATGCGCTCGACGCGATGTCTCGGCTCACCATTACGCGAGAGTTCATGGCCCTCGCGCGGCCAGCGCACCAGCTCAACCGTCTTCTTTTGGAGTCGCATGGCCTGGAACAACTGTTCGGCCTGCTCGATCGGCACGCGATAATCTTGTTCGCTGTGTTCGATCAGCAACGGCGTTCGCATGTTGGGAACGAGCGAGATCGGCGACATGCTCCACAGCGCCTGCACGTCGTCCCAGGGCGTGATCCCTCCCGTCTCGCGGTCGTTGAAGAAGGGAACGTCCGTGGTGTTGCGCATAGACACCAGGTTGTATACGCCGCGTTGCGCGCAGGCGGCAGCGAAACGATGATCGCGTCCGATGATCCAGGCCGTCAGGTATCCCGCGTAGCTCCCGCCCGTCAGGCACAAGCGCTCAACGTCAATATAGTCGCGACCTGTGATCAAGTCCACACCGCGCAACACGTCGCGCATCGGGCCGTCGCCCCAATCGCCCCGGTTGGCGTGCCAGAAGTCGTTGCCGTAGCCATCGGAGCCGCGCGGATTGCAATAGAACACCACGTAGCCGGCGCCGGCCATGGCCTGGAACTCGTGCCAGATGCTGCGGGTCGCTGCGCCCCACATCACATGTGGCCCACCATGCATCTGCACGACCAGCGGGTATTTCCTGGCCGGGTCAAAATCCGGCGGCGTAATCACCCAGCCGTGGATGATCCGGCCATCGGATGAATAGCGAACCGCCTCTACCCGACCTATCCCATGCTCGGCCATAAAGCGCGCGTTGGGCCGGTAGAGCGGCCGGATGCGGCGCTGCAGGTCGAGCTCATATAGCGCGCTCGGATCGCCGGGCGTGCTGGCGATGAAGACGACGCGGCCGTCGGCCAACGCGTCGAAGGCGCTGATCTCGTGAACAGCGTCGGTCATCTGTTGGATTTCGATGCGCCTGGATTGCGCCGTGCGCGGGATGCGTGCTCGCCACAGGTTGACCGCGCCGTCTTTGTTAAGCGTGAAGTACAGAAAGCGGCTGTCTGGGCTCCACGCAAACGCGGCCAGGCTCCGATCGAGCACGGCTGTCAAGTCAATCACATGCACCATGTCGGCCGTGCCGTCGGGCAGCAGGGGGGCGATGGCCAGCGTGCCGGGTTGATAGGCGGCCGGATCGTCGAACGAACGGTCGAAGGCCAGCCACCGGCCGTTTGGCGATGGCGTCGGCGTGTAGCAGGTGTAATCGGCCAGCGGCAGGCGATCGAACCGGCGCACGCTTGAGTCGGCGTGGCCGGCGCTCAAGCGTACGATGTCGGCGTAGCGGAATAGCTCGCCCGAATCAGGATCGCGGGTATAGGTGCTGTAGATGGTACGACTGTCGGCCGACCATGTCGGTGCGCCGAAGTTGGCGGCGCCGTCGTTCGGCGTCAGGCGAATTGCCTGTGCCTGGTTTGGCTCGGCGAACGAGGCTGGTACCTCGGTCACGTAGATGTGGGTGTAGCGGTCTTCGATGAAGGTTGTGCCGGTGCGGTAGGGCACGCGCGAGACCACGCGCGGGTCCAGCCGCATCTCCTCTTCGTGTTGTTTTTGTTCCTTCTCGCGCTTCAGCTCCCAGGCGTCTTTGAACTTGGGCGGGGAGCCCTTGTCCGACTCCGGGTTCTCACTCCCCAATGGGTGACCTTTCGCCACTGCCTCTGCGTCTTCCTTCTCACATTCGTCAGCGCGCATGCGGGCGAGGAAGGCGATGCGCCGGCCGTCGGGCGACCATTCGAATGCCTCGACGCCGTTGGGATGCGCGGTGATGCTATGGGCTTCGCCAGGGACGTGCATGGGCAGGACGAACACCTGCGGCTTGTCATCGCGCGTGGAGATGAAGGCCAGATAGGCGCTGTTCGGCGACCAGCGCGGCGAGCCGTCCCTGGTGCTGGCAGTGAGTGGTCGGGCCGGCGCGCGACGATCGGTCAAGTCTTTGATCCAGACCGTGCGGTTGTACTTGTTACCGCTGCGGTCTACGCTGGTGCGCACGAACGCAGCATACTTGCCGTCCGGTGAGACGCGCACGTCGTCCAGCAAGATGAGTTCATACAAGCTCTCGGGGGTGATGGCTTTCATGAGAGGCGCAATATGGTTCGGTCAAAATAACGATTGGTGCAGGACGTTGGTTCGGGAACCCAATCATGCCACAGTTTGCTGATGATTGCTTGCGACATGACTCGGGGCGCTGCGCGCGTCGCAATTCGTTTGCAGGGGCGGGTAGAATTTATATCCGTTGCGCTGACCGGGACCGCCTGTTGCTGCGCGGATGCGTTGAGCGCCCCGCCGTTGAGCGCCCCGCCGTTGAACGCCCCGCCGTTGAGCACCACGCCGCTGAATGCCTCGCTGCAGTAATTGTCGAAGATGTGCTCGTCGCCATGCAGTGTTTTGCCACTACGCACGACTTTTATTGGCAGACGCACAGCAAGCCACGGGCCGAGAATGACAGGATGCACTTTCGACAGGGGAAGCCAATGCGCCGCGGGACGCTATTCCGTGGCTGTTTCAATCTGTTCCCTGGGGTGAGATACGTCCGAGCGAAATTGCATATACGATGAGATGACAGGCTTTACCTCCATCCCACCGACTGAACCGTCCAGGCAGTCGGACGCACTCGCCAAAATCCGTGCCCTCTGCATCGCCATATACGGCGAGCTCGCCGGCAGCCAGGCCTATGAGCGGCTGCGCCAGGTGATCGCATCGCATCCACCGGTGGTCCCGAAGTACAACAGCGACCTCACCCAACGCGACGCCATGCTGATCACCTACGGCGATCAGGTGCGCGAGGCCGATCGTCCTCCCTTGCGAACGCTGGGCGATTTCTGCGCCAGGCACCTGGTCGGCGTGGTCAGCGCGGTGCACGTCTTGCCTTTCTATCCCTATACCTCCGACGACGGGTTCTCGGTCGTGGACTATCGTGCCATCAACCCGGCGCTGGGGACATGGGAGGACGTTGAGCAACTGGGTGGGCGGTTCAGGCTGATGTTCGACGCGGTGATCAATCACATCTCATCGAAGAGCGCCTGGTTTCAGGGCTATCTGCGCGGCGAGGAGCGGTATCGCGACTATTTCGTCGCCGTAGAAGGCAATCCCGATCTATCGCGGGTCGTTCGCCCACGGGCGTTGCCTTTGCTTACGACGTTCGACACCGCGCTGGGCAAACGCGCGGTGTGGACGACTTTCAGCGACGACCAGATAGACCTGAACTACGCCAACCCCGAAGTGCTGGCCGAGATCGTTGACTTGCTGCTGTTTTACGCGCAACGCGGCGCCGACTTCATCCGGCTGGACGCGATCGCTTACCTGTGGAAGGAAATCGGCACGAGCTGCATCCACCTGCCGAACACGCATCGTGTGGTTCAGATCTTCCGCGCGGCGCTGGACGCTGTCGCTCCCCACGTTCGGCTGATCACCGAGACGAACGTGCCGCATGCCGACAACATCTCTTACTTCGGCGATGGCGTGAACGAGGCGCAGCTCGTCTACAACTTCGCGCTGCCTCCGCTTACGCTGCATGCCTTGCAGACCGGCGATGCGCGCACGCTGTCCCAATGGGCAGATGGGTTATCCCTTCCGTCGAAGCAGGTGACGTTCTTCAACTTTCTGGCCTCGCACGATGGCATCGGATTGAACCCCGCGCGCGGCATCTTGAGTAATCGCGAGGTAGATGCGCTGGTCGAACGGACGTTGGCGGTGGGCGGCTTCATCAACTACAAGCACAACAGCGACGGTTCGCGCAGCCCGTATGAGATGAACGTCAACTATTTCGACGCGCTTGGCTTCGGCGCGGCCGACGAAGAGGAAACGACCGATCGCTTCATTGCAGCGCATGCCATCATGTTCGCGTTGATCGGGATGCCGGGTATTTACTTTCACAGCCTGTTCGGGTCGCGCGGTTGGCCGGAGGGCGTGCGGCAACTTGGCTACAACCGCGCGATCAACCGACAAAAGCTAGACCGCGCTGCTCTGGAACGAGAGCTGGCGGACAACAACGCGCGCCGTGCGCGCATCTTCGCCCGCCTGGCACATCTGCTGCGCGTGCGGGCGGGCCAGCCAGCCTTCCATCCCTTCGGCGAGCAGCGGGTAATCGCGTGCGGGCCGGCGGTGTTCGCGCTGTTGCGCACCGCGCCCGATGGGCGATCGCGCGTCTTGTGTCTTGTGAACGTCTCGGCCGAAGATCAGCTCGTGCAAGTGCCGTGGCGCGTGCTGTTGGGTACGAACAACGCCGTGCGCGATCTGCTCAGCGGTGCGCGCTTGAGCGTGCACGGGCCATCGCTCGAACTCGATCCGTACGAAGTGCGCTGGCTGGCTGCTCATGGCTGACCAACCGCCTGCGCTCACCATCATCCATCGCCGTTCGTTTTCAGTCATCGCTATGCATCACTCATCTTCCCATCGCATCGGCTTCATCTCCACGCGCTTCGCCGGCACCGACGGCGTTTCGCTCGAAACATCGAAATGGGCGCACGTGTTGGAGGAAATGGGTCACGTGTGTTATTACTTCGCCGGCCAGTGCGATCGGCCGGCAGAGCGCAGCCGGGTCGTGCCCGAGGCGTTCTACCGCCATCCGATCATTGACGAAATCAACAAGGTCGCCTTTCAGGGCAATTGGTCGAGCCAGCCTCACCCGGAGATCGCCGGGTTGTTCAAGGAGCATTTCTCGATCTACACCCGCCCGCCCAGCGTGTCGCGCCGGGTGCAGGAACTCAAGGACTATTTCAAGCAGCACCTCTACGACTTCGTGCGCGATTTTGAGCTGGAGCTGCTCATCGTGGAGAATGCCGTCACCATCCCCATCAACCTGCCGCTTGGGCTGGCCATCACCGAATTGATCGCCGAGACCGGCTTCCCCACCATCGCGCACCACCACGACTTCGCCTGGGAGCGCCAGCGCTTCATCGTGAACAGCGTGGGCGACTACATCGCGGCCGCGTTCCCGCCGCGCCTGCCCTCCATCCGGCACGTCGTGATCAACTCGATGCAGGCCAGCGAGCTGGGGCGGCGCGCCGGCCTGACCTCGCGAGTCATCCCGAACGTGATGGACTTCGATCATCCGCCGGAGATCGGCAACGGCTACACCGACACGCTGCGCGCCGACCTGGGCTTCAAAGACGGCGAGTACTTCTTCCTCCAACCCACGCGCATCATCCAGCGTAAAGGCATCGAGCATGCCATCGAGCTGACAAAACGCATCGGCCTGCCGGCCAAGCTGGTGATCTCGCACGCTGCGGGCGATGAGGGCACAGAGTACGAACGGCGCGTGCGCGAGTATGCGGCCCTGCTCAAGGTGGACGTGTGCTTCGAAGCCGACATCATCGGCGAACATCGCGGCACCACTCCCGACGGCCGCAAGATTTATTCGCTCGCCGATCTCTACCCACAAGCCGATTTGGTGACCTATCCATCGGCCATCGAAGGCTTCGGCAACGCTTTCCTCGAGGCGCTATATTTCCGCCGGCCGATCCTGGTAAACAACTACTCGATCTACGAAGTGGACATCAAGCCGAAGGGATTCAAGGTGGTCGAATTCGATGGTTTCATCTCCGAGTCCACGTTGCACCAGGTGCGGCAGTTGCTGTTCGATCGGGCGATGGTAGAAGCGTGGGCCGAGCACAATTATCGGCTTGCCAAACGCTACTACTCTTATTCGATGTTGCGCCTGCGGCTGCAAGCCTTGCTGGCCGATTGTTTCGGTTATCAGGACTGAGCGGTGCATTTGCCGGCGGGTGCGGGTGAGCGGTGATACCCCGATGCGGTAGACCGCACCCGGCATGCTTCACCGTCCTCGATCCGTGTGCTTCCCCGGCGAGCGCGGGAAGTGGGCCACGCTCTTATCGTTCGCTCATCGCTCTCGCAGCGATCGGCGATCATTTTCTCGGTCGCGTGTTAATATTGAGCGCGACCCATTCTTTGACCAGCGATCTCTCATGCGCATTGCCCTCTTGCATTATTCAGCTCCCCCCGTGGTTGGTGGCGTGGAAAGCGTCATCGCGCATCAGGCGCGTTGCATCGCTGCCATCGGACACGACGTGCGCATCATCGCTGCGCGCGGCGAACAGACCGATCCCGAGGTGCGCTTCGTCCGCATTCCATTAGCCGATTCCCGCGACGAGCGGGTGTTGCATGTGAAGGGGCAGTTGGATCGCGGCGTGGTCACGGAGGCGTTCCAGTCGCTGCGCGACGATCTACGGAGTGTATTGGAGCAGGCGCTGGCCGACGTGGACGTGCTGATCGCGCACAACGTGTGCTCGCTCAACAAGAATCTGGCCCTCACCGCGGCGTTGCACGACCTCTTCAATTCGACGCCCAATGCCCGACGCACAAAGCTGATTTTGTGGCATCACGACCTGGCCTGGACGACGCCACGCTACCTGCCCGAGCTGCACAACGGCTACCCGTGGGATTTGCTGCGGTCGGCCTGGCCAGGGGTGACGCAGGTAGTCGTGTCGGCGCTGCGGCGCGACGAGCTGTCCGATTTAATGGGAATTTCACCGGATGCGATTAGCGTTGTGCCGAATGGGCTCGATGTCGAACGCTTCTACAAGCTGGAGGCGCAGACGCGCGCATTGGCTCGACCCATGCGGCTGACGCAGGCCGATCTGATCTTGCTGTTGCCGGTGCGCGTGACGCCGCGCAAGAACATCGAGCTGGCGCTGCATACGCTGGCCGAGTTGCGACGAGCCTTCCGCCGGCCGGTACTGATCGTCACCGGCCCGCTCGGCCCACACAACGTCAAAAACGTGGACTATTTCGAAACGCTCAAGGCAATCCGCGCGGATCTGAAGCTGGAGGATGCGGCTTACTTCCTGGCGGAGCTGACCGACCGATTCTTGCCCGATGAAGTCATTGCCGATTTCTATCGGCTGGCCGATGCCCTGTTCTTCCCCAGCCGGGAAGAAGGATTTGGGCTGCCGATGTTGGAAGCGGCGATGAGCCACATCCCCATCTTTTGCAGCGACATCGCACCCCTGCGCGCGCTGGGCGAGGATAACGCATGTTTCTTCTCGCCGGACGAGGATCCGCGCTGCCTGGCCGAGATGGTTGCCGAGCGCTTGTTGAGCGATGCAACCTTTCGTAATGCCGTGCGCGTCCGCAATCACTATAGCTGGGAACAGGTCTGCACTCGATACATCAGCCCATTGCTGGAAAGGGTGGCACATGTGCGATGAACAAGAAGACCTTATTTGCCTCGCTGCGACGAATTCTCGTGCCGGTGGTGCACGGGCGCAGCGACGACTCGGCCTTGACGATCGCCCGTTCGCTTGCGCCGGAAGTGGTGCTGGTGGGCGTGGTGCTCCTGCCGGACGATGGATCGCTCAGTGCCGGCGCGAGCAAAGCGCAGGAGCTGCGCCGGTTGCTGCGCACGCTCGGCCGCGGCGAACAAGTTCGCGCGCGCAGCCAGGTGCTGGTGACGGCGGATCCATGGAGAGATCTGCAGCAGGTCATTCAAGACGAGGCCCCCGACCTGTTGTTGCTCGATTACCGCGATCAACTCACCTCGCTGGGAATTCCTGCCGATGAAGTGCTGAGCCACCCGCCATGCGACGTGGGCCTGGTGCGTGGGCCGTTTCAGGCGGCTGAGCGCGTGTTGGTGCCGGTGCGCGGTGGCCCGTCGGCCGAGTTGGCACTGCGCATCGGCCTCAACCTCTCGCCGAAGGAACTCAACGCCCTCCACATTCAGCTCAGGGGCGACGCCAATTCGAACGCGCCGTTCAAGGCCATCGAGCGCGTGTTGCAGCGCATGCCGGAGGTCAAGCTGCACTCGGTCGTGACCGACGACACGGCCAGGACCATCCTTGATCGCGTGCGTAAGACCGGGGCCGACCTGGTCATCCTCGGCGCATCGGCGCGAGCTGCACAGGCCGGTGCCGCGCTCGGGCCGGTCGCCGAACGGGTGATGGCGACCGTGAAACCGGCCGTCATGGTGGTCAAGACGCGTCGCCCAGTCCCGACTTCGTTTGCTGATGAGCGCGTGGGCGCCGGCGCGATCTCGTTGTTGGTGGACAAGTGGTTTGCCCAGAACACCTTCCAGGCCGACGAGTTTGCCGATCTTCATCATCTCGTCGAGCTGAAGCAGCAGCAAGGCGTCACCATCAGCCTGGCGCTGCCGGCCCTGAACGAAGAAGCTACGGTCGGCAAAGTGATCCGCACCGTCAAGCGTGCTTTGATGGATAAGGCGCCGTTGCTGGATGAGATCGTGCTGATTGACTCCAACTCCACCGACCGCACGCGCCAGATCGCGCGCAGGGAGGGTGTCCCCGTCTACATCCACCAGGACTTGTTGCCTGCGCACGGCGCGCGCAGTGGCAAGGGCGAAGCTCTCTGGAAGAGCCTGTTCGTCACGCGCGGCGACATCATCGTCTGGATTGACACCGACATCGTCAACATCCATCCGCGCTTCGTCTACGGCATCATCGGGCCGATGCTGATCAACCCGGAGGTCCAATTCGTCAAGGGCTTCTATCGCCGGCCGTTGAAGGTAGGGGATAAATTGCAGGCCGGCGGCGGGGGGCGGGTGACGGAACTCACCGCGCGGCCGCTCATCAACCTGTTCTACCCGGAGCTATCCGGCGTGATCCAGCCCCTCTCCGGCGAATACGGCGGGCGGCGCGCTGCCCTGGAGCGCTGCGCGTTCTCCTCTGGCTACGGCGTGGAGACCAGCCTGTTGATTGATATCTACGAGTTGTTTGGCCTGTCGGCCATTGCGCAGGTGGACTTGCTGGAGCGCATCCACCACAACCAGACGCTGGAAGCGCTGAGCAAGATGTCGTTCGCCATCATCCAGACGGTGATGCGCAAGCTGGAGCGGCACTACGAGCGGGCCTTCATCGCGGACGTGAACAAGACCATGAAGCTGATCCGCTACGAGGCCGGCGGCTATTACCTGGAGCTGGAGGAGATCGCCGAACTGGAACGCCCGCCGATGATCGAGATACCGGAGTATCTGGCCAGCCGGGCCGGTCAACCCGCTGACTCGGCGCAAGCGCCTGCCGGCGACGTATGACGCACATCTGGCTCATCCGCCACGGCCAGACTGATTGGAACGTCCAGGGGCGATGGCAGGGCCAGACGCCCGACGCGCCGCCCCTCAACGCAGTCGGCCTGGCCCAGGCGCACGCCCTGGCCGGGCAGCTCGTCGAGCAGGTTGCGCATGATGGGATCACCTTTGCCGCGCTCTACAGCAGCGACCTGCTGCGCGCGCGCCAGACGGCGGAGGTCATCGCTCAGCGTCTGGGCTTGCCGATCCAACTGGATGCTCGCCTGCGCGAAGTGAACCTGGGCGTCTGGGAGGGCATGCTGGGGGACGAAGTAGCGCTGCGCTACGTGGCCGAGCTGGACGAGCGCCGGCGCGACCCGGTGCACTCGCGCCCACCCCAGGGCGAGACGGTGTTCGAGCTGGCTGCGCGCATTGGTCAGGCGCTGGATGACATCGCTCAGGCGCACCCTCACGCCAACGTCATCGTCGTCTCGCACGGGCTGGCGATTGCCGCGGTGCTGTGCCTGGCCAACGGCCGGCCTTTGGAGCAGGTGTTCGCACAGATCCCGGACAACGCAGCACCCCAGATAATCACCTGGTGGGGACATCATCCGGCCTCCCGCAGGCTCTAAATGTGCGGGAGGCTCCGGGGTTGCTCCTGCTACGGCACACCGTGCAACAGCACGCTGCCCGTCTCCGTGGCCAGAGCCAGCAGCCGGCCGTCGGGCGAGAACGCCAGCGCTTCTACGTCGCTGTCTGTTTTGATCACCGGCTTCAAGGATGCCTGGTCAGCGTCCACTAGATAGGTGTATTCATCATTTGCGATGGCCAGCAGCCGGCCGTCCGGCGAGAACACCATCGGCACGTGTGGCCGACCAATGAGCGGAAAGGTAACGTCCATGCCCTTAATTTCTAGCGCCTGCGCGAAGCTGAATGCCCCGGCTTCGTCAGCTTCCCAGAACGCCACCTTGCCTGCTGTGCGAGATGCTTTCGTCAAGATAGCCAGTCGGCGACCCGTTGGGGAGAGCGCGATGGACGCCACGCGCGAATTGTCAGGATCGTGTAACACCACCTGGCGTTTGCGCCCGCTGGCCACCTCCCAGACCTTGACCGATTCCTCTGAGCCGGCAGTTACCAGCAATCGGCCATCTGGTGAGAATGCCAGACCTACGATGGGTTCGCGGTGGCCGCGCAGCACCCGCAGGTTCAGCCCATCGGAGAGCCGCCACAGCAGCACAACGCCCTTATCGTCCCCGCCGGCCAGGAAGCGGCCATCTGGTGAGATCGCCAGCCTGGCGTATCCGCTGACATAGCCTTGCAGCGTCTGGCGCAGCGTGCTATTTGCGCTGCGCAGTTGCACCAGGCCGCCTCGCCCACGGTCATCGCCCGTGGTGAGGTCACCCAGGATGGAGAAGACCACGGTTTGCAAATCTGGTGAAAAGACCGCCTCTGCGACGGAGGCAGGGCCCGACAGCGCAACGCTGCCAAACCTGGAGCCTGGCATCTCCGATGCGAAGGATGCTGCTGTCCGCAACAACGCGCCGTCTCGCACCCGCCACAGTCCGATCCTGTAACCAAAGGCGCCGGCCAGCCATTGCCCATCGGCGGAGAAAGCGATGCCATGCGGACGGCGCAGGTATTCACCAATGCCCCGTGCCGTCGTCCCATCAGCGGTCCGCACGTTGCGCAACTCATCTTTCAGAAGCACATGGACTATGGACGGGTCGGAAGAGAATTGCGCGTCCGAGATCTCCACGCCTGGCTCCAGCCTTACGATGGATGGCGTTGCCTCGGCGCGGTCCAGAGACCAGATGTAGACGTTGTTGTCCAGCGCTACCATCAACCGTTGACCATCCGGCGAGAACGCGAATTGTGAGGCGAAGATTTGACCCTCCGGGATGACAAATTCGCGCAGTAGCCTGCCCTCGGAGACTCCCCAGAGTTGAACCTGCCTGCCTGTGAGACCCACGACGAGTTGCTGGCCGTCCGCCGACAGCGCAGCCGACCTCACCTCCTCCGGCGACGCCTCGATCGTGAACAGGCGCTGCCGCTGGCTCAGCCGATGCACCTCCACCCTCCCAAACAGCGCAATGACGACCAGGTCGTATGCCGGCGCGATGATCAGCCTGTTCAGGTTCGCCGCCCAGCCAAACCCCGCGTCCAGACCGAAGGCTTCGCGGCCCTCTGGCTCGTCGCCGGGTCGCCAGGTCAGGATGGTGATTCGCCTGCTGAAGTCGGAGTACGCTGCATACACCTGCTCCCTATCCGGACCAAAAGCGATGCCTGCCGGATAGATGGTGGTGGGGCGGGGGGCCGAATGTCCAGGCTGCCGACCGGCGCGCCGTCATCCAGCCGCCAGACGCGCACCTTGTGAGGGTCGGCGCTGTAGGCAGCCAGCAGCCGGCCATCTGGCGAGACGCTTACAAACTGCGCGGATGGCGCTTCCAGAAAGCGCCGTTGGTCTAGCGTCTGTGCGTCGTGCAGGTAGACGCCGCGCGCGGTGCCCACGGCCAGCAAGCGGCCATCCGGCGAGCTGGCCAGCGCGCGCGGTGCGCCACGGCTGGCCAGGGTGCCGACCAGCACCAGCCTGTCGGCGTTCTCCAGCGTAATCGGCGCGTCCGGTATGGCATAGGGTCGGTCAGTCGTGAGGATCGGCGAGAGTGCTGAAAAGTCCTCGGTCGGCAGCGTTGGTTGGGGCGATTGGGGAACGCTGCAGCCGGCCAGCCCGCCGGCAAGGATGAAGACCGTGAGCACGGCTCTGATGAGGTGCCGCGAACGTGGGCGGCGCGGGGAAATTCGCTTTGAACAATCCATGGCAGTCGTCGCTCGGCACAGCCTTTGCTTCAAGGTGGATCGGCGACTCGCACCGTCGGATGCAAGTCTATCAGCAGCTGTTAAGGGTGCGTTCACGGCCGGGGGTAGTGACAACCTCCTGCGGATTTTTGCTGGCTGTCACGACTTGGGCGAGCAACCTGCGGGAGGTTCTTGCCCCTATTCGTGAACGCACCCGTCTGGCCGGTATAATCACGCTGCGCGCATATGGTCAGCTCATTTCTGCGCTGGACGCCTATTCCGCCCGCCGGGTGAGGTCGGTGGGCGCCTTCCTGCTGTTCGCGCGGCAGCCCGTTTGTAAATTCGATGACCCTGGGCGCGCGCTAATTTCACCCTGACCCAGCTTTCGACTCTCGACAATGGCAAAGATCACCCCACGCTCACAGGACTTTTCGGAGTGGTATCTCGATGTGATCCGCGAGGCGGACATGGCCGACTACGCGCCGGTGCGCGGATGCATCGTCGTCAAACCCTACGGCTGGACGCTGTATGAAAACATGCGCGATTACTTGGATAAGCGCTTCAAGGATACCGGCCACGTCAACGCTGCCTTTCCGCTGTTTATCCCGATGAGTTTCCTGCAAAAGGAAGCCCACCATGTCGAGGGCTTTGCGCCTGAGCTGGCCGTGGTCACGCATGGCGGCGGCGAAGCGCTGGAAGAGCCGCTCGTCGTGCGCCCGACCAGCGAGACGATCATCGGCTACTCATACTCGCAGTGGATCAAGAGCTACCGCGATCTGCCGGTGTTGATCAACTGCTGGAACAGCGTGGTGCGTTGGGAGAAGCGCACCAAACCGTTCCTGCGCACGATGGAGTTCTACTGGCAAGAAGGACACACCGCGCATGCCACGCACGAAGAATCGCTCGAAGAGGTGCTGCGCATGCTGAATGTGTACTACGATCACATGCGCGAAGATTGCGCGCTGCCGGGCTTCCGTGGGCGCAAGAGCATCAACGAGCGCTTCGCCGGCGCTATCAATACTTTCTCGATCGAGAGCATGATGGGCGACAAGCGCTCGCTGCAAAGCTGCACCAGCCACGACCTGGGTCAGAACTTTGCCCGCGCCTTCGAGATCAAATACCTCGACCGCGACAACACCGAGAAGTATTGCTGGACGACGTCGTGGGGGTTGAGCTGGCGTTTGCTGGGCGCGGTGATCATGGTGCACGGCGATGACCAGGGCCTGCGCCTGCCGCCGAAGATCGCGCCGATCCAGGTGGTGGTTGTGCCGATCTTCAAGAACGACGCGGAGCGCTCGCAGGTCTTCGAGGTCGCCGAGCAAATCTGCCGGTCGCTCAAGGATTCCGGCCTGCGGGTGAAGCTGGATGACCGCGACGAGACGCCGGGGTTTAAGTTCAACGACTGGGAGATGCGCGGCGTGCCGGTGCGCGTGGAGATCGGCCCGAAGGACGTGGCCAACCGCAGCGTGGCGCTGGCCCGGCGCGACCTTCCCGGCAAAGCCGGCAAGTCCTTCGTGCCGCAGGAGGGCCTGGCCGAACGCATCCACGCCCTGCTGCCGGAGATTCACGCCTCGTTGCTCAAGCAGGCCGAGGACTTCCAAAACAGCAACATCCGCGAATGTTTCACGTGGGACGAAGTGAAGGAAGCGGTGCAGGACGGCTGGGCGCTCGCGCCGTTGGACGACGATCCGGCCAACGACGAGCGCATCCGCGAAGCGCTGACGGCCAAGAGCCTGAACTTCCCGCTCGATCAGCCGGAGGGCGAATGGACGTGCGTGGTGAGCGGCAAGAAAGTGCGCGAGCGGGCGCTGATCGGCAAATCATACTGACGCCGCTAACCCATGGGCCCATCAGTGCGGCAGCGCCGTGTCAATCCGTTTGGCCAGGTCGAAGTCCTTGTCCGTCAGGCCGCCGGCATCGTGCGTTGTCAGCGCCAGCGTCACCTTGTTCCAGTTGATCGTGATGTCGGGGTGGTGTTGCGCCGCTTCGGCCAGCACGCCCACCGCTGTGGTGAACATCAGCGCCTGCGGAAAGCCGGCGAAGGTATAGGTTTTGACGATCTCGCCGGCGTCGTTCAAGCGCCAGCTCTCCAACGCCATCAATCTTGCCTTGATCTGCTCGTCACTTAGCCTGGTCATCGTGCCTCCTTAAGATGCTACACATTATCCATGCCAGAAATGCCTTTCACTTCGACCAGGTGCGCCTGTTGTTCAGGGAGTACCGCGAGGCAGTGGTCGCCCTGGCCGGCCAGGCTGGGGCCTGCACCTGATTCGATGCGTTCGATGCGGAGCTGGTTCAGCTCCCTGGCGAATACGCATCCCCAGGCGGGTGTTTGTTGCTCGGCCTGACGAGCACGCTGGTGGCCGGCGTGGTTGGGCTGCGGCCATTGGATGCGCACATCGGCGAAGTAAAGCGGCTATATGTGCGGCCGGCGGCGCGCCGACGAGGCACGGGGCGCATGCTGATGACGACGCTGATCGGCGAGGCACGCCGCGTAGGCTATCAATCGCTGCGCCTGGAGACGTTGGAGGCGATGATCGAAGCCCGCGCACTGTATCACTCGCTCGGCTTCCGGGAGATCGCGCGCTACCGCCCGATGGCAAACGCCGACGATCGAACGATCAGCATGGCGCTGGAACTTTAGCGCCTATCCGATTTACCCGCGTTCCGCCGCAGCTTAACCGCAGCATGATCCCTGCTGTTTGGATAGGCTATCGGCTGCTGCGCTATTCCTCCGCAATCTGCACGTATTCCTGGCGCATCACGGCGTCGTCGCTCACGCCGAAGCGGGCCAGCAACTTGCCGATCACCGCAGCTTTGCGTTCGGCGTCGCGCTTGCTCCAGGTGCGGCTCTTGATTTCCAGGAAGTAGCCGTCGTGCGCCGGTTTCACCATGCGGTCAATGTTGATGAAAAGTTCTTCGTCGTCGTAGAACACCTCCCAGCGCAAGCGGTCTTTCTCCACCTGCACCTCACGGGCGGGCCGGAAGTATTCGCGGTAGAAGCGCAGGCTGCGATCGGCCGGGGACATGAAGCGCACGCGGCTGAGCAAGATGGAATGCGGATACTCGCGTTCGCTCTGGCCGCTCACCAGCGTCAGGCGATAGCGGCTGCCGACGACGTTGCCTTTCTCGTCCACGCGCTCGTCTTCGCGATAGCGCAGCCGCGATGGCTCGTTTTCGAAGTAAAAGTAGGTGTCGTATTGTCGGTAGTGCACGTGCCGCACGACGTTGATCTCGCTGCTGTTGATCGTGTCTATGATCGGCTGGGGATCGCTGATCTTCGCCTTCACCTGCACCTCGAACGACTCCTCCTGCTGCACACCGCCGATGGCCGCCAGCTTGCGCAGCACGTCGCCCTCGCGCGCGATGAGGAAGGTGTGGATCTGCTGCGCCAACCGGTTCGCCTGTGCTTTGATTGCCCCCTCATCAAGGGAGAGCAAGGTGCGCTCGCGCATCAGCGGCTTGCCATTCACGAACACATCGCGCACGTCGCTCGCCTTGGTGGAATAGACGATCTGCGTGTAGATGGCATCGCTGCCGGCGGCGATGCTGGAGTATTGCGGCGTGCTGTGCAGGCGATCCAACTCCACCACGATCACATCCGCGCGCTTGCCCACTTCGAGTGAACCCGTGAGGTGACCGATGTGCAAAGCGCGGGCGCCCATCAGCGTGGCCATCATCATGGCTGTGCGCGCCGGCACGGCCACCGGGTCGCGGGTGCTGCCCTTGGCCAGCAACGCCGCCAGGCGCATCTCCTCGAAGTGGTCGAGGTCGTTGTTGCTGGCCGGGCCGTCGGTGCCGATGCCGACGTTCAGGCCGGTGCGCAACATCTGCGGGACGTTGGCGATGCCGCTGGCCAGCTTGAGGTTAGCCGAGGGATTGTGCGACACAGTAGCGCCGGCGTTGCGCAGCGTGCGCATCTCCCCGGCGTCTATCGCCACGCAGTGAGCCGCGATCACTTTGGCTTCCAGCACGCCATTCTTCTTGATCCAGTTCACCACGGGCATGCCATGTTCGCGCCGGCTGTCTTCCACCTCCTGAAAGGTCTCGCTGATGTGGATGTGCAGCGGCACGTCGTATTTGATGGCGATCTCGGCGCAGGCGCGCATGAGCGGACCGCTGCATGTATAGGGCGCGTGGGGTGCGATCACCGGCACGATCAGGGCATGATCCTTCCAGGTCTGGATGAACTTTTCGGTGAACTCCAGGCTTTCGTCGGCGCTCGACGCGTCGGGCGTGGGAAACTGCATGATGGTTTGCGAGCACAGCGCGCGCAGGCCGGCGGCTGCGATGGCCTGGGCAATGGCGTCCTCGAAGTAATACATGTCGTTCACGCAGGTCACGCCGCTGCGGATCAGCTCGGCGCAGGCTAGTTGCGTGCCGAGCGATACGAACTCCGGTGAGACGAACTTGCGCTCCACCGGCAACATGTAACCGTATAGCCACACGTCCAGCCGCAGGTCGTCGGCCAGGCCGCGCAGCAACGTCATGGGCAGGTGCGTGTGGCAATTGATCAGGCCGGGCATGATGCAACAGCCGGTGCAGTCAATCACTTCGGCTGCTGTGTAATCGCCGGCCACGTCGTCGGCAGCGCCGACGGCAAGGATCGAATCGCCGCGAATGGCGACCGCGCCGTGAGGATATTGACGAAAGGCATCGTCCATAGTGATGACGATGCCGCCGGTGAGGAGGATGTCGGCTTGCGGCATGGGATGGTTATAGCATAGCCGTGCCGGGAGGATGCCGGCCGGTCATTTCGATCGCGCACCCGGCCAACTTAGAAAGTACGTAGAATACGCCCCATGAGCGCATCGTCCAATCAAATCCCTCCCCTACAAATGGCTCTATTGCAGTCGAATACGCGGCCTGGCGAGCGCTACGGTCTGCGCGCCCTGGTCGTGCGCATCGGGCGTGGCGTGCTCGACCCGAACGATATCCAGCTCCCGCCTGATGATGTGCACGCCTCGCGTGAACATGCCTGCTTGACGTTCGAGGACGGAGCGTGGTTCCTCGAGGATCGGAGTCGCAACGGCACGATCGTGAACGGCCGCAAGCTGCACAAAGCACGGGTGAAGTTGGCGAGCGGTGACCGCATCCGGATCGGCGACTCCTTCGACGTGGTGTTTCGCTACCTCAGCGATACTGCGCAGTCGGAAGACCCTGCCAATTCCGTTCCCCGCACGACGCCGCCGGCGCAACAGGCGGAATCGCCGGCCACGCAGCTCGGTTTGTGGATCAGTCCAAGCGCAGCGGTGTGGCGAGATGGCGAACGGTTGCCTGTCTTTCTCTCACGCACGGAGTATCGCCTGCTCAAATATCTGATGCAGCACGCCGGCGATGTATGCGAATACGAGACCGTGATCAACGCCGTGTGGGGCAGCCCGCGCGACAAAGACAGCTTGCACGAGTTGATCTATAGGGTGCGCCGCAAGATCGAGCCGAACCCATCCCAGCCGCGCTATTTGGTCATTCGCAGCGGGATCGGTGTGGTGCTCTTCCCCCAAGGCATCCGCGCCGAGAATCGTGAATGAAATTGAGAATTGAGAATTGAGAATTGAGAATTGAGAATTGACCCCCGTTTCTCAGTTCTCACGCCACGATGGCGACGATCATTGGCCGTCGCTTGGTCTCGTTGTAGATCATCTTGCTTAGCGCTTCGGTGGCGCGTTCGCGGATGGCGCTTTCGTCTGTTTTATCGGTTATATCCTTCAGCGCGTCGGCGACGGCCTGCGACATAGCCTGCAGCAGCGGCTCGGAATCTTTCATGTAGACGAAGCCGCGCGTGATGATCTCTGGCTTCTCGGCCAGCCGTCCATCCCGATCTCGGCGGATGACCACCGTGACGAAGCCGTCGCGCGCCAGCACCTCTCGGTCGCGAATCACCGCTTTGCCGATGTCACCCACGCCGCTGCCATCCACGAACACGTAGCCGCCGGGGATGCGGTCCAACTGCCGCGCCTGGCCATCCACGAATTCCACCGGCGTGCCGTTCTCGACGACGAAGGTGCGGTCGCGCGGGATGCCCAGCTCATGAGCCAGACGGGCGTGTGCCTTCAACATGCGCAGCTCGCCGTGGATGGGGATGAAGTATTTGGGGCGGATCAGGCTCATCAACAGTTTTTGCTCTTCCTGGCTGGCATGGCCGGAGACGTGCACCTTGGCCACCGGATCGTAGAGCACCTCGGCGCCTCTCTGGAACAAGCGATTGATGATGCGGTGGATGTACTCCTCGTTGCCAGGGATGGGATGTGCCGACATGACGATGGTATCGCCCGGCATCACGCTGATGACGGGGTGCTTGCCCACTGCCATGCGCCCCAGCACCGCGCTCGGCTCGCCTTGCGTGCCGGTGGCCATGATCGCCACGCTGTCCGGCTTCATCTTGTTGGCCTCTTCCAGGCGCACCAGCATGCCGTCGGGAATGTCCAGGTATCCCATCTTCTGGGCCATCTTGACGTTCTCCACCATGCTTGTGCCGGCCAGGGCCAGCTTGCGGCCATACACGTCGCATACGTTCACCACCTGCTGCACGCGCGAGACGAGCGAGGCAAATGTGGCCACGATCACCCGGCCCTCCGCGTCGCGGAAGATGTGCTCGAACGTCGGCTCGATCGCGCGTTCGCTGGGCGTGGTGCCGGCAATCTCGGCGTTGGTGCTGTCGGCGAACAACGCCAACACCCCCCGACCGGCGAATTCAGCCAGCTTGGCGAAATTCGACGGCTTGCCGTCCACCGGCGTGTGATCGAACTTGAAATCGCCGCTATGCACGATCAGCCCTGCCGGCGTGGTGATGCCCAGCCCGACGTTGTCGGGAATGCTGTGGCACATGCGAAAGAACTCGACCCGGAATGGCCCGACTTCGATTTCCCCATCGGTGGCAATGGTGTGAATCTTCGACCGATCCAGCACCCTGGCGTCTTTCAGTTTCACTTCCAACAAGCCGCGCGTAAGCGGCGTGGCGTAGATCGGCGCGTTGGGGAAATCGCGCACCACGTGCGTAATTGCACCGGTGTGGTCTTCGTGCCCATGCGTGATGATGATGGCTCGTACACGGTCTCGCTTGTTCTTCAAGAAACCATAGTCTGGGATTACGGCGTCTATGCCGTGCATGTCAGACTCGGGGAACATGATGCCAGCGTCTATCAGCAGGATCTCTTCGTCGTACTCGAACATCATCATGTTCTTGCCGACTTCACCGAGTCCGCCGATGGGAACCCATTTCAAAGGTTTAGATGACATATAGGAATGCAGCTATGGATGCGGCGCATGCAGCTTGCATCCGGGCATGGTCGAATGCGCCGACAAAGATTCAGAAGGGGAGTGATCCAATCGAACGAAAAGGGGGCGTCGCGAGCGCATCGCCTCGCGATGCGATTGCATGTTCATGCGTGGGGGATGCGACGATTACGATCGGGGTCGGACATTGCTCTCTTCTTGATATTGACATGTGCAATTATACTCGCGTCGTTAAGCCATGACCGACCTGTTCATCCAACCCATCTTCTTGCTCGGTTTCGGGGGCGTAGGCCGGGCGCTCGCCCGGCAAATTGTCGCTGCGCGTGATCGGCATGCCCAACGCAACAAGCTTCGCCTTGCTATCGTCGGCGTTGCCGATAGCGCATCGGCGGTCGTCGAACCCGCGGGATTGACCGACCAGGAGCTGCTCGACTTGATCGCGCGTAAAAGCCGCGGCGAACGTCTGGGTGCCGGCACCCTGTCCGTCTTGCCCGATGCCTTGCCTGCCCACACGATTGTGGTTGATACCACGGCCACCGATGCTACCGTGCCGATCTTGCTGGCAGCCAAGGCGCGCGGCATGGGCGTGGTGTTGGCCAACAAGTTACCCCTGGCCGGCGAACTGGCCTGGTGGGACGCCCTGGCTGACGAACAGTCGCGATGGGAGACGACCTGCGGCGCAGCGCTGCCAGTCATCTCGACCCTGAACACGCTGCTCGATAGCGGCGACGATGTGATACGCATCGAAGGTGCGCTCAGCGGCACGCTGAGCTTTTTGGCCTCGCAACTCGAAGCGGGCCGGCTGTTCGGCGCGGCTGTGCGCGAGGCAAAAACCAGGGGCTACACCGAACCCGACCCGCGCCAAGACTTGGGCGGGTTGGATGCAGCCCGCAAGGCGCTCATCCTGGCCCGCATGTTGGGCTACCGCTTGAACATGAGCGATGTCAGCGTCGAGTCACTTTACCCGGTCGAGATGGATGCGCTGAGCGTGGACGATTTTCTGCGCGCTGCAGATTCGCTGGACGAGGCCATGCGCCAGCGCGCTGCCGAGCTGACCGCCGGCGGCCGCAGATTGCGCTACGCCGCCGAGATCGAAAACGGTCAATTACGCGTAGGGTTGATAGGCGCGGATCCAGACAGCAAGCTGGGGAGCATCCGCGGCAGCGACAGCATCGTCGTCTTCCACACCCGCTGCTTCGATGATAATCCGCTGGCCGTGAGCGGCCGTGGCGCCGGACAGGAAGTGACCGCCAGCGGCGTGCTGGGCGACATCGTCAGCCTGGCGCGCGCCAGGCGCTGAACGATGCGCTGCAGTGGCAGGCATCAGTCGGCAGATCAGTAGAATCGGAGCAATGCGCAAGCTCGACTTGCTTACCCCGACCGAGGCGATGGCCAGGTTGAACGCCGCACTCCAGGCAGGCGAGGCGCTCCCTGGTGAGGTGATTGCGACGGCCCACGCGCGCAACCGCGTGCTGGCGCGTGATGTGGTCTCGCCTGTGCCGATGCCCGAGTTCCGCCGCAGCACCGTGGATGGCTATGCTGTGCGCGCTGACTCCACGCCCGGCGTGCTACGCGTGGTCGGCGAGGTGCGCATGGGCGAAGTGGCGACGTTCGCCATCAAGCATGGCGAAGCCGCGCTTGTGCATACCGGCGGCAACTTGCCCGAAGGCGCCGATGCCGTCGTCATGCTGGAAGACACCATCCCACTGACGATGGACGACCGGCGTCAAGCCGTACCTTCAGATGGGATGTTGCCCTCTGTGGTCGTCCGCCAGTGGAAGATCCAAATCGGCAAGAAGCTTGCTCCCGGTGAGAACGCCATCCAGCAAGGCGAGGACGTGCAGGCGGGCGAGGTGGTTGTGCGTGCCGGCACGCGCCTGCGCGAGCAAGAGATCGCCGGGCTGCTCTCGCTCGGCATCACCCGCATCGAGGTGGTGCGCCAACCGCGCGTGGCGTTGATCGCCAGCGGCGACGAGCTGGTGCCGGCCGAAGCGGAGACCAAACCCGGCCAGGTGCGCAACACGAATCAACCCATGTTGGCCGCGCTAGTTGCCCGCAACGGCGGCGTGCCGCTGGACTTCGGCGTCCTGCCCGACGTTCGCCTGGCATTCGAGGAAGCGGCAGCGCGCGCGATGCGCGAAGCCGATGCGGTCGTGTTCATGGCCGGCAGCTCGGTGGGCGAGCGCGATTTCGTGCCGGACGTGGTGAATGCGATGGGGCATCCTGGCATCCTCGTGCATGGCATCCTTTTCCGCCCCGGCAAACCGACGCTGTTCGCCGTGTGCAACGGCAAGCCGGTGTTCGGGCTGCCCGGCAACCCCATCAGCGCGCTGGTGACCGGCACGCTGTTCCTCGCGCCGACGTTGTGGCGCATTCAGGGCGCGCTCAACCCGCCGCAGCCCAATTTCGTCCGAGCGGTGCTGGCCGAAGATGTGAAGTCTCCGAAGGACCTGGAGCACTGGTTCCCGGTAAGGTTGGAGGCGGGGGATTGGAGGTTGCGCGGCAGCCAATCTTCGTCCCCTGACTTGCCGTCGCTTCCGCCGGCGCGTCCGATCGCCACCAAGTCCAACCTGATCTTTGGCCTGGTGCGCGCCGACGGCATCGCCTGTGCGCCGATCGGCACGGACCGGCTGACGGCGGGCGCCGAAATTGCTGTGCGGCTGTTCGACTAAGCTCTGCGTGCTGCTATGTCTGCAGGCCCAGCGCCTGCGCCGCCTGTTCGAGCAGGTGCCGGCTGGCATCGTAGGTGATGATGGCTTGCGCCTCGTCGTAGGTTGCCCAGCGATAGTCTTGTATCTCGGCCGCCTGCAGTTGCACGTGCGGGTCATGGACTTCGCCCAGAAAATATCGCACTGTCTTGGAGACCGGCTGTCGGGGATCTCCCCAAGCCGTCTTCGTGTAGCGTTCTTCAAGCACCGGTTCGGCGCGCAGCGTAACGGCGCGGATGCCGGTTTCCTCGCGAAGCTCGCGCTGCGCAGTTTCCATTTCGGTCTCCCCGGCTTCTGGCCGACCTTTGGGGAAGGCCCAATGACCGCTGTTGTGTTGAATCAACAGGAAGTAGATGCGCTCGCCTTTGCGATAAAAGGGAATTACGCCGAAAGACTGTTCGGTGAGCTGCGATGACATGTGCTGAATGATAATGCCCCACCACGCTGTGGCGGATGATCTCCAAAACTTCATCTTTTGTTAACATTGGCTCTGCTGCACCATCCATCGTGACGACCACATCCTCTGTTGCCCGGCACCATGCCGACGATTCCATTCCTTCCGGCTTGCGCGGCTACACCGTATTGCTGCGGCGCAATCCGGACGCACGCAACCTGTGGCTGGCGCAGGTCATTTCGCAACTCGGCGATTGGTTCAACACCGTGGCGTTGCTCGGCTTGTTGGTGGAGCTGACCGGCAACCCGGCGGCCGGCAATTTGATCGGCGTGGCGCAAATCGTGCCGGTGGCCATCGCCGGATTGTTCATCACCGGTGTGGTGGCCGACCGCTACGACCGCAAAGCGATCATGCTGATCTCCAGCCTGGCGCGCGGGGCCATCGCGCTGAGCTTTTTGCTCATCCGCACGTCGGAGACGGCCTGGATAGCCTACGCAGGCACGGTCGCCATCGCCATCGGCACGGCGTTCTACATGCCGGCGGCATCGGCGGCGCTGCCCAACATCGTTTCGCGCGCCGAGCTGCCGGTGGCCGCCATGCTGGCCCAGACCACCTTCGCGACCATGTTGTTCGTCGGCGCCTTCTTGGGCGGGGCTATCACCACACTTTTCGGGCGCGATGCAGCTTTTGTGGCCAACGCGCTTTCTTTTGCGATTTCCGCGCTGCTGATCTGGCGCACGCGTGCGAACTTCAACGCGCAGCGCGCTCCCCAGGCATTGGGTGGGGCCAGCACCCTGCGCGTGCTGACCGAGGGGCTGCGTTACCTGAAGGCGGATCGCTACGTGCGCGGCTATTTGTTGGCCAAACCGGCCGTCGCCTGGGCGCTGGGCGGCTTCGGCCTGTTCAGCACATATTCGATTGCCATCTATGGCGCAGGAGACCTGGGCACGGCGCTGTTGTTCGCCGGCCGGGGCATCGGCGCCTTCCTCTCGCCGTTGCTGGTGAGTGGCGCAGCTTCTTTGAACGACACACCCCGGCTGCGTCGTTTCATCGTAACCGGCATGGGGCTGGTCATCGTGGGCTACTTTCTATTCGCCTTCACGCGATCGCCGCTCGCCGGCATGATCTGCGCGGGCATCGCTCACTGGGGCAACGCCTGGGCCATGACGCTCAGCGGGCTCATCGTTCAAGCCAGCACGCCCGACTATGTGCGCGGCCGGGTGTTGGCGCTGGATAACGTCGGCTGGGCGTTGGTGTCGTCGCTGTCGAACCTGATCGTGGCTGCCGTGGCGGTGCGCTTCTCGCCGCAGTGGGGTGTCCTGACCGCGGTGATGCTGTCTGCGGTGTGCGTGGTGTGGTGGCTGATTGGCACGCGGGCCATCGAGCAAGCCGGCCCCAAGCCGGCGGAGTGATGAGAAAATCCATACGCTGTCATGGATGCCTACCTCTACGCCGGCGATTGCCTCGACGTGCTGCGCGGATTACCCGACCGTTGCGTTCACCTGATCTATCTCGATCCCCCATTCAACACCAACACGCGCAGGGGGACAGCGGCAGCCGGCTTCGACGATGCGTTTGGCCGGCCGGAAGACTACATTGCCTATCTGCGCCCGCGCATCCAGCAGATGTATCGCGTCTTGCACGACTGCGGCTCGCTGTTCTTCCATTCCGATTGGCGCGCCGGTCATCATGTGCGCTTGTTGTTGGACGAGGTGTTCTTCGGGGATGGTGGGCCGGCGGCGAGGGGCGATCAACGCAATGAAGGCTGTGAGAGTCGAGGGAGCAGCCGGCCGGTGTTCGTCAATGAGATCATCTGGCGCTATGGCCTGGGCGCCAGCAAGGCCCGACGGCGACTTTTAACCAAGCACGATGTGATCTTCTGGTATGCCAAGGGCAGTGGCTATACCTTTAACGTGCTGCGCGAAGACCCGACGCCGGCGATGCTGGCCAAATATTGTCACCTGGACGCCGACGGACGGCGCTACATGATGAGCTATGGCCGGCGCTACTATCTGAAGGGGGGCAAACCGCTCGACGATGTGTGGGACATTCCGGCCATCCCGCCGACTTCAAAGGAGCGCGTGGGCTATCCTACGCAGAAACCGCTGGCATTGCTCAGGCGCATCATTACGCTGGCTAGCAACGCCGGCGATCTGGTGCTGGATCCATTCTGCGGCAGCGGCACGACGCTGGTCGCCGCGCGCCAGCTCGGCCGGCGCTGGATCGGCATAGATGTCAACCCCCAGGCCATCGCCCTGGCCCGCGCGCGGCTGGGATGCTGATGGCCGCCAGGCGACGCGAATGCCCTTGCGCGCTGAGGTTTATTCTCGCCAACACGGGCATCCCGCGGCATCCTGGATGCTTGCCTCAACTGACGAAAACCCTTTCGTGTGCTGCCAGGTTGTGCGCGCCGAAACGCATAATGAGGAATGCCGCTGCTGCGCAATAGACGATGGTCAATGCAATGATGGACACCCCGCTGATGATGACGCCAAAAGTGTTGCCGAGGACGTGAAAGAGGGTCACTACCAGCAGGCTACCCCGACTGCCGTTGTAAAGCCAGGTGTAAACGAAGGAAACGGCAACCGTGCCTGCGAACCAGGCGATCAACGGATAGCTGGACATCGGGTTGCCAACCCAGAAGAAGAGCGGCAGGTGCCATGTCCCCCACAATACGCCAACGATCAGCGTAGCCACGAGAGCGCTGCAGCTTTTCTGCAGCCGCGGCAGGGCAAATCCACGCCAGCCGACTTCCTCTCCGAGGTTGGCCGGCAACGAAATGATGAACGCGGACAGAGCAAGCGCAACGATATTTCCCTCAGGCGAAGGGGCTGCTGATAGGCCCAGGACATCGGTGATCGCCTTCCCAACGGTAAAAAACAAGACCGGGGCGGCAACGGCAACGGCCCACCAGCGCGCCTCCACCCGCCAACGCACAAGCTGCCCAAGCAGACGGTTGACGCCCGTCTTACCCTCCTGCGTCCTGGTCACGATGATGGCTGCCAGCGCAGGACCGATGGCCGGCAGGATGAGCAGGAGTTGAAAGGCAGGGTGGTCGAATGGGACAATGCCTCGCGAGCCTGCGACTACCGGGAGCCATCCGAGCCACGAAATCGCAAAAGCCAGCAGGTAAAACCCGATCACGGGATGCTTTATTAGCTTGATCATCGTTGCACCGGCAGAGAAGGAGGATAGCGATTGACCTGCCACACCCACGAGCGACTACGACGGGTCGCGCCGGAAGAAGCGTCGCCATCCCGCATGGAGTTGATCTTTTGGCGAAGTTCCTGCGAGCCTCGCGGGTTACAGGTTCGCCCTGGCAAGATCGCCAGATTCAACGAAATTTGGCAATCCGCCTTGAGTGAGTTTTCGAGTGCTGGGTCTGTGCTGGAACAGTGGGCTTTGGCTTTTGTCCTGTTCGCTGTCAAGCGATCGTAGAACACGAAGACTATCATTCCAGCCAGAGCAAGCCAGCCGGTCCAGTCGCCCAGGCGGACGGCCAGCGCATCGCCGGCGCCGAGAGGCACATCGCCGACGACCACCTGGCCGATCTGATCGCCGCCCGGCGTGATGGCAGCGGCCATGATTCGCCCGTAAGGGTCAATAACAGCCGAATCGTTGCCACTGCTGTCCGCCTTGACCATGGCAACACGGTTCTCGACCGCGCGGAAGACCAGATGGGTGTAATGCTTGGTCGCAATCTCAGGCCAGTCGTGCGAGGGAACGAGGATCAACTGTGCGCCGTTTTGAGTGATCTTGCGGGCGGTATCGGTGAAGTCAAGGTCGTAGCAGATGATCGTGCCGATCCGGCCTAACGGCGTGTCGTAAACCGGCTAGGTTCCGCGCGTCAGGCTGGTCTCCCCGGCAAAGATGACAGGATGGTCTTTGCCATAGACGCCCAGGAATTGACCCTGTGGGGAGACTACAGTTGTCTCGTTGCGCCACATCCCCGCGCCAGCCTCGACCAGGTAGCCCAGCACCAGATAGGCATTCGTCTCGATGGCCAGCTTTTGAAACTCGGCGGTGTTCGTCACCTGTGGGTCACCCCAGATGGCGATCTCTGGCCAGACGACGATCTGAGCATTCTCCTCAACGGCTCGACGAGTGAGTTCAGTGAATTTATCCACGCCGCCCCAGGGCGGGGTGGCGTCGTAATGCAGCGCGGCTGTGCGAATCGTTGGGGTTGTCGGCGCACGGAAGAGGATCAGGCTGAGGCCGATCCAGCTGCCCAGCGCGGCAAGCACCCCGAGCATCCAGACCCGCACCGAGCGAGCGGATAGGCGTGGAGCATCCACGTCCGCTCGCCACCTTCGGTCGAGGAGATACAACGCACCCAGTCCCAGCCCGTAGTTCACGCACATGATGAGCAGCCCAAGGCCGAAGATGCTGAAGATGCTCACCGGCTGAATTAGCCAGGGCTGGCCGTATAACGTGTTAGCGACGAAGGCCCAGGTGCCCATGAGAGGGATGAAGCTGCGAATCATCTCGAAGCCCACCCAGTTGAGGGCCCCATACCAAACGAACCAGCGGTAGCCGGTGCGTTCATGGAAGGCGCGCACGCCGATGTCGGTGAAGAAGGTGATGGCTCCGATGATGAGCGGAAGCCAGGTCATGTAGAGGCCGCTGCCGGCGAAGATGGGGGTGAGGTAGCCGCCTAACCAGCCGCCGACGGTGATGGCCGGAGCCAAGCTGGAAAGCTTCCGCGGCATAATGCGGAACTGGGCAACCAGCATGGGCACGAAGCCGAACCAGATGAGCGGCCAAAAAGCGTAGGGTGGGAAGGACAGCGTCAGCATGGTGGCACTCGCTGCCGACAGCGCAACGCCGCCACCAACGCGAGCCCAGAATGCCTTGCCAGGCGCAATCACTTTCCCACCTCCTGGGCAAACAGTGCCAGACCAAACTTAGCCGGGGCGGGATAGAAGAAGATAAGAGATGGGTTGCCCTTGTTGATGAACGCGCCTGTGAACCGGGTTCGACCCCTCACCAGCGCACATGCCCGTCGCCCTCGCACACCCACTTGTAGCTGGTCAGCTCGCGCAGGCCCATCGGCCCGCGCGCATGGATGCGCTGCGTGCTGATGGCTACTTCTGCGCCCAGGCCAAACTGGCCGCCATCGTTGAAGCGCGTGCTGGCGTTCACGAACACCGCCGACGAATCCACCTCGCTCACAAAGCGCGCGATGGCCTGCGGGTCTTGCGAGCAGATGCCGTCGCTGTGCTCCATGGTGTGCGCCTGGATGAAGGCGATCGCCTCGTCCAGCGAATCCACCACTTTCACGCCCAGGATCAGGGCTAGCCATTCGGTGTCCCAGTCGGTGGCGTCGTTGGCGAGGCGCGCCAGCGGATAAGCCGGCGAGAGGATCGCCAGCGCGCGCTCATCGCAGCGCAACTCCACGTCTTTGTCCGCCAGTCGCCGGGCCACCCTGGGCAGGAACGTCGCGGCGATGTCGGCATGCACCAGGAGCGTGCACAGCGCGTTGCAAACCGTCGGCTTGCTGACCTTGGCGTTGAAGACCACCTCAGCGGCCTTGTCCTGGTCGGCTGTCGCATCCACGTAGATGTGGTTGATGCCCATGCCGCCGGTGATGACCGGGATGGTGCTGTGATCCCGGCACAGCTTGTGCAGCGCCGCGCCGCCGCGCGGGATGATCAAGTCCACGTAGTCGCTCAGCTTGAGCAGCTCCAGGATGCGCGCGCGGTCAGTGTCTTCGATTAGCTGCACAGCGTCGGCGGGCAAATCGGCCTGCCGCAGTGCCTGGTGGATGACTGTGACCAGCGCCTTGTTGCTGTTCAGGTTGTCGCTGCCGCCGCGCAGGATGACGGCGTTGCCGCTCTTCAGCGCCAGCGCAGCGATGTCGCTGGTGACGTTGGGGCGCGCTTCGTAGATCACGCCCAGCACGCCCAGCGGGACGCGCCGCTTGTGCAGCCGCAGACCGTTGGGCAGCGCGGCGTGATCGAACTGCTCGCCGATTGGGTCGGGCAAGCCGGCGACGGCGCGCACGTCCTGCGCCATGTTCTGCAGGCGCGGGAGATTGAGGGTGAGCCGGTCAACGAAGTAGGCTTCCACGTTGCGCTCCCTGGCCTGGGCAACATCGGCGGCGTTGGCGCGCAGAATTTCATCCTGGCAGGCCAGCAGGCCATCGGCCAGGGCGAGCAAGGCCGTGTTTTTGCGGGCGGTGTCGGCGCGGGCGAGCTGTCGGCTGGCCGCTCGCGCCCGCCGACCGATCGTGGTCAGTTCCATGGTAGAAAGATTATCGCCGAACGGCTCAGCGCGACCGGCAACTGAACTGGGGGACGAAGCCGAAAGCTGCTTCGGCGCGCTTGCCGCTGATCAGCGCATCGTGATCCTGGATGTCGGCGCGCAATTCGGCGTCGGGGTAGTAGCGCTGCGCCAGCTCGCGGGAGGGCATGTCTATGTGGGTGTCGCGCGCGGCGATGAAGGCGACGGTGTGCGAGCCGGGCGGCAATGGCGCGGTGGCCGCCAGATAACAGGCGCGCGCGCAGTCGTGGATGTGCACGTAGTGCGGCAGCGGATACTGCGTGCCTGGGTCAACAGGCGCTGGCAACGTCGGCCAGCGCTGCAGGGTGACCACGTCGGTGAAGCGCAGGCTCACCGTGGTCAGGCCGAAGTCGCGCGCGAAGGCATCGGCGATGACCTCGCCGACGTACTTGGAAAGCGCGTAGTCGCTCTGTGGGTCAACGGGGTGATCTTCGTCGAGCGGGAAGTAGCGATAGCGCACTGGCCGGTGTGGCGGCACGGTGTGGTTCACCTGAATGGACGAAGCCCACACCACCCGTCCGACGCCCAGGTGTGCAGCGGCCAGGAAGACGTTGTAGGTGATGGCGACGTTGGTCATGAACGTCTGCGCGTTGGGAAACATCTTGCTGTCGGGGATGGCGGCCAGGTTGATGATGGCGTCGGCCCCGCGCACCACGTCGTAACAACTGCCGAGGTCGGTGAGGTCGGCAGCGATGTAATTTCCCAAGCCATCCCCGCGCCCGACGTTGTCCACGCCGAGCACGTGGGCGCCCTGGCTGCGCGCATAGTCCACGACTGCGGATCCGATGTTGCCTTTCGAGCCGGTGACGACGATTTTCATGATGGGTATTGTGTCATGCGCTGGTCAGCCATGGCAAGCGTAGTGCGGCACAAAGCCAAAAGCCTGCCGGGCGCGTATCAAGCTGATCGGCGCGTCGTGGTCATGCAGCACACTGCGCCGTGGGACGTGCGGATAGAAACGTTGCAGGAACTCGGCCGTCGTCATGTCGAAGCGAATGTCGGGCGCAGCGATGAACGCCACGACGTGCGTGGCAGGGGGCAGCGCTGCCGTGGCCGCCAACCATGCCGCGCGCGCGGCGTCTTCGACGTGCACGTAGAACGGCAGCGGGTCAACAGCCGCTGCGTGGGGTGGGGGATGCGGCAGGGTGGCCCACTCCTCCGCGGAACATACCCACACGTAGCGCAGGCTGACGATGGTCATGCCGTAGTGGCGGGCGAACATCTGGGCGGCCTGCTCGGCCATTAATTTGCTCAGGCCGTATTCGTCTTTAGGGTCGGCCGGATGATCTTCGTCGAGCGGGAAGTAACGGAAGTGCGCGCGAATGTGATGGCCGGCGCGATGCAATACCTGAATGGACGACGCAGCCACCACCCGCCCGATGCCGAGGTGATGCGCGGCCAGAAGGATGTTATACGCGCTGCTCACATTGCTGACGAGCGTGCGCGCTGCGGTGAACTCGCCGGCGCGTGGCACGGCGGCCAAGTGAATGATGGCGTCCGCGCCGCGCAGCACGTCGTAGAGCTGTCCGAGGTTGGTGAGATCGGCGCACATATAGCCGCGCCTATCTCCTGCGCCGACGACGTCCACGCCGAGCACATCCGCGCCCTGCGCCCGCGCATACGCAACCACAGCCGAGCCGAGCTTACCCTTGCTGCCGGTGACGATGATCCTCATGCGATTGTCAGGTCGTCAGGTCTGTCAAGTCTGTCAGGTCTGTCAAGTCTGTCAGGTCTGTCAGGTCTCCCTCACGTCTCGTACTTCTGCCGGTAAACCGCCTCGCGCAGACCGCGGATGTAACCGATGGCATACAACCGGCCGAACGACGAGTAGCCGGCGTTCTCATTGCTGTCGCCCTCGACGGTGGGCACGTGATCGGGCCGCAGCACGCCTTCGAAGCCGATATCGCGATAGGCTTCCATGCAAGCCAGCATGTCGGTCTTGCCGTCGTCGTGCCAGGCCTCCTCGAAGTGCCGCACATCGCCCTTCACATCGCGGAAGTGCACGAAGTGGATTTTGCCCTGCTTGCCGAAGTGGCGAATCACGCTCGGCAGGTCATCGGTCATCAGGGTGAAATTGCCCTGGCACAGGCAGATGCCGTTGGCCTTGCTGGGGACCAGATCAAGCATGCGCTGGAAGTTCTCTACGCTGCGCATGATGCGGCCGACGCCGCGCAACGGCGAGAGCGGTGGATCGTCGGGATGCATGGCCATGACCACGCCGGCTTCCTCGGCGACCGGCACAGTGGCCTTGAGGAAGTACTCCAGGTTCTTCCACAGCTCCTCTTCTGTCACCGTCGGGTTGGGCGGACCCTTCTCGTAGTCGGCCAGGTCGAAGCCGGTCACCAGCGAGTCGCCGCGCGAGCGGATGGCAAGGTTGGTGCGCGTCCAGTTCATCACCGCCATCCACACGCTGCACCAAACCGGGATTTCGAGCCGACCCATGTTCTGGATCAGCTTGATGCACCACTCAAGTTCTTCATCTTTGCCCGGCAGGCCGCGCATCAGGCGATCCATCGGTGGGCGCGCCTCGATCACGGCCAATCGGAAGCCACCTTCTTCATAGCGCTTCTTCATGCGCAGCAGCGGCATGAAGTCATACGGTGTTTCGCCCGGTCCGCAGTCGCTCGGCAGGGGCAACCCGCCGACTGCATAGTTCACGCCGGCCTGCTTGACCAGCTTCCACAAAGGCGAAGGATGTGGGGGGATGTATTCTGCGATTTTGATCATGTCAGGAATTAGGAACTGAGAATTGAGAATGAAGAATTGAGAGTGAAGAATGGAGAAACGTTTTTGCTCAGTTGAAAACATCGCATAATTGGGAGTCATGAGAGGTAGAAAGGCAAAGGCCGTGAAACTGCGAGAGAGT
>JAIMBB010000276.1 GCA_023511655.1 Anaerolineae bacterium
CCCGTCACCCTGCTCACAGCAGTCGGCGACGACTACGCCGGCGAAGACATCCTGAGCAGCGCAGATGACGTGGGCATAGACGTCTCGCGCGCGCTCATTATCGAGAACGAGACGACTGGCACCTACCTGGCCGCGCTCGATGAACGGGGCGACCTGTACCTAGGCCTGGACGACCTGCGCGTGTTGCGACACATCACGCCGGACTATCTGCGCTTGCACAAGGACGCCTTTCGCGAGTGCGACATCGTCGCCTTCGACCTCAACCTGAGCGAGGCAGCCATGCTCACAGCAATTCGTCTGGCCCACGAGTACGACAAGCCCATCTGCGTGGACCCCACCTCGACGGTGTTGGCCGCCCGGTTGCGACCGTACTTATCCATGGTCAACATCGTCACGCCGAACCTGACCGAGGCCGAGATGATGTTGCGCTGCGGCCCCATCCGCACCCAAGCCGAGGCGCTCCAAGCCGCGCGCCAACTGGTCAGCGAAGGTGTGGAGATCGCCGTGATCACGCAAGCCGAACGTGGCGCGTGCTACGCCACCGAAGAGGAGAGCGGTCAGTTTCCCGCCCTGCGCGTGGACATCGTGGATACCACCGGCGCCGGCGACTCCCTCACCGCTATGGTGATCTTTGGCTACCTGAACGACCTGCCGATCAGCGATGCGCTCCAACTGGGCCTGCGCGCCGCCGCGCTCACCCTGCGTTCCACCGAGACTGTCGCACCAGAACTCAGCCTCGATCGGCTGTATGGCCTCGACGAGCACCTCCTCGCCGACGACCGCGACACACCGTGACTCGCCCCCATGACTCAAACATGTCCAACTGGTTAGCTGTGGTCATCTCATTCGTCTACGTCTTTGCTGTTCTCGGCGCCGCCGAAGGACTGCGTCGCGCCTTCCGGCTGCCGGTCGAATTCACCCGCAAGGTGGTGCACATCGGCGTGGGCATGTGGGCATGGGGCACGGCCGCGCTGTTTACCGACAAGTGGTTCGCCCTCATCCCACCGGCTGTGTTCGTCGTGCTGAACTACATCTCCTATCGGCGCACCCTTTTCGCGGCCATGGAAGTGGAGGACAAGTCCAACCTCGGCACGGTGTACTTTCCCATCGCCTTCGCGGCGATCATCCTGCTGTTCTTCGACATCAGCAAGCCGCTCATGGTAGCCGCGCTGATGCCGATGACATGGGGCGATGCGTTCGCCGCTATCGTCGGCAAGCGCTACGGCCGTCACCACTACGTGCTCTTCGGCTCGCGCCGCAGTATGGAGGGATCGGCAGCTATGTTCGTCTTTTCGCTGCTCAGCGCGGCGATTACCTCCCTGGCCTTCGGCGCACAGCTTGACGTGGCGATTGCGCTCGGCTTGACGCTCGCCCTCTTCGCCACCATCGCCGAAGCGATCAGCCCGATTGGCCTGGACAACCTGCTGGTGCCGGCCTCCGGCGTTTTGGTTTGCTTTCTGTTCGGCGGATTGCCAAGGCTGGCCCTCGCGGGTTGATGTCATTGCTCATCCAGAATGCCGCCCTGGTAACTGGGTCGCCGGATCGCGTCACTCCGCGCGGCTACGTCCTCATCGAGGAGGATCGCATCGCGGCCATCGGCGCAGGCCCACCTCCTCCAACCCTGGCCTACGATCACGTCCTCGACGCCACGCATAAAGTGTTGCTCCCCGGACTGGTGAATGCCCACACCCACCTGGAGCAAACCTTCATGCGCGGTTACAGCGCCAACCGCTCGCTGCTGGACTGGCTGAAGAACTACATCTGGAAGCTACAGGCTGCTATGGACGCGGAGGATGTGCGGTTGGCGATCACGCTGGGCCTGGTCGAGGCCATGCGCGGCGGTGCGACGACGATCGTGGATCATCACAAGGTACCCTTTTCGGCGCGCCATACCGATGTGGTGTTGGAGGCCGCGCAGGCGCTGGGCGTGCGACTGGTGCTGGCGCGGGCGTGGGCCGACCGTGGGACGAACGCCGAGTCACCTGCTTCGATCCTGGCCGACCTGGAACGCCTGTTGGACGAATGGCACGGCGCGGCAAACGGCCGCATCCACATCGCCAACGGGCCGCTCGTCCCCTGGCGCTGCTCGCCGGAGACGCTACGCCGGACGACCGGGCTGGCCCGCCAGCACGGCGCAATCACCCATTGCCACATGAACGAGACGCAGGCCGAGGTGGCGATGACCGTGCAGGAGACCGGCCTGCGACCGATTGAATGGTTTGCCTCGCTTGGCCTCCTCGGCCCCGACTTTCACGCCGTGCACGCGGTGTGGTTGAGCGATCGAGAGATCGAGCTGCTGGCCGAACATGGCGCGACCGTCGCGCATTGCCCGGCGGCCAACATGATCCTCGCCTCGGGCGTCGCGCCGATCACCCGCCTGCTCTCGCCGCAACCCGGCCGGGCGCGCGGCGTCAACGTCGCCCTCGGCACCGACGGCCCGGCCAGCAACGATGGGCAGGACATGTTCGAGATGATGCGCCTGGCGGCTTACCTGCAGCGCGTCACGACGCTGGACGCGCAGGCCATGCCACCGGGCCAGGTCATCGCCCTGGCCACCGTGAACGGCGCGCATGCCACCGGCAGCCCTCGGTTCGCCGTGGGCGACAAGGCCGACCTGGTGCTGCTCGACTTCGACGCCGCCCACATTCAGCCAGTCGGCGATGTGCAGGCGTCCATCGTCTACAACGCGCGCGGTAGCGACGTGGAGGCGCTCATCGTGGATGGGCAGGTGTTGATGCGCGATAAGCGCGTGCTCGGCCTGGACGAGTCAGCGTTGATTGCCGAATGTCGCGAGCGTGCCGTCCACCTGGCCCGGCGGGCAGGCGTAGCCTGACGAACTGCTGCGAATGATTTGGAGCTGCTGTGGCTCACCGCCCGTAAGTCGCCGTCATCTTGCGCAAGCGGGCCTTTGCTTCGCCGGTCAACTGGTCCCAGGTGAAGCGCCACTGCCAGTTGCCCTCGGCGCGACCGGGGAAGTTCATACGCGCCTCGCTGCCCAACCCGATCACATCTTGCAGGGTAACGA
>JAIMBB010000277.1 GCA_023511655.1 Anaerolineae bacterium
ATCCTGGAATGAACGATGGAACCAGATTGAAGCACCGAAAAGTGCACTCTATGAGTGGTGAGAAGTCCGACTACATTCAAGAGCCGCCATTTTTCCATGACATCGAGCAACATTATCCTCGCATCGAGAACATTGCAGGTGCTCGCATATTGGCCTTGTTGGGTGACTCGGTCACCACTGACCATCTGTCTCCGGCGGGATCGATTCATCCCGACAGCCCAGCAGGCGTGTACCTACAATCGAGAGGCGTAAGTCCCAAAGACTTCAACTCTTATCCCTCGCGCCGCGGAAACCATCACGTGATGATGCGGGCCGCATTGGCCAATCGTCGGCTTCGAAATCGGATGGTGCCCGGTGTGGAGGGTGGCGTAATGAAGCATGTGCCAACGGATGAAGTGATGACCATCTACGACGCTGCGATGAGATACAAAAAAGAAAACGTGCCGCTGATCGTGATCGCCGGCAAGGAGTATGGCACCGGCTCGTCGCGCGACTGGGCAGCCAAGGGCAGCCTGTTGCTGGGCGTGCGCGCGGTGATCGCGGAGAGCTTCGAGCGCATTCACCGCAATAACCTGGTCGGCATGGGCGTCCTGCCCCTGCAGTTTGTCGAGGGGCAGAACGCCGAATCGCTCGGCATTACCGGCCGGGAGACGTTCACCATCGCGATCAGCGACGAAGCGTTGTGTGAGCCGCGCCAGGTGCTGCCGGTGCAGGCCACGCGCGAGGACGGCACCGGCTTCACCTTTAACGTGGTGGCTCGCCTCGATACGCCGGTCGAGATGCACTACTACAAGCACGGTGGTATCTTGCTGGCCGTGCTGCGCGAAATGTTGAAGCCGGCGGAGGGTTGAAGATTGCAGATCGCAGATGATGGGTTGCGGGTTGCGAGTTGTGTGTTGGGTTGGAAGAGATGGCCGGCGCTATTGGCTGCAGCGCTGCTGAGCGCATGTGCCCTGGCGCCGGCTCCGACGCCGGAACCCACTTTCGCGCCGCGCGCCATTCGCGTGGATTATCCGATCGTCCCGCCCGATGTGCCGATGGTGGATCAGGACGGCCGGCCGGCCAAACTGAGCGACTTTCGCGGCCGGCTGGTGCTGATCTTCTTCGCCAACATTCAGTGCCAGGAATCATGCGTGGATGCCCTGCCACAATTCCGGGCCATTCGGCGTGCGCTCGGTTCGCGCAGCGCCGACGTGGCCTTCGTCATGGTGGGCACTGACCGCATCGCCGATGGACCGGCCGCTCTCAAGCGCCACCTCAGCCGCTACGATCCAACCTTCATCGGCCTGACGGCCGCTCGCAGCGACATGCGCCAGCTAGCCTTGCGCTTTGGCATTCACATGTACGAAAACCGCGCCGGCGCGCTCGCTCCCCATGCCCCGTTCATCTATCTGCTCGATCGGCAAGGGCGCTTGCTCTACTTCGTGCAAGATGGGGTAGCGATTTCCGAGATCGTTAGCATCGTGGAGCGTGTGCTGGACGAGCGCTGAGGGGCGTTACGTCGACTCTTGCAGCAAGGCTTGCACGTCCCTCACAATAATCTCGATGGGCGTGCCGAAGGAATACTTCATCCGCCAGCGGCCGCTGGCATCGAGCAGATAGGTGAAGCTGGTATGAGCGACCAGGTAACTGTTCGGGTTGTCGCCCTGCGGCTTTTGTTTCTCGAACAACCCGTCGAACTCGTAGATCAGCTTTCGCAGCGTGGCTTCATCGCCGGTCAATCCGATGAACGCCGGATCGAAAGCCGTCACGTATCGCCGGAGCACGTCGGGCGTGTCGCGTTGTGGATCCACGCTGATGAAGACGAAGTTCACTGCGTCCCCTGCTGCGCCCAGCTCTCGCTTTACCCGGCGCAAGTCCGACAAGGACAGCGGACATACATCGGGGCAAAAGGTATAGCCGAACACGATCAGCGTGGGTTTGCCGCGCAGATCGGCCAGCGACATAGGTCGGTTGGCCTGGTTGACCAGGGTCACGCTGGAGATCGTGCGGTACTGGCTGATGGCCACGCCGCCGGGCGTCGGCGTGGGGATGGGGCCGGTAGCAAGTTGTGGGGCGTAGCTGAGCAGCAACCCAAAGACGACGATAGCCACCATGCCGCCCAACACGCCGAGGAAAACCTTAAAACCATCGCTTTGGGTATTCATGGCCCTGGCATACTCCCACGAAAAGATGAGAAAGACGCGAGAGATTTGATAGTCTCTGCCGTTCCGGACGGGCTAAGCGCGTCCTGGCAAACATGAGGGCGGGTTTCCAAGCGTCCGGAACGGCTGCGAAGGTCAACGACACTTCTGAGCGGGCTAAGGCTCGCGCACGGCTACGTCCACGGCAACAGTCTTGCCTGAGCGGAAGGTCAGAGTGAGCTTAAACGTGTCGCCTGGCTTCAGCTCGCGCTTCACGTCCATGAGCATGATGTGATAGCCGGCCGGCTTCAACTCGACTTTGCCGTTGGCCGGCACTTCCAGGCCATCTTTGACTGCTTCCATCATCATCATGCCATCCTTCTGTTTGGTCTCATGCACTTCGATCGTGGCCGCGACGTCGCCAGACGCGCTGAGCAAGCGATCCGGGGCGTTGCCTCTGTTTTCGATCACCATATAAGCAGCGCTGTTCATGCCGCTCATGGTCTTATCGCTGCTGCCGTGCGAATGGCCCTCGCTGGTGCCCGTACCGATGGTCGGGCGTGCCCAGGCGTCCTTGACGGAAATGTCGCTCTGCCCGGCCGTATTCTGAGCCGGCGTCCCCGGCGCGGCGCATGCGACCAGGGCAATGGCCGCGGCAATGGCTGCAGCCGCCGCAAAAAGAGTTTTGATGTTCATCCAATCAACCTCACAAAGAAAGGCGCAGTCCACATTAAACCCAGGAGCGCGCGATGGCTGCGCGACATGCGCGCTCGAACGACGAATCGGATGCGATCAACGAAGTGAAGCCGCGAGGAAGGGGCGAGGTGGGGGGATGGGAGGACGCAGGCCGGCGCGCCTCGGCGACAGCGCGTGGAGGGCGATCAGGTCAGCCA
>JAIMBB010000278.1 GCA_023511655.1 Anaerolineae bacterium
CGCAACGTCTTCGCCACGCTGCGCGACCTCTTCGCTCGCCAGCCAGTCTGCTTACTCGCAGGCGGCTAGGCAGTTACAGAAATTCAGTATTTTTGGTTCTGGGCAAACGACCAGGTCGGCCGACCCGGTGGGGAAGGGATCGGTCCTCGTTGTTATCGGAGCGGCGGCCGGTGAGGATGCCGCGTGGTTCCGCCGGGATGCCTGGGTGATCCTCAGGAGTTGAGAATGCCCAAGGCGCGGGCTTTCACCACGGCCTCATGCCGGCTGGATACCCCCAGCTTGCGATAGAGGTTGGCGGTGTGCTTGGCCACGGTCAATCGCGAGATGACGAGTGCTTGGGCGATCTCCTTATCGGTATGGCGTTTGTTCAGCAGCTTGAGCACGTCAATCTCGCGCCGGGTCAGTTGCGGCAATACAGCGAAATCGGTCGGGATTGCCGACGCTGGCGGCTTGTCGAAAGCGCCGAGCGCAGCAGATAAGTAGGGGTCCTGCACAGCGTAGCCGGCGGCGTGCTCCTTTAGCGCACACAAAACTTGGCGCACATCTGCGCCAAGGTCAGCGAAAGCGCGAATGATTCCGCCGCGCTGGCCAATCTTCGCCGCATCTGCCATGGTCTGAAGCGCCTCGTCATGCCGGTCGCTCACCCACAGCAGCGAAGCCTGCACGGCCAGGATTTTCGCCAGTTGAAACTGGTAGTGCCGGGCCTCCGCTGCGTTACGCAGATCATGCAGATGCGCCTGCGCCTCGGCCAGCGCGTCGGGCGAGCGATGAGCGATCAAGATTCCCGCTCGCGTCAGGTCGGGGATGTCGTTGAACAGGAGCGCAGCCGGGTTGCGCTGAGGGAGCGATGATCGCACCCAGCGCATGGCGCTGGCGACCTGGCCACGCAGCAGGTGCAAGCGCGCCGCCGTCGCTTCGATCCGCGCCCGGACGTCGGTCGAATGCATGGAACACGCCTGCGCCCGCAGCGCATCCAATGTTGCGTTTGCCAGATCAGACCGCCCGATTGCCTCGTATGCGAGCGCCAACTGCGTCTGCGCGTATAGTTGACAACGCAACCCCACGCGTTGCCCATACGCGACCACCACTTCGAGGTGCTCGATCGCACCGTCGAGGTCATTGAGCGAGTAACGCGACCAGCCAAGCATGATGTGCCCCCAACCGACCTTGACCATCAGCCCTGCCGCTTCGGAGGCTGCGACTTGTCGTTCGGCAATCGCGATCGCTTGCGCCATTTCTCCGTTCAAGAAGGCCATGATCCACTGGTTATGCAAGATGCGCAGCGTGAACGAATTGCTGGTGCGTGACTGGGCCGCTTCCTGCTGCAACAGCAGATCCGCTTCTGAACCCCGCCCGGCCATGTATAAGCCCAGGGACAGCGGAGTGAGCGCTGTTCCGCGCGCGTAGTAGTGCGCTTCCGGCAGCCGGCGCAGGGCAGCTTCAGCTAGCGTAATGCACTTGGTGGGTTCCATCCCGGCGTCGAGCGCTGCCCGAGCGCGGACAGCCAGGATAGAACCCATCACAGCGTCGCGCTCGGCGGGCGTCAAATCCGGGCTGCCTTCTTGCAGTAGGCGTTCGGCTTGGTCGGCCAGCGGCACAACGTCGGCTGTCTCGTGGTGCAGGATTTTCAGATAGGCGTGCGCCAGCAGTAATCTGGGCCGATGCCAGAGGATCTCGTCCGGCACGAGGGTCAAATACCGCTGCAGGGTCAGGATCTCTTCGCGGTTGAGAAGCTCGCGCGCGCTATCCTCGACCAATCGAGCCACGCGGTTCATGTCGCCAGCAGCTTGCGCTTGTTGTAGCGCCTCTTCCAGCCGGCCGTGTGCAGCCAACCAGTCGCTGGCCCGGCCGTGCAGGCAGGCGATGGCTTGGGGGTCGAACCGCGTGCCAAGCTTTTGGCGGAGGAAGCTGCGAAAGAGATATGGAAGCGGAACCATTCGCCGTTGCTGTCGAGTGGGATCAAGAACAAGTTTTGTCGCCTGATTTCATCCAGGAGCGTGCGGCTATCCTGGAAGTTGTTCGATTCCCGGTCGCGCAGCGCATCGCACAGGGGCGCACAGAAACGATCAAGCAACGCTGCGCGCAACAGGAAGTCCTGAATCGGAGCCGACTGCAGCGCCAGCACCTCTTCAGCGAGGTACTCGATGATGTGCAGATTGCCATGGGAGGCGAATGCCCGGATGAACGTTTGTGGATCATCGGAGGCCATCAACGATATGGCGGCCAAGCGCAAGCCGGCCGGCCAGCCCTCAGTTTGCTCCTCCAGCATATGAATCGCTTCCTCGTCGAGAGGATGCCCCACAGCACATTGGATGAACGCGCGCGCTTCGTCTGGTGAGAAGCGCAGGTCGGCGGAGCGAATTTCGAGCAATTCATCCTGCCCGCGCAGCTTAGCCAGTGGCAGCGCTGGGTCGCTGCGCGTCACCAGTACAAGGTGCAAATTCGAGGGTGAATGCATCACCAGGCGAGATACCAGTTGGGCGATCTGCGGCGACTGCACGAGGTGGAAATCGTCCAGCACGAGGATCAACTCCCCTGACAGCGCGTCGAACTCGTTGATGAGCACGGTGGTGAGTTCGTCCGGGGAGGGCAATTGCGCTCCGCTGAGCAACATGGCGGTAGTTTGCATGCTGTCGGCGTATACGGTGCGCACGGCCTGGGCGACGTATGAGAGAAAGATGGCCGGGTCGTTGTCAGCTTCGTCGAGCGATAACCAGGCAGAGCAGCAAGGGCGCGTCTTCAACCATTGCGAAACCAGGGTGGTCTTGCCATAGCCGGCTGGCGCGTCCACCAGGATGAGCTTGCGTGACAAACCTGCCTCGAGGGCGCGGAGCAGGCGGGGGCGCTCGATCCATGTGTCGGCGACGTTCGGTTTGCGAAGCTTGGTAAGTAGCAGAGTCGGTGTGGCAAATAGATTTGTGCTCATCTCGTAACTGCTCAGCCATAGCGGCGAGTTGAGGCAAAATATACCCCATGATACCGACCCGCGAAGAGATCTGGCAGGCA
>JAIMBB010000279.1 GCA_023511655.1 Anaerolineae bacterium
CAGGGCGCCTGATGGCGACAGGACGACCTGACGACCTGACGACCCGACGACCTGATGACCCGACGACCCGACGACCCGACGACTGAACGACCTGATGACTTGACGACTGTTAGGTGATGGTGGACGGCCAACGCGGCGGCGCCGCTTGAGATCATTCGCCATCGGGAGGTCGAAGATGTTGATTCCTAGCACCGAAGCGTTGCTGTGTGTGGTGTTGCTGCTGCTTGGTTCGGTGGGGTTGTTTGCGCTCTTCCTGGCGACCGATCAGAACGCCGTCGAGGAGAGCCAGTTGCCCCAACACAGGCTGGAGCGACGAGACGAAGAGGCAGCCCGCTAGCCTCGTCGTCGCACACGCTGTAACTCGAAGGAGGCGGATGCCGGTTCTCCAGGGCCGGCCCGCCTCCTTTCGTTTATCTGCTGGCTGCAGCGGTCCCGGTAGTGAATCGCGAAGGGTGTATAGAGCGATCTTGCGCGCCTTTGCGTTGATCATGGGGCTGGCTGCGGCACAGAGCGCAGGGCCGAGCGCAGCTCGTTCGGGTAGAATCACACGCCGAGGCAAGACCGTGACACCGAACCTGCACATCACCAACCATCCCCTCGCGTTGCACAAGCTCACCATTCTTCGCAACCAGAAAACCGAACCGAAGAAATTCCGCGAGGTCGTGCGCGAGCTGGCCATGATGCTCATCATAGATGCGACGGCCGATCTGCCGGTGGTCGAGCTGCCGATCACCACGCCGATGGGAGCAGCCGTCGGCTACAAACTCGCCGACAACATCGGCCTCATCCCGATCTTGCGAGCCGGCCTCGGCATGGTCGAAGGCGCACTGGACATGCTCCCTTCGGCCGAGGTATGGCACATCGGGTTGTATCGCGACGAGCGCACGCTGCGGCCGGTGGAGTATTACAACAAGCTGCCGGTCAGCCCGACGGTGCAGGTGTGTTTGGTGCTCGATCCGATGCTGGCGACGGGCGGCAGCGCGGTGGCCACGGTGGACATCCTCAAGCGTTGGGGCGCACAGCGCATCAAGTTCGTTGGCCTGATCGGCGCGCCGGAGGGTGTGAAGAAGTTGAGCGAAGCGCACCCCGACGTGAGCATCTATCTGGCGGCGCTTGACGACCACCTGAACGACATCGGATACATCGTGCCCGGCCTGGGCGACGCCGGCGACCGACAGTTCGGCACGGCGTGATGCCCGTTGCCGTTTGTCGGCCATGCGGCCGCTAGCTGCGCAGCAGCCGTCGGTTCGATAGACGGCACGATCTTCTGGAGCACTCCCCCTGCGTCGGGGATGAGCAACCGGGGCTATAATCCCCAACCGTTAACGAACCTCACGAGGCACATCATGAACTATCGCATCGAGAAAGACTCACTGGGCGAAGTGCATGTGCCAGCCGATGCCTACTACGGAGCCCAAACCCAACGCGCTATCAACAACTTTCCCGTCAGCGGTCGCCGGCCGTATCCTGCGTTCGTTTGGAGCATGGTGGTCATCAAGCGCGCCGCTGCTGAGGTAAACCGCGACCTGGGTCTGTTGGAACCGCGGATCGCCGATGCCATTATTCAGGCGGCTGAGGAAGTGATGGCCGGCCAGTTGGTCGAACACTTCGTGGTGGATCCCTTTCAGGCTGGCGCCGGCACCAGCCACAACATGAACGTCAACGAGGTGTTGGCCAATCGGGCCAGCGAAATCCTCGGCGTGCCGCTGAATAGCAACGAGAAGAAACCGGTCAGCCCCAACGACCACGTCAACATGGCGCAATCTACCAACGACACCACGCCAACGGCGATCCGTCTGGGGGTGTTGTGGCGCTTGCCAGAGCTGCAGGCTGCGGTGCAAGGGCTGATTGACGCGCTCTGGGCCAAGGCAAAGGAGTTCGACCCCATCGTGAAGTCCGGCCGCACGCACCTGCAAGACGCCGTGCCGATCCGCCTCGGCCAGGAGTTCAGCGGCTACGCCCGGGCCGTGGAACGCGACCTGGAGCGCATCAACCGCTCCGCCGACATGCTGCGGCGCATGCCCATCGGCGGCACGGCTGTGGGCACCGGGCTGAACGCGCATCCGGAATATCACAGGCGCATGGTCAAGGTACTGTCGCGCATCCTTGGCCAGCCGCTGTACGAGAGCGATAACCTGTTCGAGGGGATGCAAAGCATGGCCGACGCGGCCGACTTCAGCGCCAGCTTGCGCACCCTGGCCATCACGCTCACCCGGATCGCCAACGACCTGCGCCTGCTCAGCTCCGGTCCGACGACCGGCCTGGACGAGATTCGGCTGCCTGCTGTGCAGCCTGGTTCGTCCATCATGCCGGGCAAGGTCAACCCGGTCCTGGCCGAGATGCTGAACATGGCCATGTTCCATATTCAGGGCTGCGACCACACCGTCGCTCTGGCAGCGCAGGCAGGCCAGCTCGAATTGAATGTGATGATGCCCATCATCGCGCACAACCTGAACGAGATGGTGCACGTGGCTATCGGTTCGATCAATGCCTTCGTCAGGTTCTGCCTGGTGGGGATCACCGCACAACCGGAGAAGGCGAGCGGCTGGTTGGCGAAGAATGCCATCGTGGTCACTGCGCTTAACCCCATCATCGGCTACCTGGCTGGCGCCGAACTGGTGAAAGAAGCCATGAAGCGCAACGTCACCATCCGCGAAGTGGCGGCGGAGCGCATCGCCAACGGCACGCTCGCCCACAAAGACGGCTCTGCGCTCACGCTCGAAGAAGTGGATGCCGTGCTCTCCGACCTGCGCCGTCTGACCGAGGGCGGTTTGGGCGGGCCGGCTGGTGGCTGAGTTTGAGAATTGAGAATTGAGAATTGAGAATTGAGAATTGAACCCAGCCCTCGCGCTCCTTGCTGGGTTTTTCTGTTTCCCGTAACTGCCTACCCTATCGGAGCATAGCTTAGCGCCTAACGCGCTTTGAGCGCGTTAGGCGCTAAAACGGACTCAGTTCCAAGCGCGGTGGGTTATAAACAAAAGACGCAGCC
>JAIMBB010000280.1 GCA_023511655.1 Anaerolineae bacterium
GCAGAGGATCTTTTCGCCGAAGTCGGCGCGGTCACCGGCGTTGGTGTCGATGCGCAGGGTGATCCGGTAGCAGCCGTTTTCGAAGTCGCTGATCTTGAACGATTGCGGGCCGGTGCCGGTCGTTGGGATGGACTTGCCACTGGGCGCAGCGGGACCGCGGGTGGCGTTGGGCTCAAATACCAGGTAGATCGCCCGGATGCCGTAGATGTCCCAGGCCATGGTATAGACCGCGTCGTTGCGGTCTACGTAGGCGATGTTGCCGCCGGGCGGCGCCGTGCCCACATATTCCAGGTCTTTGCGCTTGCAGAACGTCCAAGTGGTGGGGTTGCCGCTCTTGCCGGCCTGCCAGTCCGGGTTGCCGGGGTTGCACTCCGGGTTAACGGCCGGCGGAGGAGCCACGGCCTGACCCGTAACATTGATCGTGATCGCGTCCTCGAAGACCTGGTTGTTGAGGTCCGTCCAGCGCAGGCGAATGGTGCGCGGCCCGGTGATGCCGGGCACATCCACCTGCATTGCCTGGGCCACCGGTCCTTTGAAGCCCTGGCCGTCACCGCGATCGAACTCGCCACTCTTGAAGTTCGGAATGTTCCAACTGGCGAAGACGGTCGCTCCCGATGGCACCGGGTTGGCGTTGACGCGCAACACACCGCGATCACCGACCAGCGGCCCCTGTGGCACCGGCTGCGGTTGCGGCGGTTGCACCTGTGGCGGCGGCAGCGTCACGATCGGCACCAGCGGCGGCTGCGCGGGCGCAGGGGGCGGTTGCTGAACAACGGGCGCTGTCGGCCGCGGTGGGGCCGCAGCCACCGGCACATTGGCCGCCGCGCTGTTGGCCTGCACGTAATCGTTGATCACCCAGCCGACGCCGCCAGGGCCGGAGGGGAACGAAATCTGCCACCAGCGCCCATCGGCGCTCTTGCCTCGCACCGGCGCGACCTGGCCTTGTTTAAGTTCGCCGATCTTGGTATAGGCTACGTCGGGCCCGGTGCGCACGTTGACGAACTCATTCGTCACCGTCAGGCTGGGCGCACCGGCATCGCCGGAACCGCCGGCCGCAGGCGGCTGTTGACCTCCGCCGGCAGCAGGGGTAGGTTGCGGTTGGGCTGGTTGGGCCGGCGGGACCGTCGGCTGTGGAGGCGGCTGCGTGGGCACCAGCGGTTGCGTCGGCTCCGGCTCAGTCGTCGGTTCGGACACCACTGCCGCCTGGGCAATCAGCACGAGCGGCTCGGACTGAGTGAGCAGTTTGTCATCAGGAGGGCCATACGCCTTGAGTTGGATCGCATGCGTGCCCGCCGAAAGCGGCGTCCACGGCACGTTGATTGGGAAGCTGGGCACACCCCTGGACTTGTCGGGGGCGTTGAGCGTGGCGTAGGTCGTGCCGTCAATGATCACGTCTACGCGGGAAATGGCGTCGCCGGTCGCCGTGCCGACGATGGCGATGCTCTGTCCCACGCTCAACTGAGCGCCGGGTTCCGGTGCCGTTATTTTGATCTCAGGCGTCTTGGCCGCACCGCCCAGACAAGCCGTCAGCACGAGCGCACCAGCCAACCCGGCAGCGGCCAAACGCCAGGGCGGGCCCAGGTGTTTGCCTATGGTCATCTTCTTCATCCTTTCCTCTTGATTCATATCAAATGCCAATCCAGAAAACGCTCGACCCGCCGCAGAGCATCGAGTGCGTTGGCTGAATTGGCAAAACCGTGTCCCTCATCGGGATACGTCTTATATTCGAATGTCTTTCCCTCACGCTTGAGCGCAGCAACGAATTGAGCGGACTCGTTCGGATGCACGCGTGCATCACGCTCACCGTGAATGATAAGCACGGGAGCGCGCAGATTCCTGATGTAGTTCAACGGCGAGCCAATCTCATACTCAGTTGCGTGATCGCTCGGCAAACCCATCTGCCACTCCAGATCCTGTCGTCCTGAATGGTCACCCAGCGCCCATGATGTCTTCAGGTAGCTATCTCCATATAAGGATACACCGCATTTGAAACGATATTGCGGATCCTTCGTCAATGCCAGCAAGGTGAGATATCCACCATAGCTTTGTCCCCAAATTGCCAATCGTTTCGAGTCCACCCCCGGCGTTCGCGCCAACACGTCGGCCGCCGCCAGGCAATCCTGCAAATCGCCCACGCCCCAATTGAACAAATTGCCTTCCTTGAAGTGCCGACCATAACCGGTTGAGCCCCGGTAATTGGGGCACAGAATAACATAGCCTTTGGCGACGAAGTACTGGCGAACGGGGTCCCAGGCCAGATCGTACTGTGCGTTGGGGCCACCATGAGGATAGACTATCCCCGGGCACCCACGCTTGTCCTTCCGGCCTGCATCGGATAGCGCGCCGGGCAAGTAGAGAAACCCTGGGATCAGCCATCCGTCGCTGCTGGTGAATTCGATATGCGTCGGCGTAACGAATGGATAGTTGCGCAACGCCGGCGGCGCGCTGTTGGTCAGCGCCCGGTCCCTGCCTGCGCCCGGCGTCCCGGCGCATAAATACAGATCGGGCGGCTGGCCAGGGCTGTCGAATCCAACCACGAATGCATCTCGGCCGGACACCCATCGCGGCGTGCTGTGGTTTCCTGCTGGCCTCCTTAACCTTATCGTCTTGCAGTCATCAATGGTAACGACGTAAAGCGGATCGCTGCCTTGCTCACTGCCAATGAGCACTATACGCTTGCCGTCCGTCGCCCAGGCAAAATCTTCGACATCCTGACCGATGTGAGTGAGTTGAGTCAGGCGCGAGCCGTCGGCGGCCATCAGCCACACTTCGTCGTTGCCGCTGCGGTTGCACAGCATCTTCTTTGGCGGGGGCACGCCGAGCCTCCTGACCGTGCCGCGGCTGGCGCGGGTCATCGAGGCTTGCCGGGAGCGGTTCGCGCTCGCGGCAGACGCGGAGGTGACGATCGAGGCTAACCCCAGCGACATCGTCGCCCATAAGGTAGAGGCGTACCTGCGCGCGGGCGTGAATCGGATCAGCCTGGGGG
>JAIMBB010000281.1 GCA_023511655.1 Anaerolineae bacterium
CGCAGGTTTTTGCTGGCTGTCACGACTTGGATGAGCAGCCTGCGGGAGGTTCTTGCCCCTATTGGTGAACGCACCCCCTCTCGGCGGGCGAGTAAGATTTGTTGCTATGGCAGAGGTGCCGTTGACCCGGAAGCAGGTCGAGCATTTGCGCAACGAGCGCTACCACCGCCGGCGCGACAAACGCCTCCGGCACGCCGACGACATTCGCCGGTTCGTGGACGACGTTGGCGTTTGCCTGCTCTTTCCGGTTCAGGGCGTCGAGATGCCTAACGTGTATCAGGCCGTGGCAGGCTACGCGAAGGCTATCACGTCCAAGCACGACGACCCGCACATCTCGCTGACGTGGAGCACCAAGGATCGCGCGCTCGACAAGCGCTGGTGGTACTACGGCAAGCTGATCAAGGGCAAGTCCACCCTCGTTTCGCTCGATCTGTTGCCGCATTTCTACGCACTGAGCGAGAACTTCGGCGCCGATGACGATTATCTGCATGAGTACGAGGCGGGCGCGCTCAGCGCCGATGCCAGGAGCATCTACGAGGCTTTGCTCAGGCATGGGCCGCTGCACGCCGTCGAACTCAAGCGCAAGGCCAATCTCTATGGCGATGCGCTGAAGGGCAAGTTCGACAAGGCGCTGACCGAGCTGCAAGTTGGGCTGAAGGTGTTGCCGGTGGGCGTGGCCGAGGCCGGCGCGTGGCGCTATGCCTTCGTCTACGATATCGTGTCGCGCTGGTTCCCCCGCGTGCCGGAGCAGGCGCGGGAGATCACGCGCGGCGAGGCGCGGGCGACGATCCTGGCGCGCCACTTGCGCAATGTGATCTATGCGACGCCCAGGGAAATCGCGCGCATCTTCGACTGGTCGGCGCATGACACGGCGACGACCATTCAACGCCTGGTCGAGCGCCATGAGATCAGCTTCGGTGAAGTCGTCGAGGGCATCAAAGCTGAAATCGCGCTTGCTGTCCAACCCTGATCCTCTGCGTAGAGGACCGTGGAATAGATGTCCAGATGGCGCTTGTTTGGCCGTTTGACTTAGATTGTTTATGTGCCACACGTCAATGTTAGCACAAATCGCTTGACCATTCATGTAAGAAGGATAAAAATATTGATAAACAGATATACATTTGACTGCCTAAAGCTGTTATGAATACCAGCCGAATCCGTGACCTGCGTAAACGCGCCGGCCTGACCCAGGCCGACCTCGCCCAACGTCTGGGCGTGGACACCAGTTTGATCTCGCGCTGGGAGAAGGGAGAACGCGAACCCTCGCCACAGCAGGCGATGGACATCGCTCGCGCTGTGGGGGTGACGCTCGACTTTCTGCTGAACGCACAAGTGCAGCCGCGGTTCATGCTGCGGGGCGCTGCCCCGCGCGGCATGGACGAAAACCATGAGGTCCGGCGAGCAATCACGGATGCCGAGCAGCAGATTCACTTTCTGCATACCGTCTATGAGACGGCGGGTAAGCCACCGCGCAAGCTTACCCTCAAATACGACCTGAGCGCTGTGCCCGAGCCGGACCTGCCTGACTTCGCTGCCGAGTTGCGAGGCGTGCTGCGACTCAACCACTTCGTTACCCTCGATGAGTTGAAGCAGGCATTGCGAGACCACAACCTCCACGTCTTCGAGTGGGCAATGCCGTCGAATTTGTCGGGCATGTCGTATCGCGGTGCGTTCACGGTTATCTTTATCAACGCCCTGCAGCCGAAGCCACGTCGTCTGTTTACGCTGGCGCACGAGCTGGCGCATGTCTTGTTTCATCTTGACGACGAGCAGGGGCCGGGCATCGTGTCGCTCTTCTCCCGGCGAGATGATCGCGAAGAGCGACAGGCCAATCAATTCGCTGCTGAATTACTGATGCCGCTCGACCAGGTGAATGTACTCAAACAGCAAATGGCCGGCCGACTGCGCACGCCGGAAGGGCTGGAGTCCCTGGCGCAGATGTTCAACGTCTCCCGTGACGCGATGTTCTATCGGTTGGCCACGCAACGCTTCTATGACTGGTCGGAGAAGAAGCGCTTCTTCAGCGAGCGCCCCATACGCGACGACGAACCGATCCAGTATCGCGTAGACGACATCGCCGGACAAGTTTCACCGGAATTTCTGCACACAGCGTTGGAGCTTTACGATGCAGGGCTGATCTCGGCCGGCAAGCTGGCCGAATGGTGCTTCGCCAGCCGCATCACGACCGACGCCTATCTGTCGGATCGCTACTTCGAGGTCGCGTCGTTGATTGTGTGATCCGGCATGTCATCCCCACAGGGACGTTCCGCGTCGCTGCGCGGCCCGCTCATCTTCGATGCGTCGGCCGTTTTCAACTTCGGGCATCGTGGCGACCTCGGCAGCCTGCTACTTCAGTTGCGCGAGCGGTTTGCCCTCATCGTGCCCATGCGCGTCGCTGAGGAAGTCATTGTAGACAAAACGTTTGCCTACGAAGACTTCCTAAGCTTGCACTTTCAGGTTGAACCTTTCGTGGCGCCGAAAAGCCTGGCTATTGAAGACCTGGCGCTCTTGAGCACTCGGTTAGGGCAGGGCGAAATTGAGGTGCTGTTGCTGGCAGAACACCTGCAAGGGACAGCCGTGATTGACGAGCGCGCTGCGCGTCGGGTGGCCGGCCGGAGAGGCATCGCCATCACCGGCACACTTGGTCTGCTCGCCTACGCCGTCGAGCAGGCGCTGATGACCGACACGATTGCGCTCGAGACGGTTGAGAGGCTGCGGCGAAATCGGTTTCGCTGCCCGGCGGTAGGAGAGTCGAAGACATTTGCGTCGTATCTGGCCCACTTTGCCGCTGCCGATGACCAGGACAACCGCGTTGCTACTGAGCGTTGACAAAATCATGTCCGTTCATGAAAACCTGCAACGTCATTCCCGCGAAAGCGGGAATCCAGTCAT
>JAIMBB010000282.1 GCA_023511655.1 Anaerolineae bacterium
GATTGGCCTTTCGCTTTGGTTTAATAAGATTGTGCCAGTTTCATGAGCATTCCGCAAAGTGTTAGCTACTCAGGGGCGCCTACGATGAATGGCGCGAGGCGCGCGACGAAATGGAAGCCAAGCCGGCAGACCCTGCAAAGGTGAATGGTGCATCGCGTGCCATCTCTCCTGCCCCGACCATTTCTAAGAACGCGCTGCAACAGCGACAGGCAAAGCTGGAAGCGATCGAGCAGCGCATTCAGAACCTGGAGGGTCAACTGGCCGAGCTGAGCCGGCAGATGGAACGGGCCGGCAGCGACTACGCGCGCCTTCAAGCGCTGGGCGAGGCATACCGCGCGGCCGAACGCGAGCTGGCCGCGGCCTGGGCGGAGTTCGAGAAGCTGGCCTGAGCGCCTGGCCGACAGCGCGCAGCAGCGCTTCGTTTACGCCTCGGCGCGCCAGTCGTCCAGTGGATCGAAAGGCCACATCGGCCGCGGGATGCGCGTGTAGGGCAGCGCAGTCAGGTTGGGCGTGCACACGCCGGGTGCATCCAACACGTGAATCGCGGCCGCGAAGGGCGAATAGGCCGCGCGAAAGCCCGCCGGCGACTTGACGATGACGATCTGCGCGTCGGTCGGCTCCAGTCCCACTGAGCGATACAGCTCCGGGTCCCATTGCAGACATGCGCGTTCCATCACCACTATGTGCACGTGCCCACTCTGTAACACGGCGGTTCGCCCACGATGGATTGTCACGCCTCGGAACCCTTCCCCTTTGTGCACGAAATCGCCGTCGGAGATCAGGCGCACTTTGCCCGTGACTTCGATCGGCCGATACAGACTCGCGCCTGAACTCGCGCCCAGCGCCAGGGTGACCTGGCTCCCGACTCCGCACTCGATCATCCTTGCCACCGCTTGGGGATCAACGATGTTGGTATAGCAGTCGGCGGGCGGCTGTGCGTTCAGCAGCGCGGCCAGCGTGATGGTGCTGTCACCCGGCGCGCCCGACGACGGCGCGTCGGCCGAATCGGCCAGCACCCAGGGTTTATGCGCGCTGGCCAGTGCTTCGGCGATCGTCCGATCGGTCGGCGCAAGCGTGACGCGATGTTCCTCTTTGCGCTGCCACCACACGCCAGCCAGTTGCGCAGCGATGGCTTCGGCCCGCGCGCGCCGGGCTTCATCGGCGACGACTACCACGGAGCATCCCGCTTCAGGCACGTCCATCCATGGCTGCATCGGGAAGATCGAGATGTCATAGATGCCCGATTCCTCCAGGTGCGCGCGCGATGCTTCTAGCAAATCGTGGATCACGCCATGGGTCGTCTGAGCGTTCTCGGCAGGAACGATCATCGGCAGCTTGACCATCACGGTTACCGGCTGCGCCTTGCCGAAGATGGCAGCATGTAACAAGCGCATGCCGCGCAGGCCGGTCTCGTAGAGGTCAATGTGCGGGAAGGTGAGGTAGCCTACCAGCCCGTCGGCTGCCGCGCACATTTGGCGGGTGATGTTGGCGTGCAGGTCGAGCGTGGCAACCATCGGCGTGCGCGGGCCGATGATCTGGCGAGCGCGCTGCAAGGTGTCACCCGTGGCGTCGTCGTAGCCCTCGGCGCTCATCGCACCGTGCATCACCATCAGCACGCCGTCCAGCGGCTCGGCGGCGGCTTCGCGCAGGCGCGCCAGCAGCTCATCGCGAATGGACTCGTACACCTCGCGCAGGATAGGTCCGCTCGAGGCAGAGGCCCTGGCGCGCAGGAGTGGGACGAGCTGGACATCATGCTGTGACGCGACGGCGATCGCGCCGGCCACTTCTGTGCGCGTGCCGATGGCCTCATCAAGCATCCCCTGCCCACGGACGATCTCGTTTGGCCCGAAATGCTGCCACGAGCCTTTGATCGGCGAAAAAGACTGCGATTCCTGGACGAATGAACCGATGGCGATGCGCATATTCTTATGAAACTCGGTGGTGATTTTATTTGCGTTCCGCTAGCATAGCTCCAACTGGAGCAAGTGCAAACCTTTTCCCTGCGGTGTGGATATACAGAGCAGATGCGACCGAAAGATGGCGCCGCTGTTGCCGAGGATGAGTCGGCCGCGATTGCGTTGCTACGACAAAAAGACGTTAAAGGGCTGGAGACGCTTGTGCGCCGGTACCAGTTACGCGCGTTGCGTATGGCCTTTCTCATCGTGGGCGATCGCGACGTGGCCGAAGACATCGTCGCCGATGCATTTGTTGTGACCTTTGAGCGCATACAACAATATGATTCGCAGCGTCCATTTGCTCCCTGGTTTCATCGCATCGTCGTCAATCTGGCGCTGAAATGGCTGCGTCAAGACCGACGATATGCGTCCTGGGAAGCGGTCGAGGAGAGGTATAGCGATGCGTTCCAACCGGACGATGTCGCCATCCACAACGAATCTCGACAGGCTATCGAAGCGGCGTTGTTTCGCTTGCCGGCTGAGCAACGGGTGGCTATCGTCCTGCGCTTCTATATGGATTTGGAAGAGCGAGAGATCGCGAATCTCCTGAACGTTCCATTAGGTACGGTGAAGTGGCGGCTCCATCGCGCAAGAAAGACGCTCCGCGGGATGTTGCACCGACTGGAAGGGTTTGATGAACGTCGGCCGGTTCGAACTGGCTTGCAGCGGCATGAAGGCCAATGACCCAAAAACATTTCCAATCCCCTGATCAACGAGATGAAGAAGCGACCATTCGAAGAGCGCTCGACACCCTCGCCGCTCATGGCGTGGCCGATCACGCGGATGAGATGCTGACTCTTAAACACATATAC
>JAIMBB010000283.1 GCA_023511655.1 Anaerolineae bacterium
CAACCCGCTGGGCGAACGTCCCGCCGGCTGAGCACGGCTTAGTGGCGGCGCGCGATCGGAGGGGCAATCCACTCGCTGGCCGCGACGACCTGCCGTAAACGCGCCCGCAAGTCGGCTTCCAGTTGGTCATCGCCCGGTGGAGACCGCCGCAGAACGCGCAAGGCTCCTTCCTCGAGCGCCGTCAACAACGGCGCGACTGCGCGGCGCACCCCTTGCTGGAACGCCAGCAGTTCGGACTCGGCGAGGTCCACGCGCTGGAGCACCGTGCTCTCCGCCGTGCGCACCCGCGTGAGGCGCGCCAGGGTCGTTCCTTGAGCGCGATACAACCGGCCCGCCACGAACGCCCGGCGCAACCGAGCCGCGGGATCGAACTGATACATTTCGTCGGCGGACAGGTACCACACCAACGTCTCGTCAGCGCGAAAGCCGGCGACCATCTTCGGCCCAACCTCGTCGAGTTGACACTCGCAACGCCGAACCAGCACCACCGCCCACGCCCACACCGGAGCCCACCGTGGCGCCGACGCCTACGCCACGCCTGACGCGCACGCTACCCCTGCCTCGCTTAATTACCAAGCGCTTCCAGGAGAAGGACGCCGCCAAGCAATACGAGATTAACCTGAGGTACCTGGTCGTGGACAAGCCGAGCGATGCCTGGGCACCGTTCAACGCCATCGCCGAGGCACAGGTTGCGGAAGTGATCGCCAGCTTCAAACAAGACCTGGCCGCCATGGGGGTGATTACAGCAGCAGCTTCGCCGACCAGCACACTCTCCTCGAACTGGGAACGTTTCCGCCTTACGCGCGACTTCATCAGCGTCCGCCTGACCTATAGCGTCTACATGGCCGGCGCAGCGCATCCGGTGCCGTTCACCCGCGTCATCAACTTCGACCCCCGCACCGGCACCAACCTCACCTTGGCCGAGCTGTTCAAACCGGGCGCGGACTACCTGGGCGCAATCTCCACCTACTGCAAACGCGTGTTGGAGCGCAGGGGCGTGCTCACCTTCCCCGAAGGCGTCGAGCCCAAGCCGGAGAATTACGCCAACTGGAACATCGGACGCAACAACCTGGTGATCCGCTTCGACGTATATCAGGTCGCGCCCTACGCCGCCGGACCTCAGGAATGCCAGATGCCACTGAGCCAGTTGCGCGGGCTGCTGGCCGAACCACGCCGATGGTGAAGTGACCAACCGTTCCGGATGCTGGGATGACGGCGTCCGGAACGGTTTCACGGAGCGGCGACGAATTCGCTCACCACCTCGTAGAGCACGCGCACGCCCCACGCCAGCGCAGAGACTGCGACTCGCTCATCGTGACCGTGCACCAGGTCGAAGAAGCTTTCGCCCGGCGCGAATTGCATGGGCGAGAAGCCATAGCAGATCGTGCCGAGCCGGGCCACGTGCTTGGCGTCGGTCGCGCCGGTCATCATGTAGGGCAAGGGAATGCCCTGCGGGTCGTGCTGCTTCAAGGTGCGCTCAATCGTCCTGAACAACGGTGTGTCGAGAGGGAACTCGACCGCCTCGCCGGTGCTGTCCACTTCGAACGCGATGGCCGGATCGTCGCCCAGCGCGCGCTGCAGATCCGCGACCAGATCGTGCGACGCAAACCCGGGCAAGGTGCGACAGTCCAGCGTCGCTTCGGCGGACGAGGGGATGACGTTGGTCTTATAGCCGGCGCGCAGGCCGGTGGGGGCCAGCGTGTTGTGGGTAATGGCGTATAGCTCGGCGGCGAGGCCGGGATCGCCGATCAGGCGGTGCAGCGGCACGTCGCGCAGCGCATCCATTTCCAGCCAGGCGCGCAGGGCGATGCCCAGTCCCCCGCCGACGCCGTCGGCCAGGCCGGCGATGAAGGCGCGCGCCGTCGGCGTGATGGACATGGAGAGCCTGGCCCGCGCCAATTTATCCACGGCGCGCGCGAGGTGCACCACAGCGTTATCGGGATGCGGCACGCTGGCATGGCCAGGTTTGCCGCGCGCCACCGCGCGCATCCACACGTTGCCTTTCTCGGCAGTCTGAATGGGATAGAAACAGCGATTGCCGATGTACATGCTGTGGCCGCCGAATTCGCTCAGCGCGTATTCGGCGCGCAGCAGGTCAGGGTGTCTCTCGACCAGCACGCCAATGCCCTGGTTGGTGTCGGTCTCCTCGTCGGCGGTGGCGGCGAAGATCAAGTCACGACGCATGTCGCGACGGCCCGACCGGGCGACGGCCAGGAACACTGCCAGTTGCATGGCCGTGATTCCTTTCATGTCCAGCGCGCCGCGGCCGTACACGAAGCCATCCTTCAGCTCGCCGCCGAAGGGATCCACCGTCCACCGGTCTCGTTCGGCCGGCACGACGTCGGTGTGCGAATACAGCAACAGCGGGGGAGCCGAGCCGTCGCCCGTGATGCGGGCGATGACGTTGCCGCGTTTCGGCGCGGTCTCGATGACCACCGGCGCGATGCCCTGCCCTTGCAGAATGCGCGCGATGTATTCTGCCGCGACGATCTCGTTGCCCGGTGGGTTGGACGTATCCAGGCGGATCAAGTCGCGCAGATAGCGCACCGTCTCATCGGCAAGCAATTGCCAGTTCGGCATAGGCAAGGCAGACATCGGCCCGAAGTATAGCCAGCAGCCTCCACCGGGTGCGTTCACGAATAGGGGCAGGAACCTCCCGCAGGCTGCTTGCTTGAGTTGCGCGGGCGACCACATAGGGTCGCCCCTACAACGGGCGGCGGGGTGTGATGTAGGGGCGGCCCTGCGTGGCCG
>JAIMBB010000284.1 GCA_023511655.1 Anaerolineae bacterium
ATGGGCGGGCGGCCACGCAGGGCCGCCCCTACATCACACCCCGCCGCCCGTTGTAGGGGCGACCCTATGTGGTCGCCCACGCAAGTAGGGCAGCAACAGCCGCCTTCCCGCAGGTCTGGGCTAGACTCGATCAAGCAACCTGCGGGAGGTTCTTGCCCCTATTTGTGAACGCACCCCGCGCCTGACCACTGAGAAGGCCAGGGCTAAAATCGCGGCCTGCCGACACCAGAAGTGCGTTTCGAACGCACTTCCAATCTCAGCCGTCGAATTCATTCGACGACGCACGCGACGTCAGCTACCGATTCATCTGCTCACAATCCTCGGATAACGCACCCGCGACTGCGGCGGCTCAATCGCTTCAAGGACGAGTTCATGCTGCACCCAGTCGCCGAAGTCGTAGACATATTTCATCCGGTTGCCCGGGGACAGTCCCAGCCCTGCCACGGCCACGTCCATTGCGCTGCCGTCCAGATCGTAATTCGGGTCGGGCGCGCACGCGCCAACCTCGACTTCACGGAAGCGTCCGCCTGCGCGCGGTACGAGCAGCCAGAAGCCGCCCAGGTGATCCCACGTGTCATGTCCAAACGCCTCGCGAAGGATCTGATCGAGGTCGTACAACGTCTGGTTGCCCTGAATTTCGACGATCACCGGCTTGCGCTTGCTATACTTGAGGCGCGCCGAGAAGCGATAGACCTGTGCGCCTTGCTCGCGCGTGAACGGCTTGCCCTCGAACTCGTAACCTTCCAGCAGGAGTTCGAACAGCGAGGGCGGCGCGTCGGAGTATCGAATCGTGAACCCGTCGTAAACCATCCGCTCATCCATCTGCAACGCGATCAGCCAATGGTGACCGGCGTAACCGCCCTTGTCGGGCTGGCGGGCCAACGCGGAGGGAATGGCCTCGTGCGGGTAGAGTGCCTCGCGCGTGGTGTGTTCGAGCATGTCGAACAGGATGTCGCACAGTTGCTGATCGCGTCGCGCGATCTCATCCGCGTTAGCTTCGCTTGCCTTCTCGAACTCCAACCGGAGCGTGGACGTGTACCAATCTTCGACGGTGACGATCAGGTAGTCACCCGCCCGAGCGCCCTTCGCGCGCAGCCAATCCTTCACGTCGAGCAATTCCCGAATGTCGGTGTATTCGTCCGGCGCCTCGTCGTCAGTTTTGACATACACGTTCTTGCGCGTTTGTATCGGTCGCCCTTGCGCGTCCAGCAGCTTGATGCGATTCTCCAGCGGGCTCCTGCTGGACGGCAGGTAATTGCTCAGGTAGTTCATCGCGAAGCCGCCTTCGTCAATCTCAAACTGGCTGAGCGGGATGCGGAAGCGGACGCCGCGCATGGCGATGCCGATGGGCAGGACGTGTGCGCGGTCGGTGAATACCAGGCTGCGCCCCGATTCCTCGGCGATCTTCGCGCGCACCGAAGAGCGCGGGTTCTTCGCTTTGCTCTCGTAACGCTGCAGCACGCGATCAACCAGCTCGCTCAACGGCACCGGCTCGGTGACGTCGCGCAACAGGTCTTGCAAGATATCGGCGACGGTGGGCTGTCTGGCAGGCACTACTTAAATTGTAAGCCCTGGGGCAACCGTCCAATTGCCTTCTCTTCTATGGGGAGGTGATACAGCGGTGGCCGAAGTGTGCCGGTGTGCACTGCTCATGCGGACGTCGAGGCGTCAGGTAGAGGTGAAATCTACGAGAGCGTGTTGCTCAGTTGAAAACCTTGCAAACCAGGGTGGAGCCTCCGGCTCTGGCGACTTCCGCCTGCGCGCCGGTCCTGCGTCTGCGCCCTGTTTGGCTTTGTGAGAAACTCCCGGCACAAGGATCGAGCCGCAACATGCCGCCGCAATTTGTCTCCCTCGGCCCGTTCACGCTGAATATCTACACTTTTCTGATCGCGCTGGCTGCGCTCGCCTCGCTGGCTTGGGCCTGGTTTCGCGCGCGCGACGCGGGCATCTTCACCGTCGCGCTCCTCCTCGCCCTCGGCGCGCTTGTCGGCGGCCGCGCCGTCTACGTCGCTTTGCACTGGGACTACTTCCACGAGCACGCCCACGAGATCGTCGCGCTGGCCGGGCTGTCGGAGCATGGGGCAATCCTCGGTGGGCTGGTCGCTTGTTACGCGTCACGCATCACGCATCGCCCATCGCCAGCCCAATTCTCAATCTTCAATTCTCAATTTTCAATTTTCAATTCTCAATTCTTCGTTCTCCTAGCCATCGCCGCTTCGATCGGCTGCATCCCCAACGGCTGCGCCTATGGCCGCGTGGTGTTCTGGCAGACCGACGGCGCGGACTCGCTGGCCTGGCGGCTGCGGGCCGATTGGCCGGACGCCTATTTGGTGAACAATCCGCGCTGGCCGACCCAGGCGTTCATGGCGCTGTGGCTTGCGTTCACCGGCGCGCTGATGTGGGCCGGAGCGCGCCTGTGCCGTGTCCCCCTCGCCTTTCTCCTCCTGCTCGTCGTCTCGTTCGCCATCGGCGACTTCCTCATCCAGTTCCTGCGGGGCGACCCGGCACTTATGGTCGCCGGTCTGCGCATTTACCAATGGTTCGACCTCGCCCTCGCGCTGCTCGCTGCTGTGGCCATCATCCTCCGGCGCAAAATCCACTAGCCCTCCCAATGTCCAATTCTCAATTCTCAATTCTCAATTCCCAATTGCGTCGCCGCCGGGGGTAGGTGTCCGCAAAACCGTGACAGGAGCTGAAAGTTGAACAAAATTGGCAGGGCCCATAACATATCCTTATTCA
>JAIMBB010000028.1 GCA_023511655.1 Anaerolineae bacterium
AACTGCCTACCCTATCGGAGCATAGCTCAGCGCCTAACGCGCTCAAAGCGCGTTAGGCGCTAAAACGGACTCTGTTCGATGCGCGAATCAGTTGGCATTTCACTTACTATTCAGAGGGTAGGCAGTTACAATTCAAGACTCAATAGGCCGTCAACTTGTCCAGGAGCGCGGCGATATCCTCGCGCGGCACGTTCACCGTGCCTAGCGTCAGCTCGGCGTCGCCGCGCGGACCATGGAAGTCGCTGCCGCCCGTAATCAAAAGCTCATGTTGGTGGGCTATTTTCACATACTGTGTGGTTTGTTCGGGCGTGTGGAGTGGGTAGAACGCTTCGATCCCATCCAGGCCGGCGGGGATCATTTCGTCGAGGAGGGCGGCCAGGTTGCCGGCGTACAACCCTGGATGGGCGAGCACGGCCAGGCCGCCGGCGTCGTGGATGAGTTGTATCGCCTGAGCAGGAGTGAGCCCTCGGTGGGGCACGAAGGCCGGTTTACCCTCGCCCAGGTAGACGTCGAACGCTTCTTGCTCTGTGGCGACTGCGCCGATCTGCGCCATCGCGCGCGCCACATGGGGCCGGCCGATCATCGCATCGCCGGCCAGCGCCCGCACCTGATCGAACGGAATGTGGATGCCGAAGCCTGCCAGCTTGTCGAGGATGCCGCGGGCGCGGGCTTCTCGCGCGCCGCGCAGCGAGGCGATTTTCGCTTGCGTGGCCTGGTCGGTCGGTCGCACGCCATAGCCGAGCACGTGCACCTCGCCGCCACGCGATAGCGCGCTGACTTCGATACCGCGGATGATGCGCACGCCCAGCGCATCTCCTGCGGCAATGGCTTCGTCGTGGCCGGCGATTGTGTCGTGATCGGTGATAGCGAGCAGTTCGACTTCGCGCAGGTGCGCCAGCCGGACGATCTCCGCAGGCGAGCACAAGCCGTCAGATGCGGTGGTATGGCAGTGGAGTTCGGTTCGCACCCGCGGGAGGATACCGGACGAGGCGCAAAAATGGAAGAGACCGCCTGCATGGCTCGGGTCTCTCGATTCGCTCGGAGGAATCTATACTTTACCGTGGCTCAATCGAGAGCCGCACTGCAGTGCGCTCGGCCCCTTCGATTACCACATCGGAGAACGACGGGATGATGACGATGTTGATGCCATCGAGAAGCAGATATCCACGCGCGATCGCTGCGGCCTTCATGGCTTGATTGACCGCGCCCGCGCCGATGGCTTGCACATCCACGCGCCCTCGTTCGCGGATGATGCCTGCAATCGCGCCGGCGACCGCCGTAGAGCGCGATTGAGCCGAGACCTTGATGATCTCCGTCTTCTCTCGGGTTGGAACCGCCTCCGCATTTGGTATTGTGTTGTTTGTCGTGTTCGACGTTTCCATATAATGCATTGTGCCCGTTCAATTGAGACTGATATGAGACATGCCTTAAGTCGGGATATGCGCCTCGCCGACCATGAATGCTGTGTCGTCCGCCTGAGCCATGGCGACCTGGTTTATCGTAAAGCCGGTCAACCGTCTCTTCCCCCGCTGTTGTTGGTTCACGGTTGGGGTGGGGCATCGCGTTATTGGTTGCGCGCGATGGATGCGCTGTCGGACGCATTCCATTGTTACGCGCCCGACTTGCCGGGGTTTGGCCTTTCGGCGCCGTTGGTTGAGCTGAATGGGAGCGCTGCCACGCACAACGCCCATTCGCACCGCGGGCTGGCGGATGTGGTTGCCGAGTTTCTCGATGCGATGGGCATCGCGCGCTGCGACGTCATCGGCCACAGCTACGGATCGGGTGTGGTGATCGCCCTGGCTGCGATGCAGCCGCAGCGGGTGAAGCGATTGATCCTCAGCAACTTCAGCACGTTCCGCGACGAACGCGAGCGCCGGTTGATCGCTTTCATGCACGGCGTGACGGGCTTGATGGTCAAGGCGCGTCGGCTCCCCTTCGCCAGGAGCGATGGCTTCGCGCGGATGTTGGGCAGCCGCTACTTCTATCGCCTGCCTGATGATCCGGTCGTCCTGCGCCAGGGCCTGGAGGACTTCATGCAGATGGATGCCCGGACGGCCAATCTGACGGTCAAAGAGTCGCTGGGCTGGGAGACGCCCCACGACCTGGCGCGGCTGCAGATGCCGGTGCTCTTGATTCACTGTCGAGACGATCAAATCATGCCGCCGCGCAATGCCGACTACACGGCCGGCCTTGCGCCGCATGGACAACTGATATGGATTGACGAGTGCGGACATCTGCCGATGATCGAGAAAACCGCAGAGTTCGTGCGCATCGTCAAAGGTTTTCTCCTCGATGACCACCACGCTTGATTTACTTTCCCCGGCCGAGCCAGCCACGTTCACCTTCGACGACGTGGCTATTCGACTTCACCCGGACGACGACGTCGCTATTGCCAAGGTAAGCCTGGCGGCGGGCACGACCCTGCTGGGCCTGGCCGACGAACCGTCGCTGCGCCTCCGGCAGTTGATTCCCTCCGGTCACAAGTTCGCCATCCGCGAGGTGGCGACGGGCCGGCCCATCCGCCGCTATGGGCAGGTGATCGGTTTTGCCCACGGGGACATTCGGATCGGTGATCATGTGCATGTGCACAACTGCGGCGTGGCCGAGTTTGAGCGGGACTATGCATTTGGCGCCGATGTCAGGCCGGTCGCTCTCGTCCCCCAGGCGCAGCGCCGTCAGTTCATGGGCTACCGCCGCGCCGATGGGCGCATCGGCACGCGCAACTACATCGCGGTGATCGGCACGGTGAACTGCTCGGCTCACGTCGTGCGCCAGATTGCGCGCGCCTTCACGCCGGATGTCCTGGCCGACTTCCCTAACGTAGACGGCGTGATCGCCATCGCACACGGCTCCGGGTGCGCGGTGCGCGTGGGCGGCGAGGACTACGTGCTGTTGCAGCGCACGCTGGCCGGCATAGCTGCCCATCCCAACGTGGGCGGCTATCTACTCGTCGGCCTCGGTTGCGAGGTAAATCAGATCGGCGAACTGGTCGAGAACTACCACCTCGCCGCCCGCGAAACGCCGACCGTGAAGCGCGCGAATATCGCCATCGCGCAGACGCATCGCCTTGCGCCGCCGTCGCTGGCGATTCAGGATGCCGGCGGCGTGCGTCGAACGATCGAAGCCGGGGTTGACATGGTGAGGGCGCTGTTGCCGGTCGTGAATCAGTATGTTCGCGAACCGGCGCCGATCAGTGAGTTGACCGTGGCTTTGCAGTGTGGCGGCAGCGATGGCTGGAGCGGCGTGACGGCCAACCCCGTGTTGGGCATGGCCAGCGACGAGATCGTGCGGCAGGGCGGCAGCGTGGTGCTGGCCGAGACGCCGGAGGTGTATGGCGCGGAGCATCTGCTCACGCGGCGCGCCATCAGCCGCGAGGTGGGCGAGAAGCTCATCGGCAAGATTCGCTGGTGGGAGCGGCACGCCGCTCAGCACGGCGTCGAGATTGACAACAACCCCTCACACGGCAACAAAGTGGGCGGCCTGACCACCATCTACGAGAAGTCGCTCGGCGCAGTGGCCAAGGCCGGCACCACGCCGCTGGTGGATGTGCTCGAATATGCCGAGCCGGTCACGCGCAAGGGCTTCTCGTTCATGGATACGCCCGGATACGATCCGGTGAGCGTCACGGGCCAGGTGGCCGGGGGCTGCAACCTGGTGGTCTTCACCACCGGCCGCGGATCGTGTTTCGGCTTCAAGCCGGCGCCCAGCATCAAGGTGGTCACCAACAGCGCCACCTATCGGCGCCTTGAAGAGGATATGGACATCAACGCTGGCAAGGTGCTGGAAGGCGTGCCGATGCAGGACGTGGCAAACGAATTGCTGGAGTACATGATCGCGGTTGCATCGGGCCGGCCGAGCAAAAGCGAAGCCCAGGGCATCGGCGAGGAGGAATTTCAGCCGTGGAACTTGGGCGGCGTGCTGTGATCTGTCATCGCTCCTCTTTCATTGCCGGCCTTTCATGCCGATGAGGGGACGAATGCAATCGGCCCGATCACCACAGCTCGCCCTGGCGCCACTCGGCAGAGAGCGGCGCGTCCAGGTACAGCGGTGGCGTTCGGGGAAGTCGCAGGATCATCACCTGTTCTTCGCCTGGGGAGAGCAGCAGGCCATCGTCCGTTCGGATGAACAGCGGGCCTTGCCAGAGCTCCCATCCCAGTCGCTCATAGAATGCGGGGTCGGATGGTGAGAGGGCTGCCAGTTCGAAGTCCTGGACGTCGGCGGCGAGTCGCTGCATCACGGCCGTCGCAAAACCGCGATGGCGATAGGCCGGGTCAGTGGCGACTGCCTCGACGTAGGCCGTGCGCAGAAGCGGGCCGGATCCGGCTTGCAGGTAGCGGGTGACCCACAGCGCATGACTGACCAGACGACCGCGCAAGCGACCGAGCACGTGGGTTGGGCTGACGAATGTGCTGAACAGCGGTTCCAGATCTTCGCCGTAGGCGCGGTTACAAAGCGCGATGATGCGCCTGCGGTCTGCATCCGAGAGTGACGGGCCGGGTATGGTTTGGACGGTCAGTTGGTGATTTGCGGACAAGAGTTGCACCTCCGGGATTTTAAGGTTTTGGGCAGCCGCGAAAGGCAGCGCATCGGTCGAGAGGGAGTGTTGACCTCGATAGGAGATTCGAAATGAACGCGAAGACGGGCTTTGAAGCCGAGGCGCTCGCCGAGCGCGAGTACTACGATAGCCTGAATCTTGCGGAGATGCATGCGTTGATTCACGAGCGCAAGTTCGGCCGCACCGGCATGTTCTGGCAATCGCTTCGGACGCGCGCCACGCTGCTTACTTCGGCCTGGGTGTTGCTGGAGTTGCTGGAGCGCCGTAGCGTCGGCCGCGAAGCGCGGACGGGTGCGGCGAGCGTGCTGCTGGCGCTGGCTGATTGTCACGATTGGTCGCCCGAAGCCCTGGCCGACGACACTGACCCGGAATTCGAGTTTCGGCTGCGCGAGCTGCGCCGCGTGATCAACGAACGCATCCGGGCGATGACGGCATAGCCGGGATAACGCTAAAATCGAGTGCAAATGTCCACGCCTACGTTCAAAAACTACATCGCCGGCGAATGGGTCGGCGCATCCGACGGCAAAACTATCGAGAACATCAATCCGGCCACCGGCCAGGTGATCGGCTATTTTGCTTCTGCAACGGCAGAGGATACCCGGTGTGCCATCGCCGCGGCCAGAGAAGCGCTGCCGAAGTGGGCGGCCCTGCCAGGCCCCAGCCGCGGCGCGATCCTCGATAAGGCCAGCCAGATCATCGCGGCGCGCACGGAAGAGCTGGCCGAAACGCTCACGCGCGAAGAAGGCAAGACGCTGGCCGAAGCAAGAGCCGAGGTGATTCGCGCGCGCGACATCTTCAAGTATTACGCGGGCGAAGGCTTTCGCGCCGGTGGGGATGTGATCCCGGCCAACACGCCGGAGACGCTGCTGTTCACCAAGCGCGAGCCGCTCGGCGTGGTTGCCATTATTACTCCCTGGAACTTCCCGATCGCCATCCCGGCCTGGAAGATCGCCCCGGCGCTGGCCTACGGCAACACCGTCGTGTTCAAGCCGGCGTCGCTGGTGCCGCACACGGCGCTCAGGCTGGTCGAAATCTTGATCGAGGCCGGCCTGCCGCCTGGCGTGATCAACCTGGTGGTCGGCAGCGGCAGCGCGGTCGGCAACACGCTGGCCGAGAGCAAAGACATCGCCGGGCTGAGCTTCACCGGCTCATATGCTATCGGCACCAGGATTTACGAGAAGACCGCGCGCAACCTGGTGCGCACACAACTGGAGATGGGCGGCAAGAACCCCACCATCGTGCTGAACGACGCCCACATCCCGCTGGCAGTGGATATTGCCGTGCGCGGCGGCTTCGGGCTGACCGGCCAGGCCTGCACGGCCACCAGCCGCGTGATCGTCGAAGAGCGCGTCGCCGATGCCTTTACGCAGGCCCTGGTAGAAGCTGCCCGCGGGTTGAAGGTTGGCAACGGGCTGGAGAGCGGCGTGCAGATGGGGCCGGCGGTCAGCGCCGATCAGTTGCAAACCGACCTGGAATACGTCAGCATCGGCCGTCGTGAGGGCGCCAGGCTGCTGGCCGGCGGCGAGCCGATCGCAGCCGGCGCGGGCTTCTTCATCCAGCCCACAGTGTTCGAAGACGTTCAGCCGGACATGCGCATCGCACAGGAGGAAATCTTCGGGCCGGTGATCGGTGTGATCCGGGCGAAAGATTTCGATGACGCCATCGCCAAGGCCAACGCCATCGGCTTCGGCCTGTCGGCGTCCATCGTCACCAACGACCTGAACAAGGCGATGCGCTTCGCCGACCGCATCGAGGCCGGCGTGGTGAAGGTGAACGAGCCGACGACTGGCGTGGCGTTGCAGGCGCCGTTTGGTGGGTTCAAGGGCAGCAGCGCCAACACCTTCAAGGAGCAGGGCGCGGCGGCCATCGAGTTCTACACCCGGACGAAAACGGTGTATGTGAAATACGGCTAGGCCGCGTTGGTGCGTTGCCATGGCGCTCAGCGAGCGTTCATCATGGCTGGCTATAGTCTGTGGCGTTGTGCGAATTCGACGCAAGTTCAGGCTGTAGAACGGTGCTCAAGTCATGACGCGGGAACGTTGGCTGCAACTGCTTTCGCCGGTGATCTTGCTGGGGCTGTGGGAAGCGCTGGCCCGCGCCGGCGCCCTCGACGTGCGCTTCTTCTCCATGCCGAGCGAGATCTTCGCCCGGCTGTTCGCGCTGCTGCAAGAAGGGGTGCTGCTCACCAACACGGCCATCACGCTGCGCCGCGTGGCGGTGGGCTTTGTGCTGGCCACCGTGCCGGCCATTTTGCTGGGCGTGACGATGGGCGTGAGCGGCGTGATGCGGGCCATCTTCACCCCGCTCGTGGCTGCCTTCTATCCCATTCCCAAGATCGCGCTGGTGCCGATGGTGGTGTTGCTGCTGGGCATCGGCGAGCCGGCCAAGTATGCCGTGGTCGTGATCTCGGTGTTCTTCCTGGTAGCGCTCAACACGGCTGCCGGTGTGCGTAATGTGGATCCCCGCTACTTCGACATTGCCCGCAACAACGGTGCGCGCAAGTGGGATCTGATCTGGAGCGTGGCGCTGCCCGGCGCGTTGCCCAGCATCCTCACCGGCGTCAACCTCGGCCTGGGCTTCGCGCTCACCGTGATCGTCGGCACGGAGCTGTTACTGCCTCAGGGAGGGCTGGGCGCGATGATCTGGGCAGCTTACCAGGTGTATGACATCCCGACCATCTTCGCCGCGCTCATCGTGGTCGCCCTCCTGGGCTTCGGGGCGAACTGGTTGATGAACGAAGTAGAACGCCAACTGGTGCCGTGGAAAGAGGCGGATAGACCCCTGGCCTCTCCGGCAAGCCAGGCCTCCGGCGGCGAGCCGCGCATTCGTCGCTTCGTGCGCGTGTGGTGGATGGCCACGCGGCCGTTCAGCTTCACTGCCAGCCTGGTGCCGGTGACGTTGGGCGTGGTGCTGGCCGCCTACGATGGTTACTTCGACGCCTGGTTGTTTGCGCTCACCCTGATCGGTTCGGTGCTCATCCACGCCGGCACCAACCTGGCCAACGATTACTACGACTGGAAGAAGGGCGCGGATACGCCGGAATCGCTCGGCCCCAACCGCGCCCTGCAGGAGGGCATGCTCACGCCGCGGCAGGTGTTCATCGGGGCGTTGGCCTGCTTCGCCGCCGGCTCGCTCATCGGTCTGTATCTGGTTGCCGCGCGCGGCGTGTTTATTTTGCTGCTGGGCATCCTGAGCGTGCTGGCCGGCTGGTTCTACACCGCCGGGCCGAGGGCCTTCGCCTACATCGGGCTGGGCGAGATCGTGGTGTTCATCTTCATGGGGCCGGTCATGGTGATCGGCAGTTACTACGTGCAGGCGCAGAACGCACCGTTGCACGCCGTGCTGCTATCATTGCCCATCGGCTTCCTGGTCGCTGCGATTCTGCATGCCAATAACATGCGCGACCTGGAGGGCGACCTGGCGCGGAACAAGCGCACCCTGGCGAACATCCTGGGGCGTCGGGCCAGCAAGTGGGAGTATCTGGTGTTGGTCGGTGGTAGCTTCGCCGTGCTGGTTGTGTTGGTGCTGATCGGCTATGCGCCGTTGCTGGCTTTGCTGCCGCTGCTGGCCTTGCCGATGGGCATCGCGCTCGTGCAGCGCGCTTTCGCCACCGACGAGCCGCGCAAACTCAACCGCGTGCTGCGCGCCACCGCCAGTCTGCATGGCTGGTTTGGCTGGCTGATGATCCTCGGCTTCGTCAGCGCCATGATCGGCCGGCTTGTCTAATTCGCCAACTGCAAGTAGTACTTGTCACACCAGTCGCCAATCTCTAATTGCCGGTGTTAAAGCGATGACTCAATCCGATTTTGCAAAATGGTTGGAGAACGTGCTCGGGGAGACGCCCATCGAGGAGTTAGTGGATCCTGAGATACTAGAGCACGTGGATCGTCTGCAGTTGGAGGGTGAGGAGCGAGCCTGGAACTTCGCCAAAGAAGACGCTCGAGAGATGTTCGAGATGGCTGTTCGGTCGTTGTGCAAGACGATGTTCGCCGTCGGCTACGATGCTGGGCGCGAACAGGCCCGCATAGATGCCTGGTTCGAAGGCGGCGATTTGGATGACGAGGATCCCGATGGACGCGGTGCTTCCGATGGCGGGCCGCGCGGCCTGTTGCCCTCGGCGTGAACCGCGCGGCGTGAATCTCACGGCGTGAACCACACGGCGTGAGCCTCAGCAGTCACCCAGCACCTTCAAGAATTCCTCCGCTTTCTCCTGGTGCGGCAGATGTCCTGCGCCGCCGATGTGCACGAAACGTGCTGTGGGTTGCAGGGCAGCCCGCGCCACTCCGTTGCCGATCGGCAAGATGCGGTCCTCCGCTCCCCATACCACGGTCGTGGGCACCGGGCTGGCCGGGATGCGCCTGATCAGCCAGCGCGCCTGGAAAGCCATGAACGGCAGCAGGCGCATCTGCACGGCCAGCGACGCCAGGCGTTGCAGTTCGTCCCACACCCGCTCGTTCACGCGCCGAAACAAAAAGTCGCGGTCGTCCTGGGGCAGCCCGTCCAGATCTGCGTAGTATGGCCGGAGCGAGTCGTAAGCTGCCGTCGTTGAACGGCGGAGCGACACGAAGTAACGTCTGTCGTAGATCGGCAGCAGTAGCAACTGGATGGGGTTACTCGGCGCAGCAGGTGGTCGCTCGACGATGTGTATGGTGCCATCTACCAGCACCAGCCGCGCGGCGCGGGCAGGGTGGGTGAGGGCGATCGTTTCGGCGATCATCGCTCCCAGCGAGTTGCCGACCAGCCTGGCGTGGCCGATCCTCAGCGCATCCATGAACGACAGCACGACCCTGACATAGAACGGAACGCCGTATGGGTGGCGGCTCTTGTCGCTGCGGCCGAAGCCCGGCAGATCGAGCGCGATGACGCGATGCGTCCGGGCCAGCGGCTCGAAGACGTGCCGCCATGTGTCGGCTTCGTCCTGCAAGCCGTGGATGAGGATGAGGGTGGGGTTGTGTCTCTGGCCGGCTTCGAAGTAATGAACGCGGACGCCGGGATCTCGAATTTCGACGGCGCGCGCGTAGGGCGCGAGCTGAGGCGCCGGTTGCATAGGGCCGGGAAATGGGCAGCTCATGTCGTTAAGATGCTGACTTTATAATCCGAACATTCATTCGGGTTGTGATGACGAACATTGTAACGAACGCCTCCTCGCCTGCTGCGGTGAACGCGCTGGATCGCATCCGCAACTTCTGCATCATCGCGCATGTGGACCACGGCAAAAGCACGCTGGCCGACCGTTTGCTGGAATTCACCGGCACCATCAGCAAGCGCGAGATGCAGGAACAGGTGCTCGACTCGATGGACATCGAGCGCGAGAAGGGCGTGACGATCAAAGCCTCGGCGGTGCGCATGACCTACCGCGCTGACGATGGGCAGACCTATGAGATCAACTTGATAGACACGCCCGGCCACGTGGACTTCACCTACGAGGTCAGCCGGGCCTTGAATGCCTGCGAGGGCGCGTTGCTGGTGGTGGATGCGTCGCAGGGGGTGGAGGCGCAGACGCTGGCCAACCTGTACCTGGCCCTGGAAGCCAACCTGCACATCATCCCGGTCATCAACAAAATAGACCTGCCGCACGCCCGGCCGGACGAAGTAGCCCAGGAAGTGGGCAACTTGCTGGGCGATGACCCGGAGCGCATCCTGCGCATCTCGGCCAAGGAAGGCATCGGCATCAAAGAGGTGCTGGAGCGCGTGGTGCGCGAGGTGCCTCCGCCGCAGGGCGATCCTGACGCGCCACTCCAGGCGCTGATCTTCGATTCGCACTACGACGCATACAAGGGGGTGATCGCCTATGTGCGCATCGTAAACGGCCGGGTGAACATGAAGACGCGGCTGCGCATGGCGGCCACCGGCGCAGCGTGCGAGGCCATCGAAATCGGGACATTCTCGCCGCGCATGACCGCGGTCGGCGAACTGAGCGCGGGCGAAGTGGGCTATATCGCCACCGGCTTCAAAAGCGTGCGCGAATGCCGCGTGGGCGACACGATGATGGATGCGACGCGGCCGGTGGAACCGCTCCAGGGCTACAAGCCAGCCAAGCCCATGGTGTTCGCCGGCATCTTCCCGACCTATACCGACGACTATCCGCTGTTGCGCGATGCGTTGGAGAAATTGCAACTGAACGATGCTTCGCTCACCTTCGAGCCGGAGAACAGCACGGCCCTGGGATTCGGCTTCCGCGTCGGCTTCCTCGGCCTGTTTCACATGGAGATCATCCAGGAGCGGCTGGAGCGCGAGTACGACCTCGACGTGGTGGTGACCGCGCCCAGCGTGGAATACGAGGCAGTGCTGACCACCGGCCAGGTGATCAAGGTGGATCGCCCGGCCGACATGCCCGATCCTTCCCGGCTGGCCGAGATGCGCGAGCCGTGGATGCAGATCGAAATCTTCACCCCCAAAGAGTACATCGGCCCGATCATGGAACTGGTGACCCGCCGGCGCGGGGTGAGCGAAACGATGGAGTACCTCGACGCCAACCGGGTGATGCTGAAATACCGTATGCCGCTGGCCGAGATGATCGTGGACTTCTACGACAAGCTCAAGAGCGTCACCCGCGGCTATGCCTCGCTCGACTATCAATTCGATGGCTATCGCACCGGCGACCTGGTCAAGCTGGACATCCTGATCAACGGCGAGCCGCTCGACAGCATGGCTATGATCGTGCACCGCGACCAGGCCCAGCAAAGGGGCAGCGCATTGACGAAGAAGATTAAAGAAGTCATCCCCCGCCAGATGTTCGAGGTGCCCATCCAGGCCGCCATCGGCGCCAAGATCATCGCCCGTGAGACCAAGCCGGCTCTGCGCAAAGATGTGCTGGCCAAGTGCTACGGCGGCGACATCACCCGCAAGCGCAAGTTGTTGGAGAAGCAAAAGGAAGGCAAGAAACGCATGAAGATGGTCGGCAGCGTCGAGATTCCTCAAGAAGCGTTCATGGCTATGTTGAAGTTGGAGGAGTAGCGCTCTTCCGAGGCGCGCGGATTGATCGGCGCGGCTCAGTGCCGGCCCGCCGCATCATCTCCCTCACGTCGTTCACATGAACCTCGCCGACCTCCGTGCCAAGCTCGACCGCCTGAATGAGCAGATCGTCGGCCGCTTTAAGGATCGCTCATGGTTCGTCTTGAATCAGGCAGTCTACACACCGGACGCCATCCCCATCGCCGGCCGGCCGGGTATTTCGTTGATGGAGTGGTCGCTGGAAGGTCTGGAGCGCTATCACGCCTCGCTTGGCCGCTTCGACGTGCCCGACCAGCACCCTTTGATGCCGGAAGTCATTTCACCCTCGCCCGTGCAGCGCAGGTTGGATTTGCCGCGCCTGCCGATCATTGCGCCGCCGCCGCGCGACCAGCTCATTCGCTTCTACATCTCTGTGTTGCCGCGGCTCTGCCGGCCGGGTGACGATCCGCACTACTACGGCGAAACGGCCTACGCCGACGCCGACTTGCTGGCGCGAATGAACGAACGCATTTACCTGGGCGCCTTCGTCGCGCATTCCAAGCTCGAGCGCGATCCGGCCTTGTTGCAATTGGCCGGCCAACCCGATGCGTTGCGCGCCCTCCTGCGCGATCCACGTCGCGAGGCCGGCGTCGTCGCCCAGGCGCAGGATGCCGCGCGGCGCTATGATCTCGACGCCGACCTGATCGCGGAGGTCTTCCGCTGGATGATCGAACAAACCCTCGACCTGGAAGTGCGCTTCTTGCAGCAAGTTGCTGCGTTGCAGAGCCTGCCCCCTCGCCCATGATCCAAGTTGTTCCTGGCGTCTATCAGCTCAACAACCGCTTCGTCAATCTTTATCTCATCGCCGAGCCGGGCGGCCTGACGCTGGTTGACGCTGGCATCGCCGGGAGCGGCGCTGCGCTCGTGCTGAGGACGATTGCCCAACTGGGCCGGCAGCCCACGGAGCTGGCCCGCATCCTGATCACGCACGCTGACCCGGATCACTACGGCAGCGCGGCGGAGCTGCGTCGCCTGACCGGCGCGCGCATTTGCGCCAGCGCAATGAGCGCCGCAGCCATGGCGCGGGGCGAGATGTCGCGCCCGGTGCGCGGCGGCGCTGTGGTGCGCGGCTTGTTCGGCCTGTTTGGTCGCCTGATGATGCCGATGACGCCGACGCCCGTGGATGAAATCCTCGTCGCCGGCCAGACGCTGCCAATCCTCGGCGGCTTGTCCGTGGTGGCTTCTCCGGGGCACACGCCGGATCACCTTTCGTTCTACGCGCCGGCGCACAGGCTGTTGTTCGCCGGCGATTCGCTCAACGCGACGGGCGGCAAACTGCGATTCGTGGACGGGCCGGTGACCTGGGACTACCAGCGCGGCCGGCAAAGCGTGCGCGAGCAGGCGGCGCTGGGCGCAGAGGTCATCGCCGTCGGACATGGGCCAGTGATCCGCGGCCTGGCTCACCTCGCGGCGCTGAGCGCGCAAATGTAGAGACCACCCCGTGCTGCGCGCCGTTGCCGCGCTGAATTGATACAGAACAGACCCGATTCGGAGCACGGTTGATCTGCCTTTGCACCTGGTTGTGTCCCTCACGAATCCGCGCCGGGCTCAGGCGGCTTGGCCTGGCCGTTGCCCGTTGTCGCTGCAGCGCGTTCCTGATCGCGCCGGATCATCGCTCTGTGGATGCCGTAGACCGCTGCGCCCCCTGCCAGGTAGGTCAGCAACAGTGCGATCCACGTCGTCGGTGGAATGCCCTGATCGGTTGGCTGTGGCCCTGCTGTCGGGGCCTGCGTTGCTTCGGCTCCCGGTGATAGGGTGATGATCGCTGCCACCGCTGCCGTCGGCGTTTCCAGTGCCGTTGGCGCTTCGGTGGGAACTGCCGGTTGTGCGGCGGCTTCCGTGGCGATGAGTGTGGCCTCGCCCCTCGGCGTGCGAACTGCCTCGGGCGTGCCTGTAATGCTGATGACAGGCGCCTCCGGCGTCCCGGGCAGCGTGCCGGTCACGATGATGGTGATCGGTGTCCCGGGGGTGACCAGGCCGGACGCGTCCACTGCTGCCGTGACGATGGTCGTAGCCGTGATGATGCTGGTGATGGGCGATCCGCCCTCCGTTCGCGGCGGCTCTATCGTCGTCGTAATCACGTTCGTCTCGGTGACAATGGATGTGGGCGGCGGCGATGCGCCTGGCTCGGCCAGGCCGGTCGTTACTGTGGTAATGACGGACGATGTGACGGAGGTTTCGGCCACGGCGGGCTCGCCCGTCTCGGTTGGCCGCGTGATTGTGACGGTGGGCGAGATGGTCGTCTGAGCAACGATCACCGTCACGGTGGCGGGGCGCGTAGGCTCGAGCGGGCTGGCCTCGGTCGTCGCCGTCGTCACGGCGGTGGTCGTAATCACGACAGCGGCCCCTGGCCTGGCCGCGCCGGCCTCGTCCAGCGGCGCTGTGATCGTCGTGGTGGTCGTGGCGGTAATCACCGTGCTGGCGGCTGGTGCCGCCTGGCCGCCGGTCGTCGCCGTGATGATTGTGGTGGCGCTCACCTCGGTCACCGTCGTCGGAATAGTGCCGGCGACGTCGGCCGTTTCGGTGATGATGCGAGATTCGCCGATGGTGGTGACGACGACCGGCTGCGATGTCGCCGTGTCGGTCAACGTCGTCGTGGCGGTGCTGAGGGTCGTCGCGGTGATCACGGCGCCGGTCTGCGTGGTTGACGTCACAATGGTGGTCGCGATGATCGGTTCGCCGGCGGGGATAGCCTCAATGGTCGGCCTGACTTCCGGCGTAGCCGGCGCGGAGGTCGGCGTCGCTTCGGGAGTGCCTGTTGCTGGTGGCTCCGGCGTGCCTGGGCCCACCGGTGCCGCGGTCGGCGTGACCGCGGTCGGCGCCGCCGCGGTCGGCGTCGCCGCGGTTGGCGGTGCCGCGGTTGGCGTCGCTGTGAGTTCATCTGCGCCCGTTTGTCCGACGATCCGTTCGAGTTGTTCAAGTTGCATTTTGGCTGCCTGGCCTTCCGCCCCTGGAGCCTGGGCCAGGCGGGTGAGCCACTCCCTCAAATCCGCCGACACCTTCTGCGCCAGCGCATTGTCCGGGTCTCGCTCGAAAGCTGCTTTCAGCGCCGCCAGGATCTTCTCGGTGATCGCCGGATTCAGCTCGAAGACAGGCGGATAGATGTCGAGCAGCACCTGCGCTAGCTCGGCGTGTAATTGCGCAGAGTTGGGGTCGTTCTCTTGCGCACGCCGATAGGCTTCTTCGACCAAGGGGACGAACTCTGCGCCTTGTTCGGGGCCATACTTGCCTGATATAGCGCCCAGATAAGCTTGCGCCAGTTCGCGCCACGCCGCGGCGCTCCCGGGCGCAGCCTCCGTCTGCCGTCTGGCGTCCAGGATGCGCTGCCAGGTGCTGGGTGCCATCACCGTCACGTAGAAGTTGTCCTTCTCCTGAGGCTCGATGTCTTTGAAACGCCAGCGAACTTCTCCGTCCACGAATTCGCCACCGGGCGTGGACTGGCCGAGCAACACGTTCTGCTCATTTGCCTGGTAGGGCAATTTCAGGATGAACTCGGCCGAGCCGATCGGCCCATCCCAGCCGGCGCCGGTCTCCAGGATGTATTTGAACCGCCCGTAGGGTGGGTAGCCGGTGGATTGCAGGATGTACTCGACGGTGATCTGCACATCCCTGCCGGGCGGGAAGGCCACGTTGAACGCCGCCCACTTGACCGGCGGTCGTGCGGCGTCGTAGGGGTTGGGCGTCGTGATGATTCGCATAGGCACACGGCGGTTGTCCACTGCAACGGCCACCTGTTCAATCTCCGGCTGCCCGCCCCAGCCGTCGCCCTGACCACTGGGATCGGTGAGTGGGAATCGCACCACCAGGCGCTCGACGACGTCGCCGGCGTTGCGCATGGTGAACAGCGCCGTTACATTCGCAATCGGCAGATTCGCATCCCGCTGGCCTTTAACGCGCAACACCTCGATCACTACGCGTTCGGCAGCCATCCGCACACGCGTCTCGCCCTCTGGCTGAATGGCGCTCCCTGGCGCTTGCTCAGGTGGTGCAATGTCGGCGCGCGCTGCTGACAGAGGCAGGAGCACGACCAACAGCGCAAATGCTGCTGCGATGCGGAAGGATCGGTGGGTCGGTTGCATTCGATGGCTCCTTCAATGAAGCCAAGCTTATTTCATACCCGCGAAAAGGGAAATCGGGGTTTGCATACGATCTTCCCCGGACGACGGATCCGGCATCCGCGGCGCCCGGCCTCATTGCCGCGTGCGCAGGATGACCCCGCTGGCGTGCCGGACCTCGCCGATTTCCTGCGTCGAAGCGTCGGTGAGGTTCTGCGCCACTGCCTGGCGGAATTGCTCCGGCACGTGAATCGGCCGCAGACCGAACTCCTGCTGCGCGATCTGGATGAGCAGGTCGGCAGGTGAGGCGCCGGGCGTAATGTCGTAGATGCGGTTCTTGAACGCCGCGGAGATGGCTTTGGCCGTCGCTTCGTCAATCTCGAAGCTGCAAATCTCCTTCAGGAAGTAGTGGATGATGTTCCATCCGCTCAACGGCCCAAGCAGGATTTCCGACTCGGTCACCCCAAACTGGTCGAGCGGGTGCGCTTCGTATGTACTGCTGCTGTTGATCATGCCTTTCTGGTGCACGCCGGCTGCATGGGTGCGGTTGGTCAGGCTGACCGGCTCTTTGGAGGGCACCAGCTTGCGCAATTTGTCGGCCATCATCACGTTGATCGGATACGAGCCGCGCAGGTGATAGCCCTCCAGCCGATCGTATTCGCGATCTATGAACAGGTTGAACAGCAGGGCCGTCATGCTGGTGATGCCACTGCGCTCGCCGATGCCCAGCAGGGTGGTTTGGATGTACTGCATGCCGGCTTTCACCGCCTCCAGCGCGTTGATGAGGGCAAAGCCCCGATCATCGTGAAAGTGGCCCTCCAGGGCAAGCCGAGGGTAGCGCTGGCGCAGCACTTCCACGCGCCGCGCGACCGCCGCCGGCGTCGCCACGCCCACCGTGTCCGGCGTGCCCAGGCGGTCCACGCACTCGGCCACCTGGTCGTAAACGCGAAACAGGTCCGCCTCGCGAGTGCGGAAGGCATCCTCGCCGCTGAAGCGCAACACCAGGTGCGAATGGTTGCGGCGGATGTCCTCGATCAGCGTCCGGGCGCGCCGGGCGATTTCATCCAGCCCATGTCCGTGGTTGAAATTGCGCGACGTGTCGGAGGTGCCGATGTAAATGTTCAAGCCGTCGGCGCCGGCGTTGATCGCCGCTTCCACGTCGGCAGGATGACAACGCACGTGCGCCAGCAAGAAGGTATATCCTTTCTGCGTAATCAACTCGTCACGCACTGCCTTGATGGCCTGCCAGTCCTCGGCCTCCTGCGCGCTGACGTTCGGCGCGAACAGCTCTATGAACTTCACGCCATACAGGATCAGGCTGCGCGTGATCTCCTGCTTGTCGGTGGTGGTGAAGAAATATTTATAGTGGTCGTGCAGTAGCGAAGACTGTTGCCCTTCGCGCAGGGTGGTGTCTATGATCTCCAGCGATCGTGGTCGGTAGTGAAGAAAGGAAAACGCTGCGGACATGGCTTGAAGTGCGATCTTGACGTTCGAAAATCAGTCAATCGGCTCTGTGCGCTGCCGGCTCGATGGCCGGCTGGCGGTCTACTGGCCCGCGCCGACCAATGATCGTAATGCGATGACCAATACTCTAACCGCCTTCTCGAACTCGTCAATAGCGATGTGCTCGTCGGGCGTGTGATCGAGCGATGAATCGCCCGGCCCATAGGCGGCGATTGGGCAATTCCACGCCGGACCGACCACGTTGAAGTCAGCCGTGCCGGTTTTCCACTTGAACGTCGGCCGCATCTTTTCGGCGCGGATGGCGTTCACCAGCGCGCGGGCGAGGGGCGTATCCCTGGGCGCGCGCCAGGCCGGTTCTGCTCCGCTGAAGCTCAGGGTGAACCGCCCGGCGTCTGGCCGGGCGTCGCGCCATCGTTCGATCTCGTTTTGCAGCACGCCCGGCCCATACTCGACCGGCAGCCGCACGCCGATCAACAGGTCGCACCATTCGCGCAATCCGTCGTCGCCCGATTGTATTTTGCGCAGGGAGGGCAGGAGCTGATCGAAAGCCCTGGGCTTGTCGGCGTTCCATGCGTCGGCCAACGCCCGCACGTGGTTCCACAGCGCGACGGCCAGCTCGCTCACGCTGGGCTCCGGGATGGCGGTATGTTGCGAGGCGCGCTCGATGTGCGCCTGGATCAGCAGGCGTCCCTTGTATCCGAGCGTGATGCCGTCGCTGCCGCTCGGCTCGCCGATGATGCACATCTCCGGCCGATATTGTGTGGCGACGAACCGCGCGCCCCTGGAGGTGGCTGCCTCCTCTTCCACTGCGCCGACGACGATGATCTGCCAGTCGGGCGGAAGCTGGGGGGCGATTGCCTCGGCGGCCAGGATGAACGCGCACAGCGGCCCTTTGGCATCCACGCTGCCGCGCCCGTATAGCTTGCCGTCCTCGTAGCGCACCGGCACGTGACCGCCCACGGTGTCCATGTGCCCCAGCAACACGATCTGGCGCGGACCGCTGCCCAGGATGCCAACTGCATTGCCGACTTCGTCAATGAAAGCGCGCTGGAAGCGGCGCCGGCCCATCTCTGCGCATAGAAACTCGGCGACGGCGCGTTCTTGCCCGCTGAGTGAAGGGATGCGCACGCAGCGCTCGAGGAGTTCGATCATGGCAAATGCCGGCCCGCGCTGCCTCTTCTATGCGGCGCCGATCTTGACCAGCCACGCCTCCAGGTCGCCGAAGGGCCTTTCGCGCTCGACCTCGTTGAACACCTCGTGGTAAAACCCCTCATACTCGTGCAGTTCGCCCAGGCCGGCCGGCAGTTGCGCGAAGAACTCTCGCGCGCCGCGTTTGTCCACGTAGGTGTCATCGCCGGCGACCAACAACAACACCGGGATGCGCAGCGCGCCGGCTTTGGCGCGCGCTTCATCGCCGGCGTCCACGATGAAGCGGGCCGTGCGAAAAGTCACTCGGCTGTGCTTGAGTTCGTCCTGCTCCTTCCAGGCTTCCCACGCGGCGTTGTGCGTGGCGGGTTGATCGAGGCCGCTCGGCATCGTGGCGTTCGGCGCCAGGTTGCTCACGATACGGCCGACGGCGATGAGCAATTCCGATGCGTGGGTGCGCAACGCAGGTGACGACAGCACCAATGCGCGCAGCGTCTCTTGATGGCGGACGGCATACAGCGCGGCGATGGCTCCGCCCATGCTGTGCCCCAGCAGGATGGGCTTGTGGCCGGTCTCGTTCGTCGCCAGCGCAACCACGACCTTCAAGTCGTCAACGAAGTGGTCGCCGTGCCGGAGGCTGCCGCGTTCCCCGGCCGAGCGGCCGTGCCCATAGTGGTCGGGCGCCCAAACGTGGTAGCCGTGCCTGGTGAACCGCTCGGCCACGTGGTGATAGCGGCCGCTGTGCTCGAAGATGCCGTGGCAAAGCACTGCTGCGCCGCGGGTTTCGGCTTCCGGTCGCCAGTGGCGGATGAACATCCTCTCGCCGGTGGACGAACGGTGCTCCATTTCCTCGCAGGGGGGAGCTGAGTTGGTCAAAGGGTAGGGAATCATGCTGCAAGCACCTTGGCCGTCTTTTCGACGACAAAGCCGATTTGTTCGTAGGTGATGACCGCCGGCGGCAGAAAGCGCAACACGTTCAGGCCGGCAGGCAGCGCCAGCACGCCCTCGGCCTGCAGGGCGCGCAGATATGGCGCCACTTTCGTCTTCAGCTCGATGCCGATCAGCAGGCCGACCCCGCGCACCTCGCGGATGACCGGTGCGTTGATCTCCTCCAGCCGCTCTTTGAAATACTCGCCCTTTTCGGCGGCCTGGCGTGGCAGATCGAGCCGCTGCATTTCCTGGATCGAGGCGATGCCGGCCGCGCAGGCCAGCGGGTTGCCGCCGAAGGTGCTGCCGTGCACGCCGGGCGCCAGGTTCTTGACCGTATCGCGGATGCCCACCGCGCCCATCGGCACGCCGCCGGCGATGGCCTTGCCCATCGGCATCAGGTCCGGCGTGACGCCGCTATGCTCGACGGCGAACCAGCGGCCGGTGCGCGCGAAGCCGGTCTGTACTTCGTCCACGATCAGCAGGGCGCCGTGCCGGTCGGCGATCTGGCGGGCTGCGCGCAGGTAGTCAGGTGAGCCGGGATGGACGCCGCCTTCACCCTGCACGGCCTCGATCAGCACGGCGGCGGTGTGCTCGTCCACGGCGCTGGCCAGCGCCTCGGCGTTGTTGTAGGGCACGTGGCTGAAGCCGGGCACCAGCGGCTGGAAAGGTTCGCGATACTTCGGTTCGTAGGTAGCGCTCAGTGCGCCCAGGGTGCGCCCGTGAAAGGCGCGCACCGTGGCCACGATGTTCGGCCGGCCGGTGCTCAGGCGGGCGAACTTGATCGCCGCTTCCACCGCTTCGGCGCCGCTGTTGCACAGGTACACGCGCTCCAGCCCGTCGGGCAGGATCGAGATGAGCAACTCCTCGAAGCGGGCGCGCGTGTCGTTGTAGAAGATCTCCGGACACGAGATCAGGGTCAGCGCCTGCTCGGCGATGGCGCGGGCGACGGCCGGGTTGGCGTGGCCGAGCGTGCTCACGCCCTGGCCGCCCACGCAGTCCACGTAGGCGTGGCCCCGGTCGTCCCACACGGTGGTATCTTTGCCGCGCACGATGGTCAGGTCGCGCTTGGGGTAAACGCCGGAGGTGAAGCGCTGCTCGAGCTCCTGGATGGTCTGGTTCATGGCAGGCGATTGTACGACGCGGCGATGATATCCCATTCCTCCGGGCGCATCGCTCATATACTCACCGCGATGACGACGCAACTCAAGCCGGCGCGGGGGCATGGCAAGCGCGCCAGTGAACGGGCAGTATTGATGCGTTGCCTGTTGCTGTTAAACAGGCTGAAACAGGGCGCAGCAGATAAGGCAGCGCTGATTGACGCGGTTCAGCGCGCGCTGCCGGAGGCATATCCGGCTTCGCCGGCGGCGCAACGCCAAGCGTTCAAGCGCGACCTACAGCGGCTGCGCCGCATCTTCGGGGTCGCGCTCACATACGCAAACGGTCAGTATGCGTTATCTGAGCCCGGGCCGCTCCTCAGCCTATCGCTCTCGCCGGAGGCGCTGGAGGGGATGATGACGCTGGCGCTGGCCTTCGAGGGCCAGCCGGACTATGCCAACGTCCTCCGGTTTATTGAGGAGGTCGCCCGCTGGCTGCCGGCGGACCAGCGGCTCTCGTTGAGTAACCCTCAGGCCATCGTCAACCTGGACATCTTGAAGCAGCTCGACCCCGACCCGATCGCGCCGCGGGTGTGGGAGAGCGTCCGGCGGGCGAAGGCGCAGCGGCGGTTGCTCCAGTTCAACTATCTCTCGGCGCGGTATGAGGACAACCGGCCGAGACGGTTTCGGGTTGCGCCGGCGCGCATCGTGTACCAGTGGGGGCACTTGTACCTTTTGGGGTATGTGCTGCCGCAGGCGGGGTCAACACCGGCGACGGGCGAATACATACGCTTTCGCCTCGGCGGCATCCAGGACGACGACGCGCTGCAGGTGTTGCCGACGGTGATGGGGCGCACGCCGGCGAGCGCGCCGCCGCGCTACGAGGTGCGCTACCGGCTGTTGCCGCCGTTGGGCCGCGGCAAGGTGAGCCGGCACTTTGAGGAAATGGAAGTCATCCAGCGCGAGGATGGGACGGCGGAGGTGTGCGGCACGACGCAGGATTTGTTCTATGCCGAGCGGGTGCTGCTGAGCTACGGACAGTATTGCGTCGTGCTGGGCGGGCCGGAGCTGCTGGCGCGGATGCGCGAGGCGGTGGAGGGGATGTATCGCAACTTGGGCGCGGGGGAACAGGTGGAGGGTCGCAAATGTGACCCTGGTGGTGGGGTATAAGCTGTGTTCAGATGGAAGTGAAGCTGTTGCGTCGCTTTTTTTACATCCGTGTCGTCTGAGGCCGAGTATAAGCTGTGTTCAGATGGAAGTGAAGCTGTTGCCGGTGTACTCGCAGTTGGCGGATACCATCCCAGATGAGTTAAAAGCTCGAATGCCGCCTGGCTGGCGTTTATCGAAACATCAAGTCGAGACTTACCAAGCGTTGACCGCAGGCGACGAGGAAGTGATTTTCAACACGGCGATCACCGGGGACGGCAAGAGCCTGGCCGGACAGTTGCCCATCTTGATCCAGGGTGGGATCAACTACCCCGTCCTGGCTATGTATCCGACCAATGAGCTTATAGAAGACCAGCAAGTACAACTCGAGCAGGCGATCAGGACATGGGATGCAAACATTGAATGCCGGCGGCTGAACAAGGCAGCGCTAGATCAAGCGATGGCAGAGGACAACTATGCGCGTCGGGGAGAGGCGTTAATGCGGATAATTCGCAACGGCGACCTCGTTTTAACCAACCCCGATGTGTTCCACTACGTGATGCATCAGTTCTACACCTATCCAGAGGATGCCCCCGATCGCTACGCTGCGCCGCTGGCGCAAAAGTTCTGCCAACTCACGTTCGACGAATTCCATATCTTCGATGTGCCGCAAGTCGTCAGCGTTCTTAACGCGCTACTGTTCATCCATGAGACCAGTGGAATAGCCCGCCCCCATAAATTTCTCTTCCTATCCGCCACGCCCAATCGCCTGCTGCGCGAATACCTGGCGCGATCCGGGCTACGGGTGAAGTTCATCGAGGGGCAGTATGCAATGCACGGCGAGCCAGAGCATTGGCGCAAAATTCTTAACCCAGTCAACGCCCACTTCGTCGCCGCGCAGCGTGCCGAAGACTGGATTGGGGAGCGCGCGAGTGATACGCTCTTGCCATTCTTCCGCGAGCGCCGCCCACATGCCAAAGGCGCCATCATCGTGAACTCGGTGGGGTCGGCGCTGCGCATCCATCAGACGCTCAAGCCGGTCTTTGAGGCACATGGGTTGAGCGTGGCGCTCAACGTTGGGTTGACCTCTCGGCACGGCCGGCGCATTTCTTACGAGGCCGATCTACTGGTCGGCACATCTACGGTGGACATTGGCGTGGACTTTCGGATCAACTTTCTGGTCTTTGAAAGCTACAGCGCAGGCAGTTTCCTCCAGCGGCTCGGCAGGCTTGGCCGGCACGACGGCTATCAACGGGAAGGCAAGCACATCCCCTTCAACGATTTCGTTGCTTACGCTGTATTGCCCAACTGGATGACTGAGCGTCTGTTCCAGGGCCGGGGTGAATCGCCGTCGCTGTTGACCGCGGGCGCTGAGCTTGACCGCCAGCAGTTCAACGAGGCTATCCGGTCAGCATTTCCACCAGTCGCCGAATTCGAACAATACGCCCAGGCCTGGGGGAAGTTTCAATCGCTCAAGATCCTGTTCGGGCTTTCGCGCAAGACCATCCGCGAGCAATATCACCAGCAGCGTGCAACCTTGAAGGAGCGATACGAAGCAACGTTTGGCGTGCGTCTGTCCAGCGCCATCCCGCAATACAGAGAGTTAACCAGCCAACACTCGCCGTTGCTGGAGGAGGCGCTTTCCTTCCGCGGCAGCAGCAGCCTGGTGTGCGGCGTCATTGACCCCTCGGAGAGCCGGCAGGCAGACCGCTTTAAGGTCATGGATTTGCTTCAGGCGATCGCAAACTATGAGTTGTCGTATATCAGCGAAGAAGCGTTTTGCCGGGAAGTCAGTCAGGCAAAGCTAAACCCAAAAGCCTTTCAGAACGAACAGCCATTGGGTTTCTTTGAGCTAGGCCAGCCAAAGGCGTTTCAAGCCTATCAGTTCTGGTTGGACAAAGACCTGGGCCACTGGAGCGCAGACCAGTTTGGCAAAGCACAAGTCGTCAAGGGGCTGCACGTTGACGCTTCGTTCCCTGGGTGCGACGAGATCAACAATCGCTTGTCTCGGCGCGCCTTGCCGGCGCTGCTGTGCGCAGGGATGCATCCGTTGGAGATGAAGCGCCGGCTGGCGCTGCCTTTGTTATTCCCGCTTTATTTTTTCATCAGCCGCGACAACGTCAGGGGCACCATCGCCCTGGAGCGCGCCGCGCTTTTGCTCGACGCCCGCCTGCGTTACTACCCGCTCAATTGTGGCGGCAGCGCGGTGATCGTGTGATTCCCTGAAAGAGGAGCCTTATGAGCGAGGAAGACTTGTTTGACGCCCTGGAAGAGGAAGAGCTTGATGCGCTCGTCGAAGAAGCAGCAGATGAGCAAGCGCAGCCGGCCCAGATCGCTGCCGAGCCGCTGCTGGTCGTCTTGATGCGCCAGGCGACGGACAAGCTCTGGCCGGGCGATCCGGTGATGGCCGATTTCGTCCAACACGTGCTGCCGCCGCTCTCCGAGCAGTTAGGGCATGTCGCGGCCAAGGGTGGCGAGTTCGCCGCCCAACATCGCGCCGAAGGGCGCATCGGCGTCGAGCGTTACAGCGCCGACCAGACCATGCGCGCGCACTTGCTCAATGGGCTGCTGCCTACGCTCCACGTCGCGCGCCTGCTACAGGCGTGGGGCGCGCCGCAGTTCCGCGCTTACGATGACCTCACCCGGCGGGTCTTCAGCGCCGGCTACGTAATGCACGACTTCCTAAAGCTGCCCGATGTTGAGAACGAGCTACAGGAGGCCGGCTTCAGCCACGAGCGCGCGGTGGGCGCAGCGCAGATGCCAACGCTGGAGCGCATCTTCCTGGCCTGGTGCGAGCGCCTGGGCTTAGACCCCTTCCTGAAGCCCGTCGGCGGGGCCGCGCACGTCTTGCACGACCTGATCTACGTCGCCTGTAACACGCAGGTGCGCTGGGGCACGCTGCGCAACCTGAGCCTGCTGAAGGCGCTTCGGTTGAGCAGCACTCAACTGGATCTGGCCGAACAGCTTAGCCGGCTCTCGGACTTGCTGGCCTACGTGGTGCAGACGCCGACCCAGGCCACAACGCAGAAGGTCCAGGAGACGATCAAGACGTTGAGCGATGGCCGAGCACGCCTGACCTATCACCACGTTGCTGATATTCGCGGGGTGTTGACCAACTTCGTCCACAACGCCGCGCTGCGGGCGATGACGCATGAGTACCGCCAGCCGCTGCTCTATGCCCCCAGCGGGGTGATTTACCTGGAACATGCGAATCAGGCGCCTCCCTTGCCATCCTGTGAGCAGGTTGCCCGGGCGATCATAGACAACATCAAGGCGCTGATGCGCCGACGGCTGGCGCAGAGCAAAATCGGCTTCCAGCGCGATGGCAAGGGGATTAAGTTCCCCGACTATTACTGGCTGTTCTTTGACCTGCCGGAGTTGATCACGCTCGGCGCCGAGGCTACGCTCGCGCGGGTCGGCGCGTCGAAGCAACCTTCCGCAGGCAAGCGCTTCGAGAAGATGAGGAGCGGCCAGTGGATGTCGCCAGAAATTGACCTCAACCTGCCGAACGATGTCCGTGTGGACCAACCGGCCGAGTGGTGTTACCTTGCGGAGAACCAGATCAAGGAAGTCTTGCCTGACTTTGATACTGGAGACTTCCTGCTGCGCGAAATGGCCATTACTGATCTGAAGGATCAGTTTCAGGCTGTGCCGCGCGATAACCGCGCCGGCGGCGTGGGGTACCACTGGTACTTCGCCGCCGGCCACTTCATCAAGCGCACTCCCGGCCTCTCTCCCGCTGAGCTGGCCGACAAGATCAGCCTGTGGGCCAAACGGCTGGCCGACGCCGTCAGGCCGTTGCTCACGCAAGACGCGCCCAAAGAAAGCGACGCCTGGGCCGATCTGGAGGACTACACCACCCAAACCCTGACCCTGGGTGGATTGGACAAGGCCGACCTGCGGCGCGCCGCGCAAACCGAGCTGGAGCGCTACACCAACGCCAAGCGCAAGGGGCGCGGCACAACCGCGGTCTGCTCGTTGTGCTCGTCGCCCTATCGGATAGAGAAGCAGCGCGAGGCAGCTGTTTTGTTCATGCCGCAGGTATATACCGGCAAAAAGCGCCTGGGCGGCCCTGACGCCGTCCGAGACATCTGCTCCATCTGCGGCCTGGAGATGATGCTCCGGCAGATCCTGATGAACCGCGCAGCGGTCAGCGGCAAGGGATTCGAGGGCCGGCGCATCCGCTACCTGTTCTTCTATCCTCTGTATTTCTTTACGCCGGAGACGCTCCAGGTCCTGCGCCGCGCATACCTCAGGCTGCGGCGGGTGAGCGTGACGGACCTCAAGCGTCAGCTCAGCGCCAAAGGCGCGCTCGACCTTTCGCCCGCCACGCTCCAGCGCCTCCAGGCGTTCATGCTCGACCCAGAAGACCCGGCGCTAGAGGGTGATCGCTACATCCGCCTGCACTTCCCGGAGAACGACCCGGTCATGTTCGCCTTTCTGGGCGTGCCGCCGCCAAGCGGCCAGAAGGCGACCGACGTCGAAGCATGGGTGCATCCGGCCTTGCTCGCTTTGTTGCTGCCGCTGATGATAGACGTCAAGGTGGTGGCCAGTGAGTCGTCGCTGCCTGTGATGCTGGAGGCCAACGAAATTGATGAGACCGTCTTCTTAGACGCACCCCACGCCGCCATTCAGCACATCGTGCAAAAAGCGCGTCTCAACGTGGATGAACTCCTCCCCGCAATTCGCCGGTTGATGGTCACCTATGCCATCCATGTGGACGCCAACGCAGCCAGTGCGGGCGGGTTCGACTACCGCTGGCAACAACTCCCACCCGTGGCCCGCAACCTGGCCGCGTCGCCGATCTATGCCTTTCACTACCTGAAGAAGGGCAAGCGTCAGGAGAAGTCGGATAACCTGACGGTTCGCGACGCAATGCTCTACCTGCAATATGTTCACTTCCTCTCAGGAGACCAGACTATGACCAACCACGCCCGAACGCTCACTCAGCTCTATCGCCGTTTCTATCGCGCTAAACGCTGGAACAGCAACAGCATCCTGCAACCCATCACCAAGACCGCCCGCGCCATCCTGGACGCCGACGCGCGGCTCTTTGCCGACGCGGACGCGCTCACGGACGCGGCCTATGGCGCGTTGCACAACTTTATCGAGCGCGCCTACAACGAGCAGCTCGCCTTCCCACCCAGAGGCAGCACCCGCGAAAGCCAGCAGGCGGCCATGCAGGAGTTCGCGCGTTACTTCGTCCATGAAATCTTCTTCGGCGTCTTTCGCGGCGACCGGAGCACGCTGCGCGGCAAACAGCTTAACCTGCTGAAGAACGCCTGCGAGGTCATCTACCTGGACGAAGCAGCGAAGGATCGCGCTGAACGCGAAGAAGCAGAAACTGGCGAGTCATAGTCCCAATTTTCAAAGACAAAGGAGTCAAGCACATGTCCACACTTAAGCAAGATTGGTTCTTGTCCCAAGTTCCCGGTAAGCCAATGGGGCGCTATGCCCACATCATCACGATCCGAGTGACCGATTCGTATCCGCTCTTTCAGACCGATGGTGAGCTAAACACGGCGCGCGTGTCCGCCGGCACGCAACACAAAGAGCTGCTCCCGCGCATCACCATCTTCAAGCGCAAGCAATCCACGCCCGAACGGCTGGTGGGCCGCGAGCTGCTGCGCCGCTACGGGTTCGTCAGCGGCGAGCCGGCAGGCGACCAGAAGCGGGACGTGGACGCCAACGAATTGCCGATCTGCGATTACAACGTGAAGTTTTGCACCCAGTGCCCGGATTGCATTGCCTACGGCTTCGCCATCGGCGACAGCGGCTCCGAGAAGTCGAAGGTGATCACCGACACGGCATACTCGCTGACCAGCTACGAGCACAGCCACGAGGCGTTCACCCTCAATGCGCCCTACGAGGACGGCACGATGACCCGCTACGGCGAGGTCACCAGCCGGATCAACGAACAGGATCACGTCACGCCGCAGGTGATCTTTCCTTCGGTGATCACCACGCGCGACCTGACCTATAACCTGTTCCTCTATGTCGTCAACAATGTGATGCGCACCAAGCGCTACGGCGCACAGACCACCCGCACGGGTCGCATGCAGAACCACATCGTGGCGATCGCGCTGACCGATGGCGAGATCTTCTCCAACCTGCTCTTCACCCAAAGGCTCTACGATGCCCTCAACGAGCAGATTCAACCACCCGATCCCGTGGATCCGCAACTGGTCGTCTCGGCCGCGCAGCAGTTGGTGCCGGACTTGCTGAAGCAGGATGGCGTGAACGTTGACCAGTTGCTGATCGGCGATGAGCTGGCAACCTTCCTGAATCAGGTATCGAACGAGGACACCAAAGCGCTGCTGGAGCGGGCCTTTGCCGACAGCCGCGCTTATCACCTGGCCTGGATCGCCAAGGCTGGCAAGAAGAAATAACCACCATGCGCCTGACGCTCTTTCGGTTGACCTTTCACGAGAATCTATTCTACATGACGCGGGAGGCGGGCCGGCTCTACGAGACCGGCCGCTATCTTCATAACTACGCGCTGACTTATGCGCTGGAGCTGGCCAGAGCGCCCTACTACCAGGCCGGACACGTGCCTGCCTACGAGGACGAGCTGGGCGCGCTGAATGCGCAAGGCCTCTACGTCACGCCGGCGCGCGGCTTGGACGTGCGCTATCAACTGGTCACCTTTAAGTTCGCCGACAACGCTTACCGCGTCAAGATGGAACCAACCAGCCGCAACCTGCCTAGCTTCGGACGGGCTAAGGAAGTCGCAGTCGGGAGCGTCTTTGAGTTTGCGGTCATTCACGCGGCGGACTTTCGCGCGCCGCGCTGGATTCGCATGGGGCTATGGCGCAGCAAAGGTCAGCTAGAGGTGATAGGACAGGCTGAACTGAAACCGGTAAAAGGGGAATACATGGCCAGCCTGCCGCTGAATCCTCTGGATATTAACGGCAGGCTCAAAATCTACGACGTGATCTCCATGCCGCCATCCAGCTTGGTTGACAACGCGATCATCGAGGGCGACTGGTTGAGGGCCGGGCTGGACAACGGCGAAACCATCTATCTGCCCGCCGGCATGCGCTACACCTTCCCTCAGTGAGCGCACGATTGTCATAGAAATATGCGCCTCTACGCCTCGGTCATCAAGCTCATCGCCCGGCAGCCGGCCTTCATCCCCCTGTCGGGCGGCGGTCAGTATGCCCACGCTGCCTTCTTCAACATCCTCGACCAGGTTGACCCGCGCCTGGCTGCCGCCGTGCATGAATTTGCCGGTAAGGGCCGCCGCAAGCCGTTCACCCTCAGCCCGCTGATGGGCCTGCCGCGCACGGCGGCCGATGGTCAAGGGTATTACCTGCCCGCCGGCTGGGCGTGCTGGCTGCGCGTCACGTTGCTCGACGAGGTGCTCTTCGCTTCGTTCATCGAATACTTCCTCGCCGGCTCCGCCGCCTGCGCCATCCGCTTGGGCGACGCGCACTTCCTGGTCAGCGAAATCTTGACCGCGCCGGGCAGCCACGAGTGGGCCGGCTCGATCACCCTGGACGACCTGCGCCAGCGGCTGGACGCGCCCCCGCCCGACGCCATCGCCCTCGAGTTCTGCACGCCTACTTCGTTCAAGCTCGGCAGCTATGTCGAGGCGCTGCCGTTGCCGAAGCTGGTCTTCGGCAGCCTGGCCACCGCCTGGGCCAACCTGACCGGCGAGAACCTGACCCCTGCGATTGAGCGATTCGCCCAGGATAACATACACCTGGAGGTGCATCATCTGAAGCGGCACGGGCCCAGGCTCAACAACCAGCCCCAGATCGGGGCCACCGGCCGGGTGGTCTATCGCCTCCTGACCCGTGAAGATAGCCTCCTGGCCCGCGCGATCAACGCGCTGGCCGACCTGGCCTTCTACACCGGCGTCGGCCGCAAGACCACGCATGGCATGGGCATGGCCCGCCGGGTCAGTGACATTGCGTAGTTGGGAATAACGATGGACGACTATCTGCCCATCTCTATGCTCAACCAGCTCGAATACTGCGCCCGCCGCTTCTACCTGATGCACGTGTGCGGCGAGATGGAAGTCAACGCCCACGTGCTGGAGGGCAGCCTGCGCCATCAACAGGCGCACAGCGCCGGCGCCGAGCGCGAGGGCGACGTGTTGTCTCACCGGCGCGTCTATCTCTGGTCGGAACGCCTGGGCGTGGCCGGCTTTGCCGATGTGGTGGAAGAGCGGGTAGTGGATGGCCGACGCGTGCTCATCCCGATTGAATACAAGAAGGGACGGATGGGGCGCTGGCTGAACGACCACATCCAGCTCTGCGCACAGGCGATGTGCCTGATGGAGCGCAGCGACGCCGACGTGCCGAAGGGTTACGTGTTCTACTTCGGCTCGCGCCGCCGCGAAGAGGTGCACTTCACGCCCGAATTGCAAGCGCGCACCCTCCAGGCCATCCAGCGCGCCCGCCAGCTCATCGCCCAGGGCAAGCTGCCGCCGCCGCTGGAGCACTACGCGAAGTGCCGCGATTGCTCGTTGGAACCGATCTGCCTGCCGCGCGAGATGCGCAAACTCAGCGAGACTGCTGTATGACAACTGTTCACGTGACCAAGCCATACTGCACTTTGAAGAAGGAAGGGGATGTGCTGGTTATCCACATTCCCGGGCAAGACGAAACGCCCAAGCAGAAGATCGAAGTGCCGCTCATCAAGGTGACGCGATTGGTGATCTGGGGCGATAGCACGCTCACGCCGGCGGCGTTGGCGGCGTTGCTGGAACAGAAAGTGGAGATCGCCTGGCTGGATGGCCTGGGTCGCTTCCGCGGGCGGCTGGTGCCGGCCGAGGGCAAGAACAGCTTGTTGCGGCTGGGCCAGTTTCGAGCTCACGAGGATCCCACCGCTCGGCTGCGGCTGGCGCGCGCTTTCGTGCGTGGCAAACTGCTCAACGCTCGCACGTTGCTCATGCGCGCTGCGCGCAAATCGGCAGACGAGGCGGTGCGACAAGCAGCAGATAAGCTGCGCGACCTGGTGGCGCAGGTGGACCAACTGCCGAAGACCGACGAATTGCCCCAAGACCCCAGCCGGCCGCAGGCCGGGACGGTGTGGGGCAAGCTCCAGGGGCTGGAGGGCGCAGGGTCGGCGCTCTACTTCGATGTGTTCGGCCGGCTCTTGCGTTCAGACGGCGGTCTGCGTTTCGATCAACGCAACCGCCGCCCTCCGCGCGACCCGGTGAACGCTTTGCTTTCCTACGGCTATACGCTCTTGATGCACAGTTGTTCGGGCGCGCTTCAGGCCTGTGGCCTGGACCCCTACATCGGCTTCTTGCACGGCTCGCAATATGGCAAGCCGGCCCTGGCGCTGGACCTGATGGAGGAGTTCCGCGCGCCGATTGCCGATTCCGTCGTCCTGACGGTGGTGAACAACCGCGTGCTCACCAGCGAGGACTTCATCGAGGAGTTTGGTTCGGTGCGCCTGAAGGACGGGAGCCGGCGGCGCTTTCTGGAGAAGTTTGAAGAACGCATGGAGACCGAGATCCATCATCCAATCTTCGAGTATCGCGCCACCTATCGGCGCTGTCTGGAGCTGCAGGCGCGCCTGCTGGCCAGGGCGATTGAGAGCGAGCTGGATGCCTATCCGCCCTTCTGCGTGCGCTGACAATTATGGGCGAACGGCAACTGTATGTCGTGGCATACGACATCCCGTCGAATGGACGGCGCACAAAGGTGCATAAGATCCTCAGCGGATTTGGGGAGTGGACGCAATACAGCCTGTTTGAGATGTTCCTGAATGAGAAGGAGAGGATACTGCTGATTAGCAAGCTCCAGCCGGTATTGAATCCCCAGGAGGACAGCGTGCGTTTTTATCCCCTGTGTGCGGCATGTGTGAAGCGCGTGGAGACCATCGGGTCGGAACCGCCCCAGGAGCGCAAACTGGTGCTGGTTTAGCCACGCCCGCGAGCGGCGCAGCGCGCCGCTGTTCTCGCGGAGGCGCTCGCTTTCCACTGTACTGGTACAATCTGGCACGGTGTGGTAGCCTGGATAGGTATCTGAGACGGTCGGCTATGCGCTGCTCGTGTGCACTGCCCGCATGCACCGAGCAGGTGGGAGAAACAGGGCCAAAAGTAGTTCGAAAGATGGCTATGGTGGGACGACACTGGGGACAGATGTCTCTTGGATGCATAGCGATGGAAGAACTCGACCGCCGGGGGGGCTTGAATAGGCGCTATCCCGCGTGAGGGATTGAAACACCACTTTGACTATCGGATCTCAGCGCTATGGCGAGGCTTGAATAGGCGCTATCCCGCGTGAG
>JAIMBB010000285.1 GCA_023511655.1 Anaerolineae bacterium
GTGTCAATGGTGTCAATAGTGTCGGACTGGTGTCGGCGATGTCGCCCCCCTGACACCATTGACAATAGCGACACTGCCGCTATCGCCGCTTTCCTATTCCTCGATGATCTCAACGCGGATGAGCGCTTCGCCGGGTTGGCGGGCACGGCTGGGGTCGCGTTCAGGGATGGCGTTCACCACATCCATGCCCTCGATCACCCGGCCGAACACGGCATGCTTGCCGTCTAACCATGGGGTGGCAACGTGGGTGATGAAGAACTGGGAACCGTTGGTGTTCGGGCCGGCGTTGGCCATCGAAAGGATGCCCGGGCCGTCGTGCTTGAGGGAGGGGTGAAACTCGTCCTTGAACTGATAGCCAGGGCCGCCGCGTCCGGTGCCGGTCGGGTCGCCGCCCTGGATCATGAAGTCCTTGATCACGCGGTGAAAGGTCGTGCCGTCGTAATAGCCCTCGCGCGCCAGGAAGACGAAGTTATTGACGGTGTTGGGTACCTTGTCGGCGAACAGCTCGATCACAATGTCGCCCTTGCCGGTCTTCAGGCGAGCTGTGTATTTCTTGCCGGGGTCAATCACCATTGCAGGTGGGGACTTATATTGCTTTGCCATGGCGCGTATTGTCTCACTTCGCACCTGGCCCGACGATTCTCATCATTCCTTAGCCTGGATGAACCTGCCGCCACTGGTGCGGCCGCTCTTTGCCTGGAACCACGACGTAGTGATGATGTGAGGCAGGCCGGGCTGCTCCGCTTGCTGGCGCCGGCCACAACTTGAGCAAAAAGTGAGCAGTTTTTGATCTGGCAGGTGAGCAGCGTGCGGCGTTAGGATGGGGCGGTGGACGACGAACCGATCGTCCCCCATCCACCGAAAGGAGACGCTCATGCCCCATTCCAACGCCGAATCCGCTGTCCAGGAGGCCAACAAGACCGCCGCCCTCCGGCTCTACGAGGAGGTCATCAACCGGGAGCAGAAGCTGGCCATTGACGAGATTTTCGCCGCCGACGTGCTGGTGCACGATCCGTTCACCGGCTCCCACCGCGGGGTCGCGGCCTTCAAGGGCTTGCTCGGCCTGTTCGACGCCACCTTTCCCCACCACCGCGTCGTGGTCGAACGCGCCATCGCCGAGGGGGATTGCGTGGCCGTGCTGCACACCCACCACGCCACCCACACCGGCCCGTTCATGGGCCTGCCGCCCACCGGCAGGTCGGTCGTGGTCAACGGGCTAGAGCTTTTCCGCTTCGCCGACGGCCGCATCGCCGAGTTCTGGCGCAAGGACGACGACGCCAGCCTGCTGATGCAGCTTGGCCTGCTGGCGGCGCCGCAGCCGGGTTGATGGAGAGGAGGTCCGTGATGGCAGACTACGCCTTCACCACCCTCTGGCAGATCCCGGCGCCGGTTGCGCCGATCTGGACGGCCATCACGGAGGTTGAGCGCTGGCCGCAGTGGTGGCGCGGGGTCGAGGCGGTCATCCCCCTCCGCGCCGGCGACGCCCACGGCGTCGGCGCGGTTTACCGCTACACCTGGAAGAGCAAGCTGCCCTACCGGCTCATCTTCGCGATGGAGACGACGCGGGTCGAGCGGCTGCGGCGCATCGAGGGCCACGCCCACGGGGAGCTGGAAGGAACGGGCTGCTGGACCTTCGATGAGGCCGAGGGGCTCACGACCGTGCGCTACGACTGGCGCGTGGCCACCACCAAAGCCTGGATGAACCTGCTGGCGCCGCTGGCGCGGCCGGTCTTTGCCTGGAACCACGACGTAGTGATGGCGTGGGGCCAGGCCGGGCTGCTTCACTTGCTGGCGGCAGCCGCCACCTGAGCAAAAAGTGAGCAGTTTTTGGTCTGGCAAGTGAGCAACCGGCCGCGGTACATTCAATCTGTCTGATACATCCACAACTCAACCGAATTGAAGGAAGCTGATATGTTCAAAGCAGTGCAATTCACCCCGAAGGAGAAGTCGAAATGACAACCGCAAATGCAAATCCCGCCTACGTCGTCCTGCCCGGCGAGGGCCGGCAGATGAACGAACTCGGCCATACCGCCGTCGAGAAAATCGGCAGCGCCGACTCCGGCGGCGCATACTACAGCTTCGAGGTGATCTCGCCGCCAGGATTGGGCATCCCGCCGCACGTCCACAGCCGCGAGGACGAAGTCATCTATGTTATCGAGGGAGACTACGAGATCTTCCTGGGCGGCAAGGTGTTTCGCGCCGGGCCAGGCAGCGTGCTGAATTTTGCGCGCGGCACGCCGCACGGCTTTCAGAACGTCGGCGCCACGCCGGGCCGCACGCTGTGGGTGGTGATGCCGGGCGCGTCGTTCGAGGCATTCTTCCACGAGCTGGCCCAAGTACCGCCCGGTCCGCCCGACTTCCCGATGATCGCAGCGCTGTTCGGCAAATACGGCATGGAACTGTTGCCGCCGCCTGGGCCGTGAAGTGATATCGCAGTCGGACGCCTTCAAGGCGTCCGACTGCGGACTTTGGCTTTTCAGGGCAAAGCGGATGAACCTGCTGGCGCCGCTGGCGCGGCCGCTGTTTGCCTGGAACCACGACGTGGTGATGGCGTGGGGCCATGCCGGGCTGCTCCGACTGCTGACGGCGGCGCCACCTGAGCAAAAAGTGAGCAGTTTTCAACCTGGCGAGTGAGCAACCGGCCGCGGTACATTCGGTCTGTCTGGGTAACTACCTACCCTATCGGAGCATAGCTTAGCGCCTAACGCGCTTTGAGCGCG
>JAIMBB010000286.1 GCA_023511655.1 Anaerolineae bacterium
AGGTTACTCTGGTGGATGCGCGCAACCACCACATCTTCCAGCCCTTGCTCTATCAGGTGGCGACGGCCGCGCTCAACGCCGAGGAGATCGCCCAGTCGGTGCGCGGCTTGTTTCACGGCTATCGCAACTTCGACTTTCGCATGGCCCGGGCGACGGGCGTGGACTGGGAGGGCAGGCGTTTTCTGCTCGAAGGCGGCGACGCGCTTCCCTTCGATTATCTGGTGTTAGCGGCCGGCGCGGTGACAAACGACTTCGCCGTCGAGGGCGTCGCCCAGCATGCCTTCGGCCTGAAGAGCATCGAGGAAGCCATCGCGTTGCGCAGCCATATCCTGTGCCAGTTCGAGCAAGCCAATGGCGCCCCCTCGCTGATCGAGCGCGGCGCGCTCACGGTCGTCGTGGTAGGGGGCGGGCCGACCGGCGTGGAGATGGCCGGCGCGATCGCCGAGTGGTTCAAGCGGCTGATGCCCCGCGACTTTCCGCACCTCGACGTTAGTCGCGCTCGCGTAGTCCTGGTCGAGGCGATGAACCGCTTGCTGGCGCCATTCGATGAATCGCTGCAGCAGAACGCGCTCGACACGTTGCGCCGGTTCGGCGTCGAAGTGCGGCTGAACGAGGCTGTGACGCGCGTGACGGACGAAACAGTGCACCTCAAGAGCGGCGAGGTAATCCGTGCCCGAACGGTGGTCTGGGCGGCCGGCATGAAATCCAGTCCCCTGGCCCAGGCCTTGGGCGTGGAGCTGGGCCGCGGTGGGCGGGTCGTGGTCAACCCCGACATGAGCATCCCCGGCCATCCCGACGCCTTCGTAATCGGCGACCTGGCGTTGGGAAAGAACCCGGACGGCACGCTGCATCCACAACTGGCTCAGGCGGCGTTGCAGGGCGGCAGGCATGTGGCGCGCCAGATCCAGCGTCGCATGCGCAACGAGCCGACCGAGCCGTTCATCTATCGCGATCCGGGGACGATGGCGACGATCGGCCGAAGCGCTGCCGTCGCCCAATTTCCCTCTGGACTGAAGTTCACCGGCTTCTTCGCCTGGCTGATGTGGTTATTCTTGCACCTGGTCTACCTGATCGGCCTGCGTAATCGGCTCAGCGTGTTCCTGGATTGGGTGTGGCATTACTTTACCTACGACCGCAGCGCGCGACTGATCGTGGATCTGCTGATGCGGCGGACGTGCTACGATAGTGCGCATGACCAGTCGTGAGGTTCGACGCGCGCCTTTGCCCTATGCTGTGTGGGGCGAGGAGCACATAGACGCCGGCTCGCGCGCGCAGATGGACAACGCCATGCGCCTGCCCGTGAGCGTCGCCGGCGCATTGATGCCCGATGCGCACGTCGGCTACGGCTTGCCGATCGGCGGCGTGTTGGCGACCGAAGATGCGGTCATCCCTTATGCCGTGGGCGTGGACATCGCCTGTCGCATGCGGCTGAGCGTGTTCGATGCGCCGCCCAATCTGCTCGACCAACAGCAAGGGCGCTTTGAAAATGCCCTGCGCGAGAACACCCGCTTCGGCGCCGGCGCGGAGTGGAAGCCGCCGCGCGAAGACCCCATCCTGGACGATCCCGACTGGAACGCCACACCGCTGCTGCGACACCTGAAAGAGGCCAAAGGCATTCCGCAGCTGGGCACATCTGGCAGCGGCAACCACTTCGTCGAGTTCGGCGAACTCGATGTGGTCGAGTTCGACCCGAAGCTGGGCTTGCAACCGGGCAAATACCTGGCGTTGCTGTCGCACAGCGGCAGCCGTGGGGTGGGCTACCAGATCGCCGATCACTACAGCAAGCTGGCGCGCGATCTGCATCCGGAGCTGGGCAAGGAGCTGGCACATCTGGCCTGGCTGGACATGGATAGCGAAGCTGGCCAGGAGTACTGGCTGGCGATGAACTTGGCCGGCCGCTTCGCTTCGGCCAACCATCGCGTCATCCATCGGCAGATTGCCAAAGCGACGGGCCTGGACGTGCTGGCCACGGTGGAGAACCACCACAACTTCGCCTGGGAGGAAGCCCTGTCGGATGGCCGGCGGGCCTACGTGCACCGCAAAGGAGCGACGCCGGCAGGCAAAGGCGTGTTGGGCGTCATCCCCGGCACGATGGGCGACGTGGGCTACGTGGTGCGCGGCAAAGGCAATCCCGCCTCGCTGAACAGCGCTTCGCATGGTGCCGGCCGGCAGATGAGCCGCAACGAGGCGTTCAAGAGCATCACCAGGAAGATGCGCGACGAATATCTGCGCGAGCGTGGTGTCAAGCTGTTGGGCGGTGGGCTGGACGAAGCGCCGCAAGCCTACAAGAACATCAACGAGATCATGGCTGCGCAGAGCGACCTGGTGGACATCATCGCCCGCTTCAAGCCGCGCCTGGTGATGATGACCGATGACCCGCGGGATATTTGAGAGCGGGTGGCCTACCTGGGGTGCGTTCACGAATGGGGGCAAGAACCTCCCGCAGGTTGCTTGCTTGAATCTGGCCAGGACCTGCGGGAAGGTTGTCGCTGCCCCAGCTTGGCCGATCGTTTGCGACGCGTGGTTGCGCGGGCGACCACATAGGGTCGCCCCTACAACGGGCGGCGGGGTGTGATTTAGGGGCGGCCCTGCGTGGCCGCCCGCTCGCGCATGCGCGATCACGCCGGCAACCACCATAGGGTCGCCCTTACGAA
>JAIMBB010000287.1 GCA_023511655.1 Anaerolineae bacterium
CACTCGATCGGGCACCTGGCTTCAATGGGGCCACGCCTCCTCAGGCGTGGAAACTAAAGCGTCTTCTCGCCGCACCCCGCGCACTGGACGGCTTCAATGGGGCCACGCCTCCTCAGGCGTGGAAACCGCACTCGCGCGAGTGGGGAAACACCGGCGCATCTTCGCCGTCTTAACCGTATCGGTGGGGAACCCACAGCGCAGATGGCCAGTGTTTCCCCTTGTAATGGGGAAGACCTGCCCAACCTTTCGAGCGCTTCGTCATCGGCCTCCTCGCCGAACGACCTTTGCGACTCGCCCTGGGCATCCCCGATGGTCTCTATATGGAAGCGATCGTCTGCGAGCGACCCGCCGGCTGCGTCGCGCCACCTCGCCACTCGCGCAGCGTCATCAGCAACGCTATTCGGTTGGTAAAGTGCTCGCCGGCCCGCCCTCAGACGATGACCGCGCCCTGGCGAACCGGCTGATACGGCCGGCCAACCGCATACACCCGCTGCTCGTCTACCCCGCCCACCGGCCCCAACGGGAAGAACAACACCTGATCCTCGGTGTGCTTGATGGCCTGCGTCAGTTTCTCCATCAACATCACCCGCTCGCGGTCCGACAGGGCGCAGCGGAACACCGAATATTGTAATCGGTCGCCGTGTCCGCACATCAGCTTGAACACCTTGCGCCAGCGCTGATCGTCGGCGATGTCGTAGGCGACGATGTAGAGCGTTTTCATTGCCTTGCCCCTAGCGCGTGGTGAAGGCCGGATAGTCGGCAATTTCGCCGCCGAGCACGCGACCCAGCAGGCGGAGCTGCACCTCCAACACACGGCGATAGCTGATGCGATAGCCGAAGATGGGGTGGGTGATCTGGTCGTCGAGCCGGCTCTCGAAGGCGTGGATGAACTTTTTGCGACCGGCCGGCGTGAGCGCCACGGCCGGCCCGGACGCCACGAAGTCCTCGACCCCCAGCACGCCGGTGTTCACCACGGTCAGGGCAACCGAGTCGGCGATCAACGGACGGAACTCCTCCATCACGTCCAGCGCCAGCGACGGCCGCCCGTAGTGCGGTTGGTGATAGAAGCCGAGGTAAGGGTCGAAGCCGATCACCTGCGCCGTGGCCGTCAACTCCCTGACCAGCAGGCTGTAGGCGAACGACAACAAGGCGTTGATCGGATCGCGTGGGGGGCGGCGGTTGCGGCCGTTGAAGTCGAACGACCAGGCCAGGCGCTCCGACTCGACCGGCTGGCGCGGCTTGAGCATGCCGGCGAAAGCGCCGAAGTAGGCGCGGCCGGCGTTGCCTTCGATGCCCAACAGCGCCGGCAGCGATGGGGCGTGCTGCGCCTCTTTGCTGAGCTGCAACAGCGCCTCGACCGTCTCGGCGGGCGGATCGGCGTGATTGCGCATCAGCAAGGTGCGGCAGTTGCGAATTTTGGCCGCCACAAACGCGCGGGCCAGGGCCAGGCTGCGGGAGGGATCGAAGGCGGCGCGATATTGGGCGATGCGCAGCGCGACGTTCTTATGCGCCGGCCCGTGCGCCAGGCCTTTGAACCAACCACCCATCGAGAAGAAGGCCACCGTGATGCCGCGGTCGAATGCCTCGCTCAGGGCCGGCGTGGTGATCTGGACGCTGCCGAAGAGGGCGATGTGCGAGGTCTCGAAGATGCGGGCCTGGCACAGCCGTTCGTCTTTTAGCCACACTTCAAAGAGTTCGCCGCTCTTGCCGACGCGGGCGCCGGGCTCTTGCACGTAGAGCGGCGCGGCGTCGTCGCGAGCGGGCATCAGCCGGCGGAGGGCGCCTGTCTCTTCCGGCGGCGATTCCCCAGGCGTCTTTAACAAGTTCACCTCGTCGGGCAGGCAGATGGGTGCCAGCGAGCAGCGGACGCATTTGGGGCTATCCACCAGGGGCGGGGGAATGCGGCCGGCGGCGGCCATGTTGCGCACCTCGCGCACGGCCTGGCGGGTGCGCGCGACGAGCGCATCGTCGAAGACGACCGGCACGCGGGTTTTTGAGGCGGCGTAGTAGATCACGCCGCTGTGACAGGTGTAGCCGTTGGCGCGCAGCACCAACGCCTGGGCGCAGAGCTGGACGCGGTCGGGTTCCCAGGCGCCCTCCGGCAGGTCGGGGGCGCTGCCGCGCTTGTAGTCCACGGGGGTGACCACCTGGCCTTCGGCCTCAATGAGGTCAATGCGGGCGGTGATGCCCTCTTCTTCGGCGGAGAGCCAGACGGAGCGGGCGTGGATGGTTTCGGTTTCCTGCTGGTCGGGCGGGGGCAGCGCGCCGCCGGGGCGATCCACGACGCGGTGTTTGAAGCGGCCCTCGGCGGTGTCGGCGTTGTCGGCCCAGTCGCCCTGCACCCACTCCAGGTAGGCCAGGCGCGGGCAATAGACGTATTCGTTGACCATGCGGGCCGGCACGGCCTCGGGGATGGGCAGCAGGGCGTCGTCGGGTAACTGCCTACCCTCTGAATAGCGAGTGAAATGCCAACTTGATTCGCGCATGGAACAGAGTCCGTGTTTTAGCGCCTAACGCGCTCAAAGCGCGTTATGGGCTTGTGTCGAAAAGGTGGACACTGAGCTGAGTAGCTAACACTTTGCGGAATGCTCATGAAACTGGCACAATCTTATTAAACCAAAGCGAAAGGCCAATCTCA
>JAIMBB010000289.1 GCA_023511655.1 Anaerolineae bacterium
GCCGGGTGAAGGGCTTCATCTACAACGCGCATCGCTAACTACATCTCCATCCAGTCAGGTTTTCAACTGAGCAAGGCGGAGCGCGAAAACGTGAACGGGTTCAGGCGCTCGGTTTTCGCCCGCGTTCGCGGGTGCGCCGCTCGGCCTGTTCGCGCCGCCATCGGGCGATCTCGGCGTGATTGCCGCTCAACAGCACCTCAGGCACGTGCCAGCCGCGGAACTCGGCCGGCCGCGTGTAGTGAGGATATTCCAACAGGCCCGATGCATGGGATTCTTCTTCGGGCACGCCGGGCGGCAGCACGCCCGGCACCAGGCGCGCCACGGCGTCCATCACCACCATGGCCGGCAGCTCGCCGCCTGTCAGCACATAGTCGCCGATGCTGATCTCATCGGTGCACAGATATTCGCGCACCCGCTCGTCCACCCCTTCGTAGTGTCCGCAGATCAGGGCCAGCCGCGGATGCTGCGCCAGCTCCTTCGCCACGGCCTGGGTGAACGTGCGGCCGCCGGCGCTCATCAGGATGATCGGGGTGGAGGACAGCGCGTCCGCCAGGACGGATTCGACGGCGGCGAAGATCGGCTCCGGCTTCAACACCATGCCGCCGCCCCCACCGTAGGCCACGTCGTCGGTGACCTTGTGTTTGCCGGTCGCGTAGTCGCGAATGTTGTGGAGGCGAATCTCGATCAGGCCGGCGTCCATGGCGCGCTTGATGATGCTTTCGTCGAACGGGCCGGCGAACATGCCAGGGAAGAGGGTGAAAACGTCGAAGCGCATCGGCAACCCAACCGTCGGTTCACCTACCGGTCATCGTGCAGCGCCCTGATCGCTTTCAGGTCGCCCACCACATAGTAGCGCTCGCCGGCTTGCACGGCGCGGCTGCGTTCGGGCCTCATCTGCATGCCGTCGTCAGACCACTTGCCGATGATGGCGCACTGCAACTCGTCCTCGATTTGCTCCAGCGTCTTGCCGATGAAGGGCGAGCCGGGCTGGAAGGTCACCGTGCTGACGTTGAGCAACTGGCCCTCCAGCTTGAATGAGTAATCCACCTGCGTGCGCGTGGCGGCCGCGGCAAAGGCCGGCGCGGCCAGCGCCGAGACGCTGAACACAGTCTTGATGTTGAAGCCTTTCGAGACGTTCTGCGCCAGTTTGGCATCGAACATGCGCAGCACCACCTTGATGCCAGGGTTCAATTCGCGCGCGTCGAGCGCGATGTCGAGGTTGGTCAGCTCGTCGCTGGTGCACGCGACGATGGCCGAGGCCCGCTCGACGCCGGCTTCGATCAAGGTTTGCTTGCGGCGGGCGTCGCCGATGATCAAAGCGACACCCGACCGGCGCAGTTGGTCAAGCCATTCTTCATCTTCGCGCTGGTTGACGCCGACAACGGCCTCGCCGAACGTGAGCAGCTCGTTGATGACGCGATAGCCGACGCGGCCGATGCCGCACACGATGATGTGATCGCGGAACGTGGATGCAATGGCCACTTCTCGCTCCCTGGGATCGCTGATGAGCTGTACCACCCTGGCCGCGCCGCCTGCCAGGGCGATCACGCCGCCCAGCAGAATCGCGCCGGAGGTGAGTTGAAAGAGTAGCGGCTCGGGTAGGTCATCCGGCCCGGCCTGCAGTGTGATGAGATTGAGCACATACAACAACGCGCGCAGCGGGCTGGCGTAGACGCCGGTCAGCCAGAACAGCAGCGTGCCGCCGATCAACACTACCGCCAGGATGAGCAGCGACCAGCGCACCTTGCGCAGCGCCGCTGCGACGATTCTGATCGTCGCTTGCAACCGCCACCAGCGGGGGCGAGTCGGCCGACGTTGGCCAACCTGCGCCCATTGTGGTCTCGCGTTCACTTCCTGGCCGATGAGCCCGTTCGCCCTTTGGCCGGTCGCGACTTGGGCTGGTTGGCTTCCTGTTCCAGCCGCGCCAGGCGCTGCATGTAATCCAGCGGATGGCTGATGGCGGCCGGGATGATGCGAATCTCGACGCCAGGCGCGACATCGATGCGGGCCAGGTCTTCTTCACGGTTCAGGTAAGTCAGCTTGCCGATCACCCCGCCGACCGTGACGATCTGTTCCCCGATCTTGAGCTCTTCGATCACTCGCTCTTGATTTTTGCGGGCGCGGTTCTGTGGCATGACGACGACAACCCACACCAGGATGAACACGAACGCAATCGTGATTGCCAATACAACAACCGCCAGGGTCAAATCCATGACCGGGATTATAGCCAGCGGACAATGGCGCAATTGGCTGGGGGTGCGTTCACGAATAGGGGCAAGAACCTCCTGCAGGCTGTTTGCTTGAGTCTAGCCCAGACCTTCGGGAAGGTTGTCGCTGTCCAGGTTGCGCGGGCGACCACATAGGGTCGCCCCTACAACGGGCGGCGGTGGGTGATGTAGGGGCGGCCCTGCGTGGCCGCCCGCCCATA
>JAIMBB010000290.1 GCA_023511655.1 Anaerolineae bacterium
GTGCAGATGATCTACGTGGACCTCCCTACGGCATCAAGTACTCCAGCAACTTCCAGCCGCGCATTGACCGCCAGAAGGTGAAGCACAAGGACTTTACCTGCCAGAACAACCTCTACATGGAGATGCGATATGGAAGAAGAGCGGACCGATAATATCCTGAAACCTGAGGCTATTCTTGAAGGCGACTTCTGGCCCGAGCCAGTGCGAGTGCTGACGCTTCGGCCGGTGCGAAGCAGCACCCAAATCGAAGCGGTGGGCACGAAGACCCAGCAGTTTTACGCGCGTATCCTGAGTGCGGAGGACTTGGCACGCGTGCGCGTGGCTGCAGGAAAGGAGCGCGACTTCGGCGGACGTGGCGAAGCCTTCTTTCTGGCAATGGAGGCGCAGCGCATACGCTACGCCCATGAATTTGATCCGCTGTTTGCTGTCAACGTCTCACAGGTTGACCCCCTGCCGCACCAGATCGAGGCCGTCTACCACTATATGCTGCGCCAGCCGCGCCTCCGCTTCTTACTTGCCGACGACCCGGGGGCAGGGAAAACGATCATGACTGGCCTCCTGCTCAAGGAGGTGAAATATCGCGGCCTCGTGCACCGAGCGCTCATCGTCGTGCCAGGTCACCTCAAAGATCAGTGGCTGCGAGAGATGAAAGAACGCTTTGGGGAAACCTTCACCGTCGTAGACCGCAGTGTCATGAACGCCTCCTGGGGGCGCAATGTTTGGCGAGAACAGCCACAGGTGATCACTTCCATGGACTTTGCCAAGCAGGGCGATGTAATGGCGACCCTGAACGAGGTGAACTGGGATCTGGTTGTCGTAGACGAGGCCCATAAGATGGCCGCCTACCGCTATGGCGAAACGACGACCAGGACCGAGCGGTATCGCCTCGGCGAGCTCCTATCGCGGACGAGCCAGTTCCTCTTGTTCTTGACTGCAACTCCCCATCGCGGTGACCCGGAGAACTTCCGTCTCTTTCTGGACCTGTTACAGCCGGGGCTCTTCGCCAACACGAGCTTGCTCATTGAGTCGGTGCAGAACGCCGACAACCCGCTTTTCTTGCGTCGCTTGAAAGAAGACCTAAAAGACTTCGAAAGGCGGCCACTCTTCCCGCCGCGTCAGGTCATCACTAAGACCCATCGGCTTAATGACGATGAGAAGCGGCTCTATAACGCAGTGACCGAATACGTGGAAAAGTCCTACAACAAAGCTCTCGCTACTGAGAAGCGGAACGTTGCTTTTGCACTCTTGATTCTGCAGAGGAGACTGGTCTCCAGCATCCGAGCGGTGCGTCGCTCGCTCGAGCGCCGTAAAGCGCGACTAGAAGAACTGCTAAAGCTAGGCGAGTGGCTTGCTGAACGCGGCACGGTGGACGAAGAAGAGATAGAAGACGCCCCCGAGGCCGAACGTCTCAAGCGCGAAGAGGAGCTGGTTGAGCGCCTTACAACATCCGAAACCCGCGAGGAACTGCAAGCTGAGCTCACAACGCTTACCGAGCTCATCCGTCTTGCCCGTGAGGCTGAAAAGCACGAAACTGAGACAAAGCTCAATGAGCTACGTAAGGTTATGAACGACGAACGCATCCGGCAAACAGGTGAAAAGCTCCTCGTATTTACCGAGTCACGTGACACCTTGGAATATTTAGGTGAGAAACTCAAGGGTTGGGGCTATTCCGTGGTCACCTTGCATGGTGGGATGAACCTGGATGATCGCATTCGTGCTGAGCATGAGTTCCGGGAGCGGGCGCAAGTAATGGTATCCACCGAGGCGGGCGGAGAGGGCATCAACTTGCAGTTCTGCTCGCTTATGGTCAACTACGACATCCCCTGGAACCCTAACCGCCTGGAACAGCGCATGGGGCGCATCCACCGCTATGGCCAGCAAAAAGAAGTGTACATCTACAACCTTGTCGCGGTTGATACTCGTGAGGGCAAGGTGTTGGAAGCGCTCTTTCACAAGTTGGAACAGATTCAGACCGCACTGGGCAGCGACCGCGTTTTCGATGTCATATGCGAAGTGATGCCAGGGCGCAGCCTCAAAGAACTAATAGTGGAAGCCATTGCCAATAGGCGCACCCTGGATGAAATCATCGCCGAGATCGAGGCGATATTCAACGAAGAGGCGGTACGAAAGGCTCGCGAAGCCGTATCGGAGGGATTAGCCACGCGGCATATCGACCTACAACGCGTGCTGGGCGAAGATCGCCGCGCCAGGGAGAACCGCCTGGTGCCCGAATACATTGAACGTTTCTTTGAACGTGCCTGCAAATTTCTCCACATTCCCCTTGAGCGCCGCCGCGATGGACTGTGGCGCGTGCCCAAGGTGCCCCACGAAATCTGCAATGTCTCCCAGGAGTTCAAAAACCGCTTCGGCGAGGTCTTCCGCGAGTA
>JAIMBB010000291.1 GCA_023511655.1 Anaerolineae bacterium
GCCTGTGGGTCGCGTCGCGACGGATCCGCCTGCGGAGAATTACACGATCTTGTGACGCCGTCGCCCGCGCGTGGCGATTTCGCCGTTGCGGTCGCCGGTTCCGTCATCCCGACCCCGGCCCTGAGCCGGGGGAGGGATCTCGGCGTTGCGAGCGGCGGAGGTTCCTCGCCCTCGGCTCGGAATGACAAAAGGATGTGCGCTCCGGATGACAACGAGGCGCGACTCGGAATAATGAGATGGACGCCTACCTATCAACGGCATCGAGTGCCAAAGTGAGAGCTGCAACATAACCACTTGAGATAGGAGGCGTCCGTGAAAGAGCTTACGACGAAGGCAGTGGCGACGGTTGGTTTGGACTTGGCCAAGACGGTGTTTCAGGTGCACGGCGTGGATGAGAGCGGGCGGCGGGTTTTCGGTCGGAGCCTCAAGCGGGCGGAGGTGATGGGGTTTTTTGCTTCCCTGCCGCCGTGCCTGGTGGGCATGCAGGCGTGCAGCGGTGCGCACCACTGGGCGCGCCAGCTGATGGCGCTCGGGCACGAGGTCAAGCTGATTGCGCCGCAGTACGTTCGTCCGTATGTGAAGCGGCAAAAGACCGATGCCAACGATGCGGCGGCGATCGCCGAAGCGGTGCGCCGGCCCCACATGCGGTTTGTGGCGATCAAGACGGTCGAGCAGCAGGTGGTGTTGGCCCAGCACCGGGTGCGCGAAGGTCTGCTCAAGCAGCGCACGGCGTTGAGCAACCGCATTCGCGGGCTGATGGCCGAGTTTGGCGTGGTGGTGCCGCTCGGGATGCGCGCGCTGCGTGAACGATTGGCGCAGGCGGCCGCGCCGCTCGATGGCGAGTTGCCCGAGGCGATGCGTCCGGTGCTGGCGCAGCTCTACGAGCAGTTGCGGGCGCTCGAAAAGGATATCGGTCAGACCGAGCTCGCCCTGCAGCAGTGGCACCGAGCCAGCGAGACCAGCAAGCGTCTGGCCGAAACGCCCGGGGTCGGCTACCTGACGGCCACCGCTACCGTGGCCACGGTCAACGATGCGCGCCAATACCGCAGCGCGCGCCAGTTCGGTGCCGCGTTGGGGATCACGCCGCGCCAGCACTCCAGCGCAGGGCGCATCGTGCTCGGCGGCATCAGCCGCCAGGGCGATAGCTACCTGCGCCAGCTCTACATCCACGGCGCGCGGGCGGTGGTCAATGCGCACGAGCGCCGGGTGCAGCAGCACACCGCCGCCGCCGCAGGCTGGCTGCACGACATCCTGAAACGCCGACCGAAGAACGTGGCCATCGTGGCGCAAGCCCATCGCACCATGCGCATCGTCTGGGCGCTGCTGGCTCACCCCGAGCGGCGCTTCGATGCGCAGTTCAAGCCAACCCGGCCCAAGGCCTCACCCACCGAGCAGGCGAGCGTGCCCGCGGCCTGAGCGGCGCAGGCGAGCTCGCCCCGTTGATCGACTTCCTCGAAGTTGCGCCGGCAAAGCCAGCAAGATGACTAGCCAGGTCAGACCGAGGTGGACCAAGCCCGTCCGTGTCATCGAACGACCAGTTCGTCGGAATGATTGGGCCTTCACCGCGTATCTCATCAGGGACAGTGGTGCCACCGGCCCCAAGCGGCCGCTCGTACCCATCGCGAAGTCCGCATGTATGGCTGCAACCGATCTTGCTTCGTCGCTTCTGGCCCCGCCGCCCGCTTGCCTTCGAACGATCGATCACCGCGCAAGCATCGCCGCCCCGTCGGCAGGCCGATGCCGAAACTGCGCCGGCATCGACCCTGCAAAAGCGTATTGGTTGCGTACCGCGTCAAGGGTCCGCTTCGCCGGCCTGCGGCCGCCCTTGACCCGTCCCAGAGCTCCGCCATGCCCGCATCACAGAAACCTTCCCACTTGCACTCGAGGAAGGCGTCCATGTATGACACGGGCCGCGGGCTACGAACGACGGCCGGTTGGCAGGTGTCATGAGTATTCATAACGCTGATTCGATGCGCTCGCTGGTCGACCCCCTCGACCTTCGAATGCCGCGATCTCACCGTGCCGCTGCTGCCCACACCGAGACACGCGACAGAAGCACTGCCTGCGTCGGCCGCGACTTTGCCTGCGCCGGTCACGTAGCGCCGGTGGCCAGCGCGCGCGCTTCGCGAACGAAGCCGGGCCACAGGTCGAACAGGCGCAGGCCGATCGCCTCGCCCAACTTGCGATAACTCTCCCACTGCGCCTCGTCGAAGAACTGGTCGCCCGTCGGCTGTTGCGGAAACGCCGGTTGCCGGCGCGCATACAGCTTGACGTCCGGCGGCGCGAAGTCGGGCACCGCGGGCTTGACGACGATCAGCAGCGCCCCGCGCGCGAGCCCGTCC
>JAIMBB010000292.1 GCA_023511655.1 Anaerolineae bacterium
GGCTTGTGGCTGTTCTGGCTGTTCAGTCCCAACCGACGTTTCAACTCGATGTTCTCGGCCTGTAGGCGGGCGTTCTCCGCTCGCAGATCGGCCACTTCCGCCTGCAGACGGGCAATCTGGGCCTCGAGAGAACTCAGTCGCTTGAGCAGGATTTCTACTTCCGGCAGTTGCTCAGCCACGATGATAATTTACCGCACTTCCCGGAGAAGGGTAGGCAGTTACGCATAAAGACAGAATAGTTTGACCAGCAGACGTGTGCTTGCATCGCCACTGCCCTGCACCCATGGACGCGGGCCGGCTGGCGGCCTTGCAAGCGCGCATTCGCGCAAGTTGTCCACGCTGGCCGACCTGTATCTGGACAACCGCATCAGCCGAGAGGACTACGAGCGCAAGTTTGCCGAGTTCAACGCCGAGCTGCGGGCCGCAGAAGCGGAGCTGGCCCAGCCGGTGGAAGTGGAGCGTGCGATGCAGATGCTGGGCGACCTGGGCGGGATGATCGGCCAGATGACGCCGGAGGCCCAGAAGCGCAACCTGCACCGCATCTTCACGCGGATTGAGTTGAATGACGAGGGAGAGGTTGTGCGGGTTGAAGTGAAACCTTGGGTAAGGCAGGCATTTGAGCCGTTTCTCAGCTCATCACCCCTCCTCACTACCAATATTATGCCGAAGGTGGGAATCGAACCCACACTCCCGTAAGGGAACACGATTTTGAGTCGTGCGCGTCTGCCAGTTCCGCCACTTCGGCAGTGGATGATGAGTATAACATTGTCGAGCAACCGGCGACTAACCGCCGACCACCTCGCGCGGATCGGCGATGGCGCCGACGACGGCGCTGGCCGCGACGACCGCCGGCGAGGCGAGATACGTCTCGGCGTCGCGGGTGCCCATGCGGCCGCGAAAATTGCGATTGGCGCTGCTGATCGTGACTTCGCCGACGGCCGGCACGCCCATATGGTTGCCCATGCACGGGCCGCAGCCCGGGGCGTTGATTACGCCCCCCGCTTCCAGGAAGATCGCCACATAGCCCAGCCGAAGTGCCTCCTGCAGCACCTGCGACGAGGCCGGATTCCACAGCAGGCGCGTGGTGCGGGCGATGCGCCGACCACGCAACACCTCGCACGCAGCGGCGATGTCCTCCAACCGACCATTGGTGCACGTGCCCAGCCAGGCCTGGTCCACCGGCCGGCCTTTGACCTCGCTGATGGGAGCAACGTTGTCCACGCGGTGCGGTTGCGCCACCATCGGCTCGAGCGCGCCAAGATCATAGCAGCACTCGAAGGCATACTCCGCATCGGGATCGGGATAGAGCGCGTTGCTGCGCAAGGCGGCCAGTTGTTCGTCAATGGCCGCGACTTCATCGGCGTCGCCGCCGGCCGCAGCTGCCTGACGGCGCGCCTGCAAGCGCTGCTCCAGATAAGTGAACACAGCCTCATCCGGCGGCAGGTAGGCATTCTTCGCCCCGAACTCGGCCATCATGTTGGGGATGACCATGCGGCTTTCCAGGCTGAGCCGGCCGATGCCGTCGCCGTGAAACTCCACCGAGCGATACAGCCCGCCGTCCTGACCCAGATCGCCGATGAGCTTGAGGCAAAAGTCTTTGGATGTGACCCACGGCGGAAGGTCGCCGGTGACAGTCACTGTCATTGACTCCGGCACGCGCAGCCACAGCTCGCCGGTGGCCCACAGGGCGGCTACCTCGCTGCGGCCGACACCCGCGCCAAACGCGCCCAACCACCCGAAATGAGTGGTGTGCGAGTCGGAGCCAAGGATGGTCATGCCCGGCAGCACCAACGCTTCTTCGCTGAAGACCTGGTGACAAATGCCGCGCCCAACCTCGAAGAAATATCGGACTCCCTGCTCACGGACGAATCGGCGCACCTCGGCATGGTTTTGCGCGTGTTGTGTGGTAGGTGCCGGCACGGCGTGGTCGAGTGTGATACACAACCGCTCCGGATGCTTGACCCTTTCGATGCCCAGTTGTCTGAACAGCCGATAGATGGCTGCGGTGTTGTCGTGGCTGAGCACGCGATCGGGGCGAGCATCAACGATCTGACCGGCGCTCACCTCGGCCTGGCCAGAAGCGCGCGCCAGCGCCTTTTCTGCAAATGTCTTTCCCATACTTTGAATGCGCAAACCGATGATGTCACGGCGATTATACGAACGCGGCCCAAGCGCCCGGCGCGTTCAGGGCTTGGGCATCTAAGCCGATCACGTTGCCGGCAGGCATTTTGTCCTGCTTGTGCGTCCCGGTACAAGGGTGCGTTCACGCACGGGGGCATTTTCTTGTAGGGGCAGGCCTATGTGCCTGCCTGCGTTTGGCACATATGGGCGG
>JAIMBB010000293.1 GCA_023511655.1 Anaerolineae bacterium
GGCACGTTGGCACGTTGGCACGTTGGCACGTTGGCACGTTGGCACGTTCGGACGTTCGGCAACAGCAGTGCGCATCATTCACCGATGGATTGGTAAGAGAGTGCTTAGTAAACGCTAAATAAACATTGCTTCATAGAATGAAATAGAGATTTCTTGCCAATAAGATTCCAAGAAACGGCAACTTGATTGTAAAAGCACTGACGAGGAACCGCTAGCATCTTGTTGGCGGCCGATCAGGTTGATTCCGAGTGTGACTGATTCAACTTGACGGAAGGGGGAAGTGACATTGATCGTCCAACCGTCCTTGGCGGGCCAGACCTCAGCTGTTGCTCAAACCGATCAAGAGTCAACCGAAGCGGCCCCAGCGCCGGCTCAACTCGTACGCCAAGCGTGGCAAGGTGCGCAACGCGCCCTCAATCAGGGTGATTGGGATCAGGCTGCAATGCACCTGGCGCGGGCGACCCTGCTGGCGCACGCTTCGCGCGACCCACTGGTCGAAAGAATCCGCGAGGCTGAACGGTTGGCAGTGCGCTTGCGCGACCTGGCGCAACAGCGAGCTTATCATCGCAACGCCTATGAGCTGGCAGACCGAGCCATGCATGAGGCGCAGGGGGAGTTGCAGTCGCTCTTTCAACCAGCGACAACGACCACCGCATCGCCGGCGCAGGGTGGATGGTGGCAAAGGCTTCTGTCCGTTGCCAGCTTTCGCTCTCACGCTCCTGCGCATGGCATCGAATCGCGCGAGACGTTCCGCGTACACCTGGCTGACCTGCCGTCGCGATCGGCTGTAGATGCGAATGCGCAGCCTCGACTGGCACTGACGGTGCACACGTTGGGCGGGCTGCACATCATGGTCAACGGCCAACCGATCGAACGATGCGTCAGCAGCCGTGGGCGCGCGGTGTTCACCTACTTGCTCGCTCACCGCAGCCAAACCGTCTCGCGCGATGTGCTCATGGACGTGTTCTGGCCCGATGCCCCGCCGGCCGCTGCGCGCAACAATCTGAATGTGGCGCTGCACAGCCTGCGACGCGTCTTCAAAGAAATCAGCGTTGCGCCCGTGATCGTGTTTCAGGAGGGTGCCTATGGCCTCAACCCTGAACTGGACGTGTGGCTGGATGTTGAGGCGTTCGTGATGCACGCGGATCTGGGTTACAAACGGCAAGCGGAGGGGGACGTTGATGCCGCCATCCTCGAATACGAGGCGGCCGCTTCGCTCTATGGCGGCGATTTCCTAGCCGATAGCCCGTACGAAGAATGGACCACTCTTCCGCGCGAGAGGCTGCGGCTGGCCTATCTCGATATCCTCGATAGGCTCAGTTGCATTCATCTGAGCCGTGAACAATTCGCGGCGTGCGCCGCGTTGTGCCAACTCATCCTGGCGCGCGATGCGTGCCGCGAGGATATCCATTGCCGGCTGATGCGGTGCTACGCGCGCCAGAATCAGTATCCATCGGCGATGCGGCAATATCAGGCTTGCGTCGAGGCGTTGCGCACGGAGCTTGGCGTCGAACCTTCGGAAGCCACCGTCGCCCTGGTCGAGCGCCTCCGCCGTCATGAGGCTGTGTGAAGCGCCCAGCGCTGCTCCCCATGTAGGTCGCTTAATTCGCGCGACGTCGAAATTAAGCGCTGCAACAGCGCTGATTAAGTGCGAGCGGATAGAACGGTGTGTGCGCCGAGCGCCATACGGGCCCAATGGTTGAGGCGCTAGGGGGAGGTCTCCGAATAGACCTGAAATCCAATCACTCAGATCGAAAAGGAGAAAGAGAAATGGCACATATCAGCGTTCCCGCGGTGCTCGAACCCGCATACGACGGCGAGATGGAGGCGCAAGTCATCGAGATCGCCGAGCAAGACACGCCGGTGCCCACCAATCACATCCGCACGACGCAGAACTGGCGCGTGAATGTGAAGTGGGAGATGCGCGGCGCGCTCGCAGCCTTTCTGGTGGACGAGTTCCGTCTGCGTGCCTTCCTGGAGTCCATCGGCCCAGGCGCCGAGCTGGCGCTTCCGATCGGCGGCCCGCTCGTGGTCAACACCATGGCTGGCCCGCTCAGCTTCCCGGGCGGCGTCGCGACACGCACCTACACAGCGGACATCAACGTCCCAGCCGGCACCGTGCCGCCTGGCGTATACAAGTTGGTGACCACGCTGCAGTTGCACGATGACGCGCCTCCGGGGGCGCCGTATCCCATCGCCGGGATGGTGGAAGGCCCATTCCTGAACTTCTTCAACCCAGGCCCGTAAACCGTCGCGATGAGCGGATAAAGCCCGCACCACAGACCGTCGCTGCCAGCACGCTCGTGC
>JAIMBB010000294.1 GCA_023511655.1 Anaerolineae bacterium
GTCTGCTTACTCGCAGGCGGCTAGGCAGTTACGTTACGCCGATGAAGCCCGTTTCGGCGGGATTGTCGTTCAAGTCCTGCAGGAGAAATGAACTTGCGCGACCCCATCATCCGATTTTCTCTTGTCGTTCTCCTCTCGCCGCTCTGCGCAATAGTTGGCCAGGCGCTGTTCGACGAACCAGGGCTGCGCATCGGCTGGCTGTTGGCGCTGTGTCTGATAAGCGGCTTCGGTCTGTGGAGCACACGGCAAATTTGGAAGGAACGATCCGCTTTGCCGCGGTGGGAAAGGTTCCTCTCACTCCAAGCCAGAGGAATGATTGCGATCGGCACGTTATCCGGCCTCGCCACACTCATCGCGCTGATTTTGCTGGTCAGATGGCTGGCGGATGTGTTCTGATCTCGCTTGACCGTCGTCATGGTTTCCCGTGTCGCCACGCGCGGCACGGTGGTCACCACTCCGCCGCCTTACGCATCACCTCGCCGATGAACGCCAACTCATCCTCATTCACGCTGTGCCCCAGGCCGGGATAGATGCGCTCGGTCACGCTCGCGTTCAGTTGGCGGAAGACATCTGCCGAGCGATGCACGCGCTCGGTCGGGATGTGAAAGTCAGCATCGCTACAGCCGAGAAAGACCGGCGTTCCGGCCATGTCGCCTGCGTAATGGCGTGGTCGGTCGCCGTTCTCGATCAACGCGCCGCTCAGGCCGAACACGCCGGCATAGCGGCGCGGGTGACGCGCGGCAAACTCCAGCGCCAGGCATGCCCCTTGCGAGAAGCCAAGCACCATCAGCCGCTCGTGTGGGACGCCGCGCACGACGACTTCGTTCACCAGATTTGCGATCGTCTCCAGCGCCGAGGAGAGATGTGGCTCATTCGTGGCGACGGGTGCCACAAAGCGATTGGGATACCAGGTGTTGTTCGCTGCCTGCGGCGCAAAGTACGCCACTTCCAACTGCGGCAGCTCAGCGGCCAGCAACAGGATGTCTTCGGCGCTCGCACCGCGCCCGTGCAGCAGGATCATGGCGAGGCGAGCCTGGTCGGGTGGCGCGCCGCGCATCAGCATCGGCTGGCCTTGATGGATGATGGTCATCGAATCGGCGTCAACCCGGCCTCGATGTCGTCGCGATATGGCTCCAGCCACGGCGGAAGCTTGAGCGATTCGCCGAGGTGGGTGACCTCTTCGTCTACCGCAAAGCCAGGGCCGGCCGTCGCCAATTCGACGATATGCCCGTCGGGGTCGTTGGTGTAGATGCTTTTGAAGTAGACGCGATCCATCACCGGCGAAACGCGGTAGCCCGCGCCGATCAGCTTCTCGCGCCACGCCAGTTGAGCGCTCTCGTCCGGCACGCTCAGCGCGAAGTGATGGGTCTGTCCGCGACCCACCCGCGCGTGCGGCTCGCGCTTGGGGTCTCTTTCGAAGCACGTGATCAAGGTGCCGGGCTTGCCCTCGCCCACGCCCCAATACCAATGTTTCGAGCCGGGGTCGTCGAAGTTCGAGGTCTGCTTGACCAGCCGCATGCCCAGCAAACCGCCGAAGAACTCGTGCGTGCGCCGGATGTCCGAACTGATCGCCGTGATGTGATGCATCCCGCGCGACAATGCCATGTCGGGCGTGATCTCGGGCACGGGTTCGGGCCAGGTCAACCTGGCGATGGCGGCTTCATCGCGGTTAGCGGCGATCATCTCTTGCGGCGGGTCCACATGATGCGTGCCGATCTCGTCCGGCGCTTCGTCCACCGTCCAGCCGGGCCCCTGCGTGGCAATCTCGAGGATCACGCCGTCGGGGTCGCGGAAGTAGATGGACTTGAAGTAGTGCCGGTCGTACGGCCCATTCACCTGCAGGCCCAGGTCGAGCAGGCGGCGCTTCCACTTGAGCAGGCCGTCGTAGTCGGTCACGGTCAGTGCAAAATGGTGCGTGCCGCCGATGCCTGGCCTGCCTTGCGGCACGCCCTTCCATTCGAAGAACGTGACAGCGCTGCCCGGGCTGCCGACGTGATCGCCATAGTATAGGTGATAGGCGCTGGGTTCGTCGAAGTTGACCGTCTTCTTCACAAAGCGCAGGCCGAGCGTTTGAGTGTAGAAGTCCACGTTGCGGCGGGCGTCGCTCGTCACCAGAGTGATGTGATGCAAACCCTGAATCGTCACCGGTAAATTCCTTCGATCAATCCTACCATGGACCCTCGGGATGGGCGAAGGCAGGGTGCGTTCACAGCTATCGAGTCTTGAATTAATCATGACCGCTGCCAAGATCGTCATGCCCGCGCAGTCCCCGCCTTCGCGGGGACAAGCTTCGCGGGAATGA
>JAIMBB010000003.1 GCA_023511655.1 Anaerolineae bacterium
CCCGCGGCTGGAGCGCAAGCTACAAAGCAAATCCTGAGCGATGCGGTCGTGCGGGCGACCACATAGGGTCGCCCCTACAACGGGTGGCGGTGTGAGGTAGGGACAAACCGTGGTTTGGGCTTCAAGACCACAGCCGATCCCACGATCGGTCGGCGTCCCAGTATGTGCTGGGCTCGAAATAGCCGGCCGGGTCGCCGGGGGTGAGGTGCGCGCGGATGGCGTCCTCGTTCAGCTCGATGCCTAACCCTGGACCTTCCGGCACCGGGATGTATCCCTCCTGGATGATGGGCTTGGGAATGCCGGTGACGAAGTCATCCCAGTAGGGCAGGTCGGTAAAGTGATGTTCTAGGGCGATGAAGTTCTCCGTGGCAGCGGCGCTGTGCACGGCGGCGATGGTGGAGACCGGCGAGCCGGCCATATGGATGGCCATGCTGATGCCGTATTCCTGTGCCAGATCGCCGATCCGTTTGGTCTCCAGGATGCCGCCGGCCGTCGCCAGATCTGGGTGGCACACCGAGATGGCCCGCGCTTCGAACAGCGGCTTGAAGTTTTCGTGCAGGTAAATGTCTTCGCCGGTGCACACGGGCGTCCTCAGGCTCGTGCGCAGCATGCGCCATTGATCGGTCAACTGCCAGGGCACCATGTCCTCCAGCCAGGCCAGGTTGAATGGCTCCAGCGCCTGGCCCAGGCGCAGACAATCCTCCACGCCGATGTGCCCGAAGTGATCCACGGCCAGCGGAATCTCGTAGCCGATGGCGCTACGCACTTGTTCGACGTATTCGACCAGGATGCGGATGCCCTTGTCGGTGAGGCGGATGTGGGTAAAAGGGTGCATCACCGTGCGCGTCTCCAACATGCCGGCTGGCGCACACAACGTGCCGGGGATGCCGGCCAGCATATCAATCCCAACATCCATCTTGAGGAAGGTGAAGCCCCTGGCAATGCGGCTTTTCAGCTTCGCCCCCATCGCTTCGCCGGTGGGCTCGTTGGGGGTGTCGCAATACATGCGCACCTTGTCACGGAACTTGCCGCCGGCCAATACGTAGCAGGGCACACCGTAGGCCTTGCCCGCCAGGTCCATCAGGGCCATTTCGATGGCGCAAACGCCGCCGCCCTGGCGCGCATGACCGCCGAACTGTTTGATCTTGCGGAACAACCGGTCTACGTTGCATGGGTTCTCGCCGATCAGCAGGCGCTTCAGCATGAGCGCGTAGTTTTTGCTTGCGCCGTCGCGCACTTCGCCGATGCCGTAGATGCCCTGGTTGGTGTCTATGCGGATGAGCGGGCACATCCAACCCGTGGGCGTGAGCTGCAGCGCTGCCGCGCGCACGTCGGTGATCTTCAAATCACTCGGTCGTGAGTAAGTGCGGACGTTGTCTTCAAGGTGTTTGGGTTGCATGGTTTGGTTGTTTAGCGACTTGGTTTGTTTTGAGGTGATTGGCGCCTCAAAGCTCAGAACTTGAGGCTCAAGGCTCTTCGTGCCTCCACTTTAGCAATCGCTCGGCTTTTGTGCAATCGTAGAAGCTGGCGTTGCCCGAGAGGTTGCCGACGATGGGCACCGCCGGGTAGAACTGCCTGGCCAATTCGGCCGAGCTCACGTCGGCGGTGAAGATCGTGGTTGGCGCGACGATGAAGAAGACTTCGTGACCGGTGTAATCGGCGTGCAGCGCAGCGACGCAGGCGCGCGCGCCGGCGTCTATGTCGGTATAAGCCCACAGATGGTTAGCGACGCGTTGGCGCACCACTTCGTCGAGTTGATGGATGTCGTCCAACGTGCGACGGGAGGTCAGCTTGTGCAGGCCGTGGAAGCGCAGGCTGGCGATGGTCATCGTTTCGTAACGCCGCGCGAACGAATCGGCCTGTTGTTCCATCACCCACTTCGACAGACTGTAGGCATCCTCGTTGTAGGTGGGATGACGTTCATCTACGGGAAAGTAGTCGTAGCGCGCCCGGCGGCTATAGGCTCCGCCGATGGCGTTGATGCTGGAGGCCAGGCACACCTTCTGGATGCCCAGCTCTGCCGCAGCAAACAGCACGTTGTAGCTGGTTACCGTGTTGTTCACGTACACGTCGGGCGCCGGAAGGTTGATCGGGCTCGGAAAAGCGGCCAAATGCACGATTGCCTCGCAGCCCTCCAGGGCAGCAGTGAGCGCAGGCAGATCGGTCAGGTCGAGGCCGACGAAAGTGGTGCGCCCGGTTGCGGGGTCGGGTTCCGCCTCGGGCCGAGTGCGATCTAGGTTGACGAGGGTGTGGCCGTCGCGGACGAGGTGCTCGATCACTACGCGTCCGAAGCGACCGTTGCCACCGGTGACTGCGACTTTCATCCGTATATCCACAAGCCGTCCCGCTGCGTTCCGCACAGGATCGTGCCATCATCTCCCACCCACAATGCCAGCGGGTCCCGAGGCATGCGACCCTCGGTGCGTTCCCACGTCTCGCCGTAGTCGGACGACAAGGCAACCACCATCGGCGTAGCGACGGCAATCCTGGTCTCGTCGGGCGAGACGGCCAATGCGCTGATCGGCCCAGAGCTGAACGCGCTGCGCTTGTGCCAGTTCACGCCGCGATTGGTGGAGTGGTATAAGCCGCGCGTTTCGCTGCCGACGATCAGCACGCTGCGCGCAAAAGCGATGCCCGCAAGCGGCAGCGCCTCCGGCTCGATCGGCGACAACCGCCACGACTCGCCGCGGTTCAGGCTGTAGAACAGGCCGCCGGTGACGGCGACGAACAGCATCCCGTCCACGGCGAACATCGGAGAGAGTGCGACTGCGGTGACCTCGTGATCCGGCAACCCGAAGTTGCGGTAAACCCAGGATTGACCGCGGTCGGTGGATCGCAACAGGCCGTGGCCGGTGGTCGCGGCAAACGCAATGCCATCCCGATCGAAGTCAGGCGATAGCACGATATGCGCGATCTGGGCCGGCTCGCGCAAAGCGCCGGCGGTCCAGCTCGCCCCGCCATCGCTGGAATAGGCGATGCCGTCGCTTGCGCCGACCAGGATCAGGCTCCCTGCGGACTCGGACGCGGCGTCCCCATGCGCGGCGACCGCCGTGAGCAACGTGCCCTTGAGCGGTTCGGCGATCGGCTCACATGCGCCGTCGCCGGCGGTATAGCGCCACAGCCCTTCGCTCGTGCCGAGCAACCAGGCATTCGTCGCGCCAAGCTGAGAAATTGCGAAGATCGTCTTAGGGCTTGTTAAGTTTCGCCATCTGCGCATAAATTGACCTATAGCTCTGCTGCTGAGTGTTCTCTACGTCCGCGCGTCGTGCGTCGAGTTGACGACCAGGAGGCTGGAAGGCGAGCAGCGGTCGAAGTCACACAGGCTGTTCGGTGCACAATGGTGCTTGTGGAAGCGATGATGTGACTTGCTGCGAGCGTCTCCCGCGGATCGTCAGTGGCGATTCAGCCGGACCGCCTGCATCTCGTCAGAGTAAGGATGCATGAGCGAGAGGAGTGAAATGAAAGCTTTTAAACGGCATGGATTTCGAAATGTCGTCGGTGTAGTCGTTGGGGCAGCAATTGTAGCTGCGCTTGTCGCGGCTTGCCAGTTTCCGCTAGCGCCCACGCCGGCCGCGCCGACGGCCACGCCGGCCGTGCCGCTGCCGTTCATCACCGTCGTGCCGAAGCGCACGTTGCCCGGCGAAGTCGTGAACGTGGTTGGTTCGGACTGGGAGGCCGGCGAGGAGATCACCATCGGCCTGGTCTCGACCGTGCCGACCACGGGCACGGGGTCCATCGTCCTGGCGGTGATCCGCACCGATCCGCAGGGGCGATTCGAATTGGCGACGACTATTCCGACCCAGACGCCGCCGGGCGTGTGGCAGGTGTATGCGCAGACGCGCACCGTTGGCCGCTTTGCTACGGACACGCTGACCGTGCTCGTCCCCACTTCCACGCCTGCGCCGTCGCCCACGCTGGTGCCGGCGACCCAGACGCCGGTGCCGACGCGCGTCGTTCCCACGCGCCCGCCGCAGCGCCCGACGGTGACGCCTGTGCCGCCCACGCCGGTGCCGACGACCATCGTCTTTCCACCTTTCCCGGACTGGCGCGGCGAGTATTACGCGAACCCGAACCTGATCGGCCCGCCGATTCTCATTCGCAACGATGCGGTGATTGATTTCAACTGGGGCTACGGCTCGCCCGATTCGCGCATCACGCCGGACAACTTCTCGATCCGCTGGACGCGCGCTTTAGAGTTCGCACCGGGCACCTACCGATTCACCTTCCGCGTGGACGATGGCGTGCGCATGTGGCTCGACGACGTGCTGGTGCTGGACGATTGGCGGGAAGGCGCGGCGCGCGACGTCTCGACCGACGTGACGTTGGCGGCGCGCCCTTACTCCTTCCGCATCGAATATTTCGAGCGCTTTGGCGTCGCGTCGGTCCGCTTCAACATCTTCCGCCTGCCGGTCGGCACGCCATCGCCATTCCCGACCAATACGCCGACGCCGATCCCGATCCTGCCGACGGCCACGCCGATCCCGGTGCCGACGCAAATCCCGCCGCCGGTCTTCACGCCGACGACGACCCCCATTCCCATCGCGCCGACGCCGACCTTCACGCCGATCCCGCTGGCGACGGCGACGCCGACGCTCACCAGCACGCCTGTGCCGTTGGCCACGAGCACGTTTACCCCAACGCCGCTCCCCGCCTCGCCGACGCCGACGTTGACGAGCACGCCCACGCCGGCGCCGACGAGCACCTTCACGCCGACGCCCGTGCCACCGACGGCCACGTTCACGCCGCAGCCGACGGATACGCCCACGCCGCTGCCGCCGACGGCGACGGCCACGCTCGAACCTACCGCTACGCCGGAACCGACGGACACACCTACGCCCCAGCCGACGGACACGGCAACGCCGGAACCAACTGCCACGCCGACGGAGGAGCCGCCGACGCCGACCCTGACTCCGACGCCGACGTTGACGGCGACGACGCAGCCGCTCTCGCCTACAGTGACCGCCGTGCTGAGCGCGAGCGTGCAGCTCAAAGTGACGGGCGCCAACTGGCCACCCAATGCCCGGCTCTCGGTCAGCCTGAGCGAAGAGCCGGACGGCTCCGACGAGACGTTGATCGGACGCCCGCGCACGAACCGCAACGGCCGCTTCTCCTTCCAGTATGAGTTGGACGAGCCGCCGACCAGGCCGCTCTACGTGGTGGTGGAATATGGCACCGAGATTCGGGTGGTCGCCCCGGTGCTTGTGCTACCCTAACGGTAATCAGGAGTAGCTATGCCTAAAGTGGATTTCTCACCTGCTAAAAATGGCTTCCAATTCGCGAATTACTTCGTCAACCAGATCGCCGACGTGCCCGGCATTGGTAAGCTGCAAACGGCCGGCCGGTGCGGCGGTATGTCGTACTGCGTGCTCGACCACTATGCGGCCAAACAGCCGTTGCCGGGCTTCAAGGCGAGTGACTTCGGCGACAAAGGCGTGCCGCCCGACGGCCATCCCCTGGCCGACTACATCTATCAGCGCCAGCTCGATAGCTTCTTCACCCTCAGCGCAGTCAAGTTCATCACCTGGTCGCTCGCGCCCGACGCCGGCAACTTCCTGGTTCGCGGGGTAACGCGCCGCACCAAGGAAGACGAGTTCAAGAAGCTGCGCGAGGCGATAGATCGTGGCATGCCGGTGCCGCTGGGGTTGATCGTCGCGCGCGACCTGAGCGGGCTGGGCCAGAACCATCAGGTGGTCGCCTATGGCTACGAGTACGACGAAAAGACGAAACACATGACGGTCTACATCTACGACGTAAATTGGCCTGGTCAGGAGATTACGCTCACATCGGGCAAAGATGACGCCGACTGGGTCGCATCGAGCCCGGGCAAGGAGCGCTGGCGCGGCTGGTTCGTGCAGGACTATGCGCCGCGCCGGCCACCCCCCGATCTCGCCAAGCCGCTGATTGCGGCGGTGGAAAAGGCGGTGGAAGCCGTCACCGAGGCAGTGCGTTCGAAAGGCCGGCGCAACCACATTACCGTGACGCTCAACCGGCTCACCTTCTTCAACCCGGAGGAGCCGGACGAGGCCGCCGATCTCGCGCTCGAATTCTACGTTGGCGAGCAGGTGGTGCGCTGGCCGGCGCGCGGCTTTCGCAAGGTGAAACACGGCACGAAGGCCAAGCTCGACAAGCAGATCGAAGTGGACGTGGCCAGCAGCGATGCGCTCGTGATTGGCGGCCGCATCGCCCGCGACGTGATCCTGACCGACAGCGAGGGCTTTGACGCGTTCGACTACTTCAACCTCGACCAGAACGTCACCGTCGGCTTCTTTGAACAACGTTTCACCCGCGCTGACAAGTGGGGGCGAGGGTCACACACCGTTCACAGCGAGGGCGGCCCGGGCGGCTATATCCTGGAGTACACGATCGCATGATTCCCACCTGGAAGGCAAATGCGAATCGGAGGATAAGAAATTCTTCTCCCCTGTCGCTGATGTTGTTCAGCGCGATGCTGATCCTGGCCACCTTCAGCGTCGCGCCCGTTCAGGCGCGCCCCCCTGCTGGCGCGGAATCCTACGAGCACCTGACCATCGCCGGTCTGCGCCGGCGCAGCTACGGCGCAGGTGACCTCAAGGTGGAGCGCACGCTGCAGGTGACGGGTGCCTTCACCCGCTCGCTCATCAGCTTCGCCAGCGATGGCCTGACGGTCTACGGCTTCATGAACACGCCGAAGGGGCCGGGGCCGTTTCCCGTCGTGCTGGTATTGCATGGCTACGTCAACCCGCGCACCTATCGCACTCCCACCACCTACACCCAGCGCTACGCCGACGCGCTGGCCGGCGCAGGCTTCCTGGTCATTCACCCCGACTATCGCGGACACGGTCGCAGCCAGGGCGAAGCGGAGGGCGGCGCCAACCTCTTTCGCACCAGCTACGCGCTTGACGTGCTCAACCTGATCGCGCACGTCAAGCGGCTGCCGGATGCATCGCCTGAAGCAATCGGCTTGTTCGGCCATTCGATGGGCGGCGGCATCGCGCTGCGCGTGGCGACGGTGACCCCGGAAGTGAAGGCGATCGTCCTATACGGCTCGATGAGCGGCGACGAACGGTTGAACGTGGAGCGCATCAAAACCGTCTTTCGCGGTGTTTCATATTTGCCGGAGGACGATGTGCCGCCCGAGCTGTGGGATGCCATCTCACCGCTCGGCTACCTGGGCGACATGCGCGCCGCGGTCGAAATCCACCACGGCCGGCGCGATCCGCAGGTGCCCGTGGCGTGGTCGCGAGACTTGCATGCCAGGCTATCGGCGTTGGGCAAAGATGCGGCGTTGTACGAGTACCCCAGCGGCGGTCACAGCCTGCGCGGGCGCGACTACGCGACGCTGATGGAGCGGGTGACGCGCTTCTTCCGCACACATCTGCGCGGTTAGGCGCGTGGCATGTGAGGAAGAGGATGGGACGGGATAAACCGTCCAAGGACAAAAGGATATGTTTGGCTTGCTAGCCCAACTTAAGGCATTGAGGGAACCGATTCGGGTCGCCGTCGTCGGCATCGGCTCAACCGGCCGTGGCCTGTTGCTACAAAGCACGATAACCCCTGGCATCAGATGCGTCGCGATCGCTGACATACGGCTAGAGCGCGCCATCGCGGCAGCGGAACGATTCAAGTGCGATTACCGCGTGGTTCGCACGCCGGACGAGATGCACGACGCCATTACCCAGGGCAAACTGGCCATCTGCGAGGATGGCGACTTGGCGGCGCGCTGCGAATTGCTCGACGTGTTCATCGAGGCCACGAATTCGATCCTGGCCGGCGGCCGCCACGCGATCACGGCACTTGAGCACGGCAAGCACGTGGTGATGATGAACTACGAAGCCGACCTGATGTTCGGCCCCTGGCTCGCGCATCTGGCCGAGGACAAAGGGCTGGTCTACACCGTATGCGATGGCGACCAGCCCGCCGTGCTCAGGCGCCTGATTGACGAAGTGGAACTGATGGGATTCAGGCTGGTGATGGCAGGCAACATCAAAGGTTATCTCGATCGCTATGCCAACCCAACCAGCATTGTGCCCGAGGCGGACAAGCGCGGGCTCGATTACCGGATGTGCACGTCGTATGCTGATGGCACCAAGCTATGCGTCGAGATGGCCGTGCTGGCCAATGGCCTGGGTCTGCGAACAACAATCCCCGGTATGCACGGTCCGCGCGCCGTGAATGTCCTCAACGTGTTCGAGCATTTCGATTTCGATGCCCTCTGGTACGGGAGGCAGGGATTGGTGGACTACATCCTTGGCGCGGAGCCGAAGGGCGGCGTCTTCGTCGTCGGCTATACCGAGGATCGTTATCAGCAGGAAGCGCTGGCTTCCTTCCCTTCTCGGCTGGGCGTTGGTCCCTACTACGTGTTCGCGCGACCGTATCACCTCGTCCATTTCGAAGCGATGGCATCCGTCGCCGAGGCCGCGCTGAATCGGCGGGCAATCCTGAAGCCCGATTGCGGATTTCGGACCAATGTATACGCCTATGCCAAGCGACCTCTGCGTCGCGGCGATACGCTCGATGGCATTGGAGGTTACACGTGCTACGGCTTGATCGAGAACTGCAGCCACGATGGGCAAGAGGGACTGCCCGTTTGTCTGGCCGACGGCGTGGTGTTGAAGCGCGATGTACCGCGGGACAAAAGAATCTCGTTGGATGACGTCGAATTCGACAGCCAGCGCGCTGACTTCCAACTCTTTCGCCAGGCGGTGGAGCATGCCAGGAGGTTGCGCGTATGAAGCTCGGCATTTTGGTGGTCTATCTGTTTGGCGTTCGAACCGCGCCTTTGCTCGACATACATCCTAAGCCGGATCGAGCGATATACGCGGGTTCCGTACACGATTTATGCGAGCGCCAATCGGCTTGCGCCCGAGTTCCGTGAGCGACTAACGCTGCATCCCCAGATTCGAATCTGCGACATCCCTGACACCGATCTGCGCGGCATGCTGGAGCATTCCTAGTACCTGGATCATCTTGCGCGCATTGCCATTGAGGATGGAGTAACCCACGCTGGTCACCCTCCACCTGGATTCCTTCCCCATCCGTCAAGGCTGGGCGGAAGAACTGGCGGGCAGGCTGTCGGAGCGATGTGTGCTGGAAACCGTAGATTCGGTCAACACAGCTTGCTTGTTCTTCCATCGGGATTTCTACTGCTGCTACCATCCCAACTTTTTGGTGACAGAGACGGAATGCACAAGCCCACTCTACTCTAAGTTCTTGACTGCGCACTGTCTCGTGCATCACTCAGGCAACGGCTACGCCTATCGCGCTTACCAGCATGGATAATTGTGGAACTATTTACCACTCACGCCGACTTACAGTGCGGCTCAGATCGGCGATGTCTTCGGCGGCATGATATTTCATCTCATGCAAGGCGTCTGAGCTGGAGAGCACTACTCACAATCGGGCTATCCCCTTCACCAGAGAGCTTATGCGCGCGTCGTCGCGGCAACGAGGAGGGTGTACAGGTGCGTCGTGCCGGATGGACTGCGCGGAAAGTTCAGGCTGCGATTCGCCCGTGTTCTGGGGCCAGTTGTTCACCGACCGTTTATGACGTGGCACGCACAACGCATCGGACAGTTCCTCCAGGACCCGGAGGCCTATATCGTGCCGATCGAGAACCGGATCACGCTCAGCACTCGTGGGTCTTGATCGACGCAAAGTTAGCCTGGCAGATTCAACAGCCAGCTCGCTGGCGAGAAATAGATCAACACGCCGGAGATGTCGGACAGCGGGGGTGATCAACGGTGCGCTGGCCGGCGCCAAGATGAAGGTCAGTGCCCTTTGGGCTGGCAGGTTGGCAGCTTTTGGCTGGCCAGCCCAGGCAACTCCTTGAGCAGGTCAGTCCGGTCATCTAGGCTGAGGTTGGCGAGTAGTTGACGCGTCTCTTTGTCCGTCAGATCCCTTAGCAATTGGTTTTGCTACACAATGCACCGGGCTATCAGCGCGTAATCTTCTTCACCACCTCCACGCCATTCGTCCACATGTTGTAGAGGAAGATCGCGTGCAACAAATCGCCGTCGTGCGCCGGGATGCCGAGCTGGCGAGCCACCTTCACCGGCGTATCGTAGGTTTGCACGCAGTTCTCCGGCACGATCACGCGCGCATCGCGATGCTGGCGGGCGTTGGCGCGCAACCGCAGATGCATGGCCAATTGATACGTGCACAGGTCGGTGCAATCGCCTACCGCGATGAACGTGCTCAGCTCGGGATGCTCATCCAGCCAGCGGTCGAGGCCGGTGTTGATGGCGGATGAGATCGAGTTTTTCTCCAGCACAACGAACTCGTCGGCGAAGGGCAGCTTCAGCAGTTCTGGGACGGTCTGCGATTCGACGTGGCCGCGCACGCAATGCGGCGGATATTGCTTGAACTCGACCGCGTCCGGCTCGTGCGTGTCCTGCGTCAGGATGAAGTGGCGCACGCCGGCGGCGTGGCAATCGCCGAATAGTTTGACGATCGGCTTGACGATGCCCTGCACGCGCGGGCTGGCCAGCGGACCGACCGTGCAAAAGCCATTGATGATATCCACCGACACCACCGCGACGCGCGACGGATCGTCAATCAACTTCGAAAGCTTGACCGTGGGCAGGCCGTCCAGCCAGCCTTCCACGTAGTCTATGAACGCGCGGGATTTCGTCGCGAGAGACATGGTTTCATCCTCCGGCTAATCAGAAAAGTCACACCGGCAATTCTAACGACTGCCCGGATTCCATGTTGCCCACCTCGCGCGTACAATCCCGGCTGCGATGACCGTACTCTGGCAGCCCTCGGACGAATTGCAGCGCCACAGCAACCTGCGACACTACATGGACTGGCTGGCATTGCACAAATCGCTCGCCTTCGACGACTACGACGCGCTGTGGCGTTGGTCCGTGCAAGATATCGCCTCGTTTTGGGCGTCGCAGTGGGAGTACTTCGCGCTGCGCGCTTCGCGGCCCCCCGAATGCGCATTGGCGCGGCGCGATATGCCCGGCGCCCAGTGGTTCCCCGGCGCCCACCTGAATTACGCCGAGCACGTCTTGCGCAACGTTACCGACGCCCGCCCGGCGATCATCTTCCGCACCGAAACCACCGCTCATCGCCCCGAGACAACCGAAATCTCCTGGGATGAACTTCGGCGCGCGGTGGCGGCCGTCGCCGGCGCTTTGCGCGCACTGGGTGTGGGCGCCGGCGACCGCGTGGTTGCCTACCTCCCTAACATGCCGGAAGCCGTGATCGCCTTCCTGGCATGCGCCAGCCTGGGCGCGATCTGGTCGAGCTGCTCGCCCGACATCGGCGCATCGGCCGTGTTGGATCGCTTCAGGCAGATCGAACCCAAGGTGTTGTTTGCCGTGGACGGCTACCTCTACAACGGCAAGCCCAACGACCGACGCGAGGTGGTGGATGAACTCGTTCGCGCCCTGCCGACCTTGGAATGCGTCTGTCACATCCCGTATCTGCACGCCGAGGCAACGCGTGCGAGCGGCCCAATCAGGCAAATGACTTGGCACGACCTGTTGCACATGGCGCCCAACGCGGACGCGGATCTGTGCTTCGAACACGTGCCGTTCGATCATCCGCTGTGGGTGTTGTATTCGTCCGGCACAACCGGCCTGCCCAAGCCAATCGTGCACTCGCAGGGAGGCATTTTGATCGAGCACCTCAAGGCGCTGACGTTTCACCTGGACCTGAAGCCGCACGACCGTTTCTTCTGGTTTACCACCACCGGCTGGATGATGTGGAACTTTCTCATCGGCGGCTTGCTCATCGGCAGTACGGTGCTGCTCTACGATGGCAGTCCGGGGCGCGATGGGATGATGGCGCTGTGGCGGTTCGCCGAGGAAACCGGCATGACGATCTTCGGCACCAGCGCCGCTTACATTGCTGCATGCATGAAAGCCGGCATTGTCCCCCGCCAATCGTGCGACCTCTCGGCCCTGCGGCACATCGGCTCCACCGGTTCGCCGCTCTCCGAAGATGGCTTCCGCTGGGTGTATGAGCAGGTCAAGCCCGAGGTGTGGCTGGGGCCGATGAGCGGCGGCACCGACGTCTGCACCGCCTTCGTGGGAGGATGTCCGCTGCTGCCCGTCCATCTAGGCGAGATGCAGTGCCGCTACCTGGGCGCGCACGTGCAGGCATTCGACGAGCAGGGCCGGCCGGTAGTGGACGAGGTCGGCGAGCTGGTCGTCACCGAGCCAATGCCCTCGATGCCGATCTACTTTTGGAACGACCCGGAAATGCGCCGCTATCGCGAGAGCTATTTCGAGGTGTATCCGGGCGTGTGGCGCCATGGTGACTGGGTGAAGATCACCCCGCGCGGCGGCGTGATCATCTATGGCCGCAGCGATGCCACCATCAACCGGCAGGGGGTGCGCATGGGCACCAGCGAAATCTACCGCGTCGTCGAGGGCCTCCCCGAAGTGCTTGATGCGTTGGTGGTTGACCTGGAAGTGCTCGGCCGGCCGTCGTACATGCCGTTGTTCGTCGTCCTGCGCGAGGGCATCGCGCTCGATGACGCGCTGATCGCCAGGATCAAGCACGCCATCCGCACCCAGCTCTCGGCCCGGCACGTGCCCGACGACGTGATCGCCATCGCCGAGGTGCCGCGCACGCTAAACGGCAAGAAGATGGAAGTGCCGGTGAAGAAACTTCTGCTCGGCGCGCCTGTGGAGAAGGCGGTGAACCTGGGCTCGGTGGCCAATCCGCAGGCGTTGCAGTTCTTCGTCGAGTTTGCGCGCGGCCTGGCAGAGGATCGCACGGCGCAGGGGCGTTGAGCGCGCTGCGCCAACTCGTCTTGTCATTCCCATCAAGCGAAAACACGATGACCTTCCAAAGTAAAGCCGTGCTCGTCACCGGCGCTGGCAGCGGCATCGGCCGGGCCATCGCCGAAGCGTTCGCCCGCCAGGGTGCGCGCGTGCTGCTGCACGACCTGGCGCCAGGCGCACAAAAGATCGCCGATGCACTCGGCGCTCCTTTCCTGCAGGCCGATCTGGCAGACCAGGAAGCGGTCAAGCGGCTGGCGCAGGCTGCGCTAGAAGCAGCCGGTGGTCGTGTGGATATTCTCGTCAACAACGCCGGCTTTCAGCAAATCCATCCGGTGGAAGAGTTCCCCGAGGCCACCTGGAACAGGATGATCCAGGTGATGCTGACTGCGCCGTTTCAGTTGATCAAGTATCTGCTGCCGACGATGAAGGCCAACCGGTGGGGGCGCATCATCAACATCAGCAGCCTGCACGGCGTCGTGGCCAGTCCGTTCAAGAGCGCTTACATCAGCGCCAAGCACGGTTTGATGGGGCTGACCAAGACGGTCGCCCTGGAAGCCGCACCGTTCGGTGTGACCGTAAACGCCATTTGCCCGGCCTACGTCCGCACCGCCATTGTGGATCAGCAGATCGCCGACCAGGCGCGCACGCTCAACATCCCCGAGCACGAAGTGGTCGAGAAGGTCATGCTCGCGCCCGCGGCCATCAAGCGGTTGATCGAACCGGAGGAGATCGCCGAGTTCGCCCTGTATCTGGCCTCGGACAAAGCCAGCATCATCACCGGCGCTGCCCATATGCTCGATCTCGGTTGGACGGCGCGATAGACTGCGACTGCAAGACGATTCGATCGTATAAAGTCGGGTGATGGTCTCTCGATTGGCGCGCTCGACCTTGCTTGCCGGTCTCGTCTTTGGGCTCGCGGCCTGTGGCCCCGCGGTGCCCGGTCCGGGGCAAGGTCTCCCCGGGGCGGCTACCCCAGTTGGCACGCTCTCGCCGTTGCCGACGCAGGCCGTTGCCCCACGCACGACGATCATCGCCGAGGGCGCGCTGGCCCTAGCCACGCCGCCGCTCCAACTCAGCTTCGACGTCAACGCTCGCGTCGTTGCTGTGAACGTGGTCCGGGGGCAGAAGGTGAAAGCCGGCGAGGTGCTTGCCGAGGTGGACGACAGCCAACTGCGGAACGCGTTACAACAGGCCCAGGAGCAACTCGCCCTGGCCGAGGCACAGGTGCGGCAATCGCAGGCGCCAGCCGGCCAGCCCGACCTCGACAGTGCGCGCGCGGCGCTCAAGTCGGCAACCGCGCGCTACCAGGAACTGAAGCGAGGCCCATCGCCCTTCGAGATCGAGCAGGCGCTGCGCAACTGGAACCAGGCGCGCAACCAGCTCTACTCGGCACAGATCGGCCGAGACGTGGAATGCGGCTGGTCGGCGTCCCAGCCGGAAGCAGACAAAGTCACGCCCAACGACCCCGACTGCAAATATTCGCAGCACAACGTCGCCAGCGCAGAACAAAACGAGCGGGTGGCCTACTTGCGTTATCAGGACGCGCAGAAGCCTCCGTCGCAGGCTCGCCTGGCACAGGCCTATGCCGATGTGGCTGCGGCACGCGCCAACCTGGCCAGACTGGAAGCCGGTGTCACCGAGCAGCAGAAGCGCGTTTCGGAGCTGCAACTGGAGCAGAGCCGCATTGCCGTCGTGCGCGCCAAGCGCAATTTGGACAAGGCGCGCCTCGTCTCGCCCTGCGACTGCACTGTGCAAGAGGTGAATATCGTCCCGGGCGCCATAGCCGCTCCCACCACGCCGGCGGTCACCCTCTTGCGACTGGACAACATTCGTCTGCGCACCACCAACCTGACCGAGCGCGACATTGCCGACGTGCGAATCGGCGCGCCGGCCCTGGTGCGCCTGCGGGCGGTGCAGACCCCCCTCACCGGCCGGGTGCACGCTATCCTCCCTCTGTCGTCCGGTGTGCTCGGCGCGGACGCGTTGTTCACCGTCATCATCGCGCTTGACCCGACGGGCGAACTTCTCTTGCCCGGCATGACCGGCCAGGTCGAGATCGCGGTGAATTGAATGTCGGGCGATTTCCAGATCGCAACCCGCAGCCCAAGCGGCTGCGAGTTGCACGGTGCAAGCCCGCTCCTTTGGCGATTCTCGATTCTCAATTTACACTTGCGCTGCTATGAGCAGCATCTCCCTTCAGGACAAGATCGTCTTCATCACGGGCGCGAGCAGCGGCATCGGCGAAGCGTGCGCGAAGGCCTTCGCCGCGCAGGGCGCGAAGCTGGTGCTATGCGCGCGGCGCTATGAACGCCTGCAAAAGCTGGCCGAGGCGCTGCCCGTCCCGGCGCACATCATCAAACTCGACGTGACCGACCGGCAAGCTGTCGAGGCAGCTGTCGCCTCGCTGCCCGCCGATTTCCGCGAGATTGACATCCTGATCAACAACGCCGGCCTCAGCCGCGGCTTGAACAAGTTCCAGGAAGGCTCGATTGATGACTGGGAAGAGATGATCAACACCGACGTCAAAGGCGTGCTATATGTGACGCGCGCCATCCTGCCGGGGATGATCGAGCGTCAACGCGGCCACGTGATCAACCTGGGGTCGGTGGCCGGCCATTACGCTTATCAGAACGGCGCGGTGTATTGCCTGGCCAAGGCAGCCATCAAATCGCTCACCGAAAGCTTGAAGCAGGATTTGCTCGGCACGCCCATCCGCGTGTCGTCGGTGGATCCCGGCCTGGTGGAAACTGAGTTCAGCATCGTACGCTTCCATGGTGACACGGAGCGCGCTAAAAAGGTGTACGAAGGCGTGAAGCCGATGACGGCCGACGACGTGGCAGATGCGATCGTGTTTTGCGCCACGCGCCCACCCCACGTCAACATCAACTTCATCGTGATGATGGCCGTCGGGCAGTCCACGCCCACCACGGTCTACCGCCAGCCGATCCCCGGGATCGGCTGATGACGGCTTGTGATCTGCAGCCATGCCCGACATCCAGCGTGCGCTAGCGGAGGTGCGCGAGCGAATCGCCGAGGCCTGCTTGCGCGCCAATCGTCCGCCATCCGACGTCACGCTCGTCGCGGTCTCGAAGACCTTCCCACCCGAAGCGATCGCCGAGGCCATTGCGGCCGGCCAGCGCGACTTCGGCGAGAATCGGGTTGAGGAGGCTTTGGTGAAGATCAGCCGCGTCGAATCGCTCGTCGCCGACCGATCCGGGACGACCGACGCCGAACTGCGCTGGCACCTAGTCGGTCATTTGCAATCGCGCAAGGCGCGCGACGCTGCCGGCCGCTTCCATCTCATCCACTCGGTGGACTCGCTGAAGCTGGCCGACAAGTTGAGCACGCGTTGCCTGGCAGTCGGCTGCGCCCAGGCGATTTTGCTTGAGTGCAACGTGAGCGGCGAAGCCTCGAAAGATGGCTTCCCGCTCCATGGCTGGGAACACGACCGGGCGTGCCTGGATGCGTTTGTGCAACAGGTGGCCCACATTGCCGCCTTGCCAAACATCCGCATTCATGGCCTGATGACCATGGCGCCGATTGTCGAGCAGCCGGAGGATGCGCGCCCCACCTTCGCCAGTCTGCGCGCGCTGCGCGACGCATTGCGCGATCGCCTGCCCGAACTCCCCCTGGATCACCTCTCGATGGGCATGACCGACGATTTCGAAGTGGCAATCGCCGAAGGGGCGACGATGGTGCGCATCGGCCGGGCCATCTTCGGCGCACGAGGTTGAACGTGGAACAAAATTCCTTGTTTCGGATGGCGCTCGGCGCGACCTTCGACCGACTGGCGCCAGTGCTGCGCCGGCACTATGACCTTGCGCCCGGTCAGGAAGTGGTGATCGAGGGCACGATGGAGGCCTGGAATCGCTTTGCATGGGCGCGCGCTCTGGCACCGTTCATGCCCATCCCCGGCAGACAGGTGCCGGTCTACGTGCGCAACCGCGGCCTGGTGGACCGCGGCGAGGTGTGCTACGAATGGCAACGCGAGTTCCGCTATCCTGGCAGCGTGGTAGTCAGCTATACGCTCACCCGTCCTGCGCGCGATGGCCGGCCGGCGCGCGTGCTCGACACGTTCAACCGCCCGCCAAACATCGGCCTCACGCTGGCCCTGGAAGTGAGCGCCGACGGCCAGGCGTTGCGCCAGACGACAGATGGCCCGCAGTTCCTGATCCATGGCGAACGTTATACCGAGTTACCCCGCTTCTTCCACATTCACAGCGTCGCCGTCGAGCGCGCAGTAGATGAGCACGTCATTCACACCGAGGTCGTCGTCAGCCATCCTGTCTTCGGCCGGATGTTTGGCTACAGCGGCGTGCTGAGCGTGGTGTGATCCGGCTTGTCAGGTGCGAGATTATTGGCCATACTTTGCGGTGTCGAAGCGCCTTTGAAGCTGATCGGCCACTCATGGTCTCCGGTTGACTGCGCAGCGAGTCGGATGGGCAAGGGAGTCAGCAGTGAGAGCGACGCACGGTGTGTTGGCGATCGCGGCGGTGTGCATGGCGAGCGCGTCTGGCCTTCCGGCTCAGGCACGCCCGGCGACAGACGCCTCCGCGAGTTCTACCGTCGTCATTAGCGCGCTGGCCTATTACGGCTACGATGGCAACAACGACGAAGCGGTTCAGTTGACCAACCTTTCGTCGAGCGAAGTCAACCTGGACGCGAACTGGGTATTGCGCGACGCGGGCAACCGCACCTGGGCCTTCCCGCTGTTCACGCTTCCCCCGGCGACGCGCATCTGGATCGCCAACAACGCCACCGCTTTCGTCCGCCAGTTCGGATTCTCGCCCACGCTCAGCTACTCCGGCACGCTGACGTTCGCCAATCATGGCGGCTCGGTCTCGTTGGAGCGCATTCGGCCGGAGTCGCTCGACTCGGCCAACGCCAGCGGAGGCAGTTGGGATGCCGGTTCGGGCAGCCCGACCTATCGCTCGATGGAGCGCATTGATTCGGACGCACCCGATACGGCCGACAACTGGGCCGACGCAAGCGTGACGACGCCGATGGCGTTCGATGCCAACGGCAACGCCATCGCCGGCACGCCGCGCGCTGTGAATTCGGTGGCTGTGCTGCCTTCGCCGACGTCCCGCACCGTCGTTATCAACGAGGTGGCCTGGGGCGGCACACGGGCCAATGCGAATCATGAGTGGATCGAGCTATACAACAATTCGCCCGCCGGCATCGTGCTCAATGGCTGGCAGATCACCAGCCTTACCGGCGACCTGATCACGCTGAGCGGCACCATCGGGGGTAACGGCTACTTTCTTATCCAACACAACGCAGCCACGTTCTCGAGCGGCGCGGTCGCCGATCAGACGGCGAGCTTCTCGTTGAACAACGCCGGTGAGACGTTGCAACTGATCAACCCCAACGCCGAGATCGTGGACGTGCTCGTATACGGCGACGGCGCGCCACAGCCTGGCTGGATCGGCCCGCCGCTGCAACCCTACACTGTGACGCAGACCATTCCGGATGACGGGCAGATCCTGATGCGCCGGCTGAATCCTGCAACCGGCCTGCCGGTGGCGGATACCGACGCCGCACAGGATTGGTGGAACGATCGCGGCGATGCGGCCGATGCGCGCAAACCCATCTATCCGGGCTGGCCGATCGAGCGATTCTTCATCCCGGCCGTCGGCAGCGGCTCGCTCAAGCTCGCCGTCGCGCCGGATAGCAGCTATGACGTCGTGGCGCAAACGCTGGCCGCGGCGATCCGCTCGATTGACCTCGCATCGTTCACCTTCGAACAGGCTCGGATAGGCGAGTTGCTGGCGACGAAGGCCGCAGCCGGCGTCACCGTGCGTGTGTTGCTGGACGGCGCGCCGGTCGGCGGGTTAAAGGACCAAACGCGCTGGATCTGCCAGCGCATTACCGACGCGGATCCATCCGGCCGGAGCGGTTGCTGGTTCATGCGGTCGGTGCCAGCCGACAAGGTGCACACGCGCTATGCCTTCCTGCACGCCAAGTTCGCCATCGTGGACGGTGCCTGGCTGCTGATCGGGTCGGAGAATTTCGGCCCACGCGGGCTGCCCGACGACGAAAAGAGCGATGGTACGCTCGGGCAGCGCGGCTTGATCGCAGTGACCGACGCGTCCACGATCGTAGCCCGCGCGCAGGACATTTTTGACGCCGACATCAACTCGGCCAACCTCGACATCACCCGCTGGTGCAGCACGTGTGCGCCCTATGGCCCGCCGCCCGCGGGGTTCATACCGGACTATGCCTCGGGCGGGATCAGCTACACCGTGCGGTTTGCGCCCTTCGAAGTGGCCGGGCCGGTTTCGATGACCCTGTTCAGCTCGCCGGAGAATCATCTCGCTTCGACGATCGGCATCGTCGGCCTGCTCAACCGTGCCGGCGCAGGGGACGAAATCCTGATTGAGCAATTGGACGAACCCCACTACTGGGGTGTGACGTCCAGCACGCCCGATAACGACCCCAACCCGCGCCTGCTCGCCATCCTGAACGCGGCGGCGCGCGGCGCGACCGTGCGCATCCTGCTGGATAGCTACTACGACAATCCGTCGCAAGTGCGCAGCAACTTCGCGACTATGCAGTACGTGCTCGCAATGGCGCGAACTCACGGATGGGATGTGCAGGCGGCCACCGGCAACCCGGCCGGCCTGGGCGTTCACAACAAGCTCATCATGCTGCGGCTGGGGGAGCGCCACTTCACCCAAATCGGCTCCTGGAACGGCACCGAGGTCAGCGCCAAGCGCAATCGCGAAATGAGCGTGCTGATCGAATCGAGCGAGGCGTATGCCTATCTGCGCGAAGTCTTCATGCGCGATTTCCAGCTCGCGCGACCGATATATTTGCCCATAGTGGCGAAGGATCACCGCCCGGCCAACTACCTGCTGATCAGTGAAGTGCTGGTCAATCCATCCGGCGGCAGCGAAGCAGGGCGGGAGTGGATCGAGATCTACAACCCAACGCCGCTCCCGATCGCCATTGGCAACTATAAAATCGGCGATGCTGCCGTGCGCGGCTCGACCGGCGAGGGCATGTATGCCTTTCCGGCCAACGCGATGCTGCAACCTAATCAGGCCATCGTGGTCGCCCAAAATGCGGCAGCCTACTTTGCTGATTGGGGAAAGAAGCCCGACTACGAGCTGAGTGACTACGACCCGGCCGTCCCCGAGCTGTCACCTTATCCTGCCTGGGCTCAAGGCACGATCGGCCTTGCCAATTCCGGCGACGAGGTTGTCTTGCTGGACAAAGATGATAGAATTGTGGATGCAGTCGTCTGGCTTAGTGGGAATGTGCCGGGCGTAAATCCGTACCCGGCTGCGATCCCGGCGGGGCACACGCTGCAGCGATGGCCGCCGAGCCTGGACACGGATAATTGCGCGGTGGATTTTCGTGACCAAGCGATTCCGAGTCCTGGTGTGGTGCCTTGAGAAGAGGGGTTTCGACAACAAGAGGTTGTCATTCTGAGGAGCCTGGCGACTTGGAGGTCCTTTCCCTCCCCCCCTCGCGGATCTCCCGGTCCGAAGGGCTTCTCAGAATGACAACCTCTTGTTTTTGTAGGCTTTCCCTCCCCCTACGCCTGAATAGTCGCAACCCGCGTGCAACTCTGCACGCGTTCGCCGGAAAGTCCTGACGGCTTTCCTGCCCAACGCGTCTCATCCAGGCTCCCAGGAGCCGGCCAGGAGTCGTTGCCATCGGCAACTGGTCTCGGCTGGCCGTTTGCGCCTTCCTGTGTAAACTTGACGCGCTGAGCCCGCGATGACCGCACGGTATCCCATCCCTGCTGTTGAGACGCGAGTCGAAACCTGGGTGATGAACTCTCGGTTCATCTGCACGGTGGCCGAAACGCGCTCTGTCGAAGATGCTCTTCGTTTTATCCGGCGCATCAAAGCTGAGCTGGATGATGCCAGTTCGCATGCCTATGCCTATCGCGTCGGCTTTGGCTCAAGCGTGATAGACGGTTGCAGCGATGGCGGCGAGCCAAGCGGCACGGCCGGCAGGCCTATGCTGGCAGTGTTGCAGGGTAGTGGGCTGGGCGATGTCGCCGCAGTGGTCTCGCGCTATTTCGGTGGGATCAAACTGGGGACCGGCGGGCTGGTTCGAGCCTTCAGCGGTGCCCTCAGGGCAACGCTGGATGTGCTGCCTCGCGCGGAACGAATAGAGCGTAGGCGCTTTCTGCTTGAAGTTCCCTATCCGTTGTATGAGCGCGTCAAGCGCTCGATTGCGACGCGCAGCGACGTAGTGCTGGATGGTGAGCATTTCGGCGCAAGCGTGTCGCTTTCGCTTATCATCGCCGCAGACAGTGCCGACGATTTTCGTCGGATGCTGAGCGACCTAAGCGCCGGTCAATTGGTCTTGACCTCCGCCGACTGAAATCGTCACGGACACACCTGGTCACGCATCAAAGCCCGCCATGAACACGACGCTCCCCGCACCTGCCGAGAAAGTTCCGCTGCGCACCAAATTGGCCTTTGGCTGTGGCGACGTCGGCCCGGCCGTCGCCACGGCTATCATGAGCTTCTTCTTGCTCTACTTCTTCACCGACGTGGCGCGACTGACGCCGGCCGCTGCGAGCGTCATCCTGTTGATCACCAAGATTTGGGACGCGGTGAACGACCCGTTGATCGGTCTGCTCTCGGATCGCATCAATACCCGTTGGGGCCGCCGGCGGCCGTGGTTTCTATTTGGCGCGCTGCCGTTCGGCCTGGCGTTCTTTTTGCTCTTCCAGGTGCCACAACTCGGCGACGCCGCCAGGTTCGCCTACTACCTGGTCGTGTCCCTGCTGCTGGATACGATGTTCACCGTCGTCAATGTGCCCTATACCGCCCTGACGCCGGAACTCAGTCGAGATTATGACGAGCGCACCAGCTTAAACTCGTATCGCTTTGCCTTCAGCATCGCTGCCGGGCTAATTGCCGCGGTCACCCATCCCATCATCGTGGACGCGGTGGCAGCACGGACGGACCTCCGGACCGGCTATGCCGTCTCGGCGCTGGTGTGGGCCATTGTGTGCGTCGTGCCTTTCGTCATCGCCTTCCTGGGCACTTACGAGCGACACACCCCTGAAGAGGCGGAGGCGATGCCGTTCGTCGAGAGCTTGAGGTGGACCTTTCGGAATCGGGCCTTTCGCTACGCCACCGGCATCTACCTGCTTTCGTGGCTGGTGGTGCAGACGGTGAGCACCTTGATCGTGTACTACCTGACCTACTGGTTGCGGACGCCGGAGATCACGCCGCTGGTGCTGTTGGGGGTGCAGGGCAGCGCGCTGGTCTGGTTGTTCGTCTGGAACGCGGTCAGCCGCCGGATGGGCAAACAGGGCGTGTATTTTATCGGCATGACGATGTGGATCGCCACGTCGCTGGTGCTGTTCGCTGTGCAACCGGACTGGCCGGCGTGGAGCGTGATCGGACTGGCCATCCTGGCCGGCGTGGGCGTCGCGGTTGCCTATCTGGTGCCGTGGGCGATGTTGCCCGATGTGATCGAGCTGGATGAACTGCAGACCGGCCGGCGGCGCGAGGGCGCATTCTACGGTCTATTCGTGCTATTGCAAAAGCTCGGCCTGGCACTTGGCCTGTTCGTGGTTGGCCAGGTGTTGAGCGCGACCGGTTACATCACCCCACCTCCGGGCGCGACGACGCCCATCGTCCAGCCCGACAGCGCACTACTCGCCATCCGGGTGATGATGGGGCCGGCGGCGGCCGTGGTCTTGATCGCGGGGATGTTCCTGGTGGCGCGTTTCCCGATCACCCGGGCCAGCCACGAACGAACGCTGCGCGAACTGGAGGCCAGGCGCAAATCAGTGTAACGCCGCGCCCGGTCACACGATGTATCCCACACCCACTGCGCCCGGCCCGGCGTGCGTGGCGATGGTCGGTCCGGCCTCCAGGACCACGGGCGACTTGATACCTAATTGCGAGCCCACCTCGGCTGCCAGTTGCGCTGCCAGTTGGGGTGCCGCGGAGTGCATAAAGAAAACCTTCGGATCACTGGAAGCGTCGAGGTCGTGCAGCACGATCTCCTTGAGGCGGGCAAAAGCCTTGCTGAAGGTGCGCACGCGTTCCAGCGGCTCGACTCTGCCATCCTTGATAGTCAGGATCGGCTTCATCTGCAACACGCCGCCGATGAGCGCCTGAGCGCCGCCGATGCGTCCGCCGCGTTTCAGGTTTTCGAGCGTCTCCAACACGAAGTGCATGCGGGTGCGCGGGACGAGGGACTCGATATGGGCCTTGATCTCGGCGGGTTTTGCGCCTGATTTGGCCAGGCGCGCTCCCTCGGCTACCAACAGAGCCATGGCTGCGCTTACGGTGCGCGTGTCCACCAGCGTAATGACCGGGTCGCCGCCCATCGTCATGGCGGCCGACTCGGCGCTGGCGTAGGTGCCGCTCAGGTCGCGCGAGATGTGAATGGAGGCGACTTCCTCACCCTTGAAGCGTTCATAAATCTGAACGAAATCGCCGACTGAAGGCTGCGACGTCTTGGGAAAGTTGGGGTCGCTTTTCAGCATGGCGTGGAACTCGGCAGGCGACAGCTCCGTGCTGCGAAAGCTCTTATCGCCGAAGATCACGTACGTGGACGCGATGGCGTCGATGCCCAGCTCGCGCGCCATTTCAGGCGTCAGGTCAGCGTTGGAGTCGGTGACGACGTGCACCATATCCTCTCTCATTCTCCTCTTCTTGATGGGGATCTACCTATAAATAACACTGCAAACGTCGCGGAGATGCCTTGCGGCGGGCGGTGATTCGCAGAGGTCATTGCGCTATTATATGAATGAGGTCGTTTTTTGCATCGCATCGCTCACCTGCCGCTCATTTCCATCCTACTCGTCTGCACGATCGCTGGCGCGATTTACGCCTTCTCCGCGCCCTTCCTCGATGTATCCGACGAAGTCCGGCACTATGCCATGGTCGAGCACCTGGCGCAGGGCCGGGGGGTGCCCATACAGGATGAAGCGCTCAATCGCCGCATCGTCGAGGAAGAACGCCGGGCTACCCGGCCGTTGACGTATTATGCCCAGGAGGGCAGCCAGCCGCCGCTCTACTACGCGCTGATGGCGCTGGTCGCGCTGCCGTTTGATCGGAGCAATTATGCCGACCTGGTCTGGCCCAACCCACACGCCAAACTGGGGCGCGCCGACGCGACGAATAACTGGAATCAATTGATCCACACGCCGGCCGCATCCTTCCCTTGGCGCGGCACGGTTCTCGCCGTCATGACGATGCGCCTGATCGGCGTGTTGCTGGGCGCAGTGACGGTGGCATGCACCTATGCGCTGGCGCGCGAGTTGCAAGTTGAAAGGTCGGAGGAGGGCAGGCTGCCCCTTTCATCCTTCGGCTCTCAGCTCCTGCCGACGCTCGCCGCTGCCCTGGTCGCCTTCAACCCGATGTTCGTGCACATCATGGCCTCGGTGAACAACGACACGTTAGCGACGGCGCTTTCGACCCTGGCGCTGCTGCTGGGCGCGCGAATGATCCGCCGCGGCGCGAGCGTCCGCGGCGCGCTCGCGCTGAGCGTTGTGTTGGGCGGCGCGGCATTGACGAAAGCCTCGGGCCTGGCGCTGGCTGCCGTGGTGCCTTTCTTCGTCCTGGTAAACGAGGCACGGCGCGCGTGGGCCCAGGCGGACGAGCGCCGGGCAATCCGCGCTCGCTTGTTCCGCCTGACCATATCCCTGGCGCTTCCCGCGGCGTTGATCGCCGGCTGGTGGTATGTGCGCAACCAGGCGCTGTATGGCGACTTCACCGGCACGACAATGATGGCGCGCATCGCCGGCCCGCGCGAGGTCGCACCGTCGCCGGGCGAACTCCTCGGCGAGTGGGACGGCTTCTTCAAGTCGTATTGGGGGTTGTTCGGCGCTGTCAACATCCCGATGGACCTGTGGATTTACGCGGCACTCCAGGTTGCGCTCATCCTGGCCGGCTTTGGGTTGCTACTGCTAATCGGCGATGAATTGAAAGCCGCTCGCCGAGCCAATTCACCTTTCTCAATTTTCAATTCTCAATTTTTGATTCTCCTCATGCTGGCCAGCGCGTTGCTGGTCGCCCTGGCCGCGTTGGTGCGCTGGACGTCGCTCACGTTGGCCAGCCAGGGGCGGCTGTTGTTCCCGGTCATCGCGTCAATCTCGATCTTTATCGCGCTTGGGATGGCACGTCTGGCGCGTTTCGCATTTCGCGACCGGGTGCGCTATGCGCAGGGAGGGTTGCTCGCCTTTGTCCTCGCCATGGCTGCGCTCACAGCGCTCGCGCCGTTTATCTACATTCGGCCAGCCTATGCGCTGCCCCAGCGCCTGCCGGCGAACGATCCGCCGACGCTCGACCGGCGGACGGAGCTGCTGTTCGAGGACAAAATCCGTTACCTGGGCTTCCGGGTGGATACGCCCCGTCAGCGCGTGGCGCCGGGCGAGGTGCTCGACGTGACGTTGTACTGGCAGGCGCTTCGGCCGCTGGAACGGAACTACAGTGCCTTCATCCGCCTTATCGGCAAAGGCGATGTGCCTGTGCACGTGCTGGACACTTACCCCGGCGGCGGTATGTGGCAGACCACGTTGTGGCACCCGGGAGAAATCATCGCCGATCGCTATCGCCTGCGCATAGACGACACGGTGACGAACACTCAGCTCGCGCCGAGCACGTTGTGGCTGGATGTGGGATTCTGGGACTTCACCACCCAGCGGTTCCTGCAAACGTTCGAACCCGGAGGCGAGGCAACCGGCCGCCAACGCTACGAAGCCGCCAGTCTGAACGTGGCGCGGCCGGCGCCGAAATTTCGCCTCGCCCAGCGCTTCGAGCACGCACTACTCACCGGTGTGCGGGTCGAACAATTGGGGCGGGACATATCACTCAGCCTGGACTGGCTGGCGACCGCCGATTTCACCGACGACTACACCACCTTTGTGCAGTTGTTCGATGAGCAAGGCAACAAGATGGAACCACAAGCCGACGGCCGGGCTAAAAACGGCGACTTCGCGCCGCGCTGGTGGCGCGCGGGCGACCTGATCTTGAACGATACTTACACGATCACCCTGCCGCCCGGCTTCCCGCCCAGCGCGTATACGATCAAGTTTGGGTTGTATAAAGCGGATGGGACGCGCATGCCGGCTTATGATGCCGACGGGACGCCAATCGGCGAAGCCGCGCTCGGCGTCCCGATCGAGGTTAAATGATCCCTGCGCTGCATGGAACGACTGTATAGCCGCCAGGCCGTCCGCGAATGTTTGCGCGCGCGTCGGCGCGCCATCCATCGCCTGCTCATCGGCGAAGGGGTCGAGGACGCGCCGATCATCCGCGAAATTCGTGCGCTGGCGCAACAACAGCGCGTGCCCATCGTCGCGGTCGGCCGCGACGTATTGAACGCGGTTTCTCCCCATGCCCAGGGTGTAGCCTTGGAGGTGGGCGCTTATCCCTATGCCGATCTGGACGCGATTTTGGCGCAGGCCAGGGCGCGTGGCGAACCACCGTTCATCCTCGTCCTGGATTCGCTGCAAGATCCGCATAACTTTGGCAGCCTGATTCGTACGGCAGAGGCGACCGGCGTGCACGGCATTGTGGTCGGCGAGCGGCGCAGCGTGGGCGTGACGCCGGCTGTGGTCAATGCTTCTTCGGGAGCGGCCGAGCACATGCGCGTGGCGCGGGTGGTGAACCTTGCGCGTGCGGTTGAAGCGATGAAGGCACATGAGGTGTGGATCGTCGCCCTGCATGGTGAGGCGCGGCGCACGATTTATGAAACCGACTTGCGCGGTGCGCTAGCCTTCATCGTCGGCGGGGAAGGTGAGGGCGTAAGTCGCCTGTTGCGCGATAAGGCCGACTTTGTGGTGCGCCTGCCCATGCGCGGGCAGGTGGAATCGCTGAATGCGGCGGTGGCCGGCGCAGTAGCGCTATACGAGGCACTGCGGCAGCGTGGCGGATGAGGCGCATCACGTCTCACAACCGTGCACCGCGCCCGACTTGACAAACTCGACCGCCAAGTGCTAAAACGCCCACCAGTTCAGGGCTTTTTGTGAGACCAGGAGGTAAAACAAATGAAACGACGTGAATTTCTGTCCGCAGCCGCCAAAGGTGCAGCCGTTGGCGCGGCCTCGACTGCCTTCGCCGTCCCGACAATCGTGCATGCCCAGACGCCGACGATCCGTTGGCAGATGGCTACGAGCTGGCCGATTGCGCTGGATACTATCTATGGCGCCGCGGTGTACTTCACCGAGCGCGTCGCTGCATTGACCGATGGCAAGTTCCAGATCACGCCCAACCCGGCCGGCAAACTCTCCAGAGGCACCGACATTCTGGACGTCGTTTCCCAGGGTGCCGTGCCCATCGGTCACACGGCATCCTATTACTACATTGGCAAAAGCCCGATCACTGCATTCGGCACCGCCCTGCCATTCGGCATGACCTTCCGCCAACAGAATGCCTGGTTGTATGAGGGTGAGGGGTTGAAGCTGTTGCAGGAAGCCTACGCCAAGAAGTTCAACGTCATCCAGTGGCCGGCTGGCAACACCGGTGCGCAAATGGGCGGATGGTTCCGCAAAGAAGTGAACAAGGTCAGCGATCTACAGGGCCTGAAGATGCGCATCCCTGGCCTGGGCGGCGAAGTGATGAAGCGCCTGGGTGTAACGGTGCAGACGTTGCCGGGCGGCGAAATCTTCCAGGCGCTGCAAACGGGTACGGTGGATGCCGCCGAGTGGGTCGGCCCCTATGACGATGAGAAGCTCGGCTTCTACAAGGTGGCCAAGTTTTACTACTACCCCGGGTGGTGGGAGCCGGCCCCTTCGCTCGAAGTAGAAGTGAACCTGAACGAGTGGAATAAGCTGCCGAAAACGTATCAGGAAGCGATCAAGAGCGCCGCGGCCGAAGCCAACCAGAACATGATGGCGCGCTACGACGCTCGCAACGCTGCCGCGCTGGCCAAGCTGACGGCGCAGGGCGTGCAGGTGAGGCAGTACAGCAACGAAATCTTGACCGCTGCCCAGAAGGCGGCGATGGCGCTGTATGACGAGTTCGCCGCCAAGGACCCGGATTTCAAGAAGATTTACGAGAACTGGAAGAAGTTCAAGGCTGAGAGCGATGCCTGGTTCGGCTTGAACGAACTCACGATGGAGTCTTTCCTCTTCGGTAAGATGGGTTAACCCCGATCTCTCCGAATCATAAAAACAACGGGCGGGAATCCATTCCCGCCCGTTGTCGTTTACCTGAACGATGCCCTTACCAGCGCGTTGACCGTCTCCGGGAAAGCGATCACGATGACCAGCACGACCAACTGAATGACCATAAAGGGAATCGCGCTGCGGTGAATCTCGACTGTGCTCACCTCCTTTGGCGCGACGCTCTGCATGTAGAACAACGAGAACCCTACCGGCGGCGAGATGAACGCCGTCTGAAGGTTGATGGCGACGACGATGGCAAACCACACCATGGTGTAGCCCTCGTTGGCGAAGGCGCCCATCTCATTGACCGTGTTGAGCACCTTTTCGGCCGCCGGCACCAGTAGCGGCATGGCGATATAGGTGATCTCCGGGAACTCGAGGAAGATGCCCAGCAAGAAGATCACGATGTTGGCGACGATGATGAACGTCCAGAAGCCGCCGGGCAGGCCGGTCAGCCATTCGTCAATCAAAACATCGCCGCCCAGGCCATACAAGACCTTGGTGAACAGGGTGGAAGCGAACAGGATCATCAGCACCAGGCCGGTGGTCTTGGCAGTGGATAGGGCGGCGTCCGAGACGATCTTCCAGCTCATCCGCCGGTTGGCAATTGCCAGGAGGGCCGCGCCGATCGCGCCGAAGGCGCCGGCTTCGCTAGGTGTGGCCAGTCCGGCGAAGATCGTGCCCAACACGGCCAGGATGAGCACCACTGGTGGCACAAACGCCCTGAGCACACGCAACAGCAAGGATTTACCGCCCAGCGTGCGCGCTTCCGGCGGCAGGGCTGGCGCGCTGCCGGGACGGGTATAGGCTACCACCAGCGCATAGATGGCATACGCGGCAGCCAGCATCAGACCGGGCACCAGCGCGCCGGCGAACAAATCGCCGATGGAGACGCCGAACTGATCGCTGAGCAGCACCAACACGATGCTGGGCGGGATCATCTGCGCCATGGTGCCCGAGGCGATGATCACGCCGGTGGCCAGGCCCTTGTCGTAGCCGTATTTCAACATGGTGGGCAGCGAGATCAGCCCCATGGCGATGATCGTCGCCGCCACGACGCCTGTGGTGGCTGCCAGCAGCGTGCCGACGATCACCACCGCCAGCGCGATACCGCCCTTCACCGGCCCCATCAACTGCCCAACCGTCTCCAGCAACTCTTCGGCCAGGCCTGACTTTTCCAACAGCGCGCCCATGAAGATGAAAAAGGGGATCGCCAGGAGCGTGCTGTCGCTCATGATGCCGAACCAGCTATTCGGCAGGGATAGCAGCAGGTTGAAGTCGAACGCCCCCATCACCAGGCCGATCAACCCGAACACGATGGAGACGCCGGCGAACGAAAAGGCGACCGGATAGCCTGTCAGCAACAAGAAGAAGAAGCCGACGAACATCAAGATACCGAGCCATTGAGGGTTGAATTCCATGGAATGTCACCTCACTTGCGATGTTCGAGCTCCTCCCTAAACTCCTGTGCCAGCTCTTGGGCGGCTGCTTGCTCATCCTCTGCTGCCATGACGGCGGCCTCCATCTCGTGCACGCCGGCCAGCACTGCGCCGTATTTGATGAGCTGAGCGATGCCTTGAATCAGCAGCCCGGCGAAGCCGACGATGATCAGCGATTTAAGCGGTGCGAGCGGCAACCCGCCGGCGTCGCTGGATACCTCCCACGGCCCCCAACTGCCGTCCGGCAAGCGCCCCCACGAGGTCAGCACCGGGTTGATGCTGACGTAGACCGCCAGTGCGCTAAACGGCACGAGGAAGAGCAACGTGCCGAGAAAATCCACCAGCGCGCGTCGGCGCGGCCCCCATTGGGAATAGAAGAAATCCACGCGCACGTTCACGTTGTGTTTGAGCAGGTAGGGGAAACCGATCAGGAACAGCAGGGAGAACAAATACCACTGCAACTGGATCAGCTCGTTGGAGATGAGCGTGCGTTGGACCGCTTGGCCTAAGTAGCGCAGCGCGGCGTTTAAAAATCCGGCTGCGATGGTCAAGACGACGATGAAACTGATCAGGCCGCTTAACCGGTCGGTGATTGCGTCAATTGCCGCCGAAATACGAAGCAACGTCTTCAATGTCCTACCCTCCTCGTATCGCTTGACTGCGGGCTGCGCTCACAACAACTGTCAGAACGACGATGCTTACAAACGCGTGGCGCGCATATTATTCACGGTGGCCGATTTGTCAATTTGCATGCCGGCGGCGTCGCATGCCTCATGTGGCATCTACCACGAAGATACTCCGGGCGATCTGATCGCTCACCTGACAGGTCCGGCCGGGGGCCAGGCAGACGATAAACGTGGCGTCGTCCGTGCGCGGTCCAACGGTAACGATGGTCTGAGGCATCAGGCCGAGTTCAGCTACTGCGCGCAGCAGCGCGGGGTCCTCGTCCCGGATGCGCTCGATGCGCACCGTGCTGCCTTCGGCTGCGTCGCTCAGTGTGCGGCGTGAGGTGGTTGCGATTTCACCGCTCTTGGTGGGGATTGGGTCACCGTGCGGATCCACCTTTGGATGTCCCAGCAGAGTCGAAATGCGATCCTCGAATTCCTCGCTGATGGCGTGTTCCAGGCGATCGGCTTCGGCATGAACCTGATCCCACGAATAGCCCATGGCCTCGGTCAAGTACAGCTCGATCAATCGGTGATGGCGAATCACCTCGAGCGCGATCTTCTCGCCGGCCGGGGTGAGCGTGGCGCCCTGGTAAGGCTCGTAGATCACCAGCTTCAGCTCGGCCAGCTTCTTGAGCATACCGGTGACGGAAGCGGCTGTCACATTGAGCTGAGCCGCAAGCGCATTCGTCGTCGCGCGCTCGTTCTCGTGGCGCAGGCTGTAGATCGCTTTCAGATAATCCTGGACGGACTCAGAGAGCATTACTTATTTTATCCCGGTAGGTCGAAAGGGTGCATTCATGCATAGGGCAAAAACCTCGCAGGCGTCAGGGTGGGCGAAGGCACTGCCTTCACCCACGGGGTTCGCTTAAGTTCTCTGGTGGAATGGTGTCTCGGGGACATGCTACGGTGTGCCTCATTTGGCCCTTCGGTGTTACCATATCACAAGCCATGAGCGCATTCTGGATCAGTATCGCGTGTGGTCTGGCCGGCTACCTAATCGGCTCGATTCCGTTCGGCTGGCTCATCGTCAAGTTAGTCAAGGGTATTGACGTACGACAGTTCGGGAGCGGTCGCACCGGCGGGACGAACGTCTTTCGCGCGGCTGGGGTGGCAGCTGGGCTGGCAACGGCCATCCTCGACGTGCTGAAGGGAGTAGCTGCCGTGTTAATCGTGCGTCAGTTCATCGCCGATACGGCAGGCTGGGCCGAGGCGCTGGCTGGCTTTGGCGTGGTGCTGGGCCATAACGCATCCTGTTTCCTAAACTTTCGCGGCGGCGCAGGCGGAGCGACCGCTGTCGGCACCAGTATCGCGATTTGGCCGTGGGGCGGCTTGCCTGCGTTCGTAATCGGTTCGCTGATGCTCTTCGTGGGCGGCTATGCCTCGATCGCCTCGATGCTGGCCGGCACGACGGTTGCCATCGCCAACACCATCGGCGCCGTCTTCGGCGTGACCCATTGGGCATATGCTGCTTATGGCTGGGGTGTGCTCGGCCTGATTTTGATTGCCCTTCGCCCAAACATTGAGCGCCTGCGCGCCGGCACGGAGAAGCGCGTGTCATGGTTCAAGCGCGCCGGCCCGGCTCAATCCGGTTCGTCTGCCACTCAGCCATGAACGCGCCCGATCGCATTGCTCTGCGATGAATCCGTCTCGCCCACGCCGAATAGATCTCTTATACCAAGACGATCATCTCGTCGCCGTCAACAAACCCGCTGGCATCACCACGATTCACGACGCTGCGCGCCCCGACGAGCGTGATCTGCACGAGATGCTGGAGGCGCGTTTCGGCCGGCTGTGGCCGGTGCATCGCCTCGACCGCGACACCAGCGGCGTGATCATCTTTGCCCGCACCGAGGCGTCTCATCGCACTCTGAGCGAATGGTTCGAAGGGCGCGACGTCACCAAGATCTATCATGCGATCGTCGTCGGCAGCCCACCGTGGACGGAGCGCACCGCCGATGCCCCCTTGCGGGTGGACGGCGACCGGCGTCATCGCACGGTGGTGGATGCCGTGCGGGGCAAGCCGGCGGTGACGCACTTTCGCGTGTTGCAGCGCCTGAAGCGCTACGCGCTGGTCGAGGCTCGACCAGAGACCGGCCGCACGCATCAGATTCGGGTGCACGCCGCGTTGCTCGGTCATCCGATCGCAGCCGATGACTTGTACGGCGATGGCCGGCCAATCTTCCTTTCACAACTGAAGCGAGATTACCGCTCGACCAGCCCGGAGGAACTGCCGCTGATGGGGCGCGTAGCGCTGCACGCGTGGCAGTTGATCTTGAATCATCCGGCCACCGGGGAGCTGCTCGAACTCCACGCGCCATACGCCAAAGACTTCAACGCCACGATCAACCAGTTGAGCAAGCTGGCCTGACGGCGCGTTTCACGGAGGATCGAAAACGGGGAGTTCATGCCCTGTGGCACCGGCTTCTAATTCGGCGATCCGGGTTTGCGCGTCGATGCTGACAAATCTAGCACCGCTCAGGTTTTTTGCCACAACCCTGAACTCTTACGCACAGGCTTCCCCTTGGCGGAAAGGGCATTTGGCCTGACAATTGTTGAGCGGTATCGTTTATAATACGCCTGCTTCGGGGGCGTAGCTCAGTTGGTTAGAGCGTTGCGTTGACATCGCAAAGGTCACAAGTTCGAGTCTTGTCGCTCCCACTGGTCGAAGCGCGGAGCAAGCACCCGCGCTTCGCGCATTTGTGTCGGACAGATCGCAGCACGCCCTTGTGACGACGCCTCATCACCTATCCGACCTGCACGCCGCGCTGCGGCCTAGCGTGATTGACCTGGGGCTGGGTCATCCTGACCCGACGTTGCTGCCGTTGGACGCGATACGACGGGCGAGCGCCCGGGCTGTGGCGCGTTACGGCGCACATGCCTTGGGCTATGGCTATGCGACCGGGCCGGGGCCATTGTCCGACTGGCTGCGCCATCGCATTGCGCAGCACGAGGGACGCGCGCCGGATGCTGACGAGATCGCCATCACCGGCGGCATCTCCCACGCACTCGATCAGCTCATCACCCTGTGCACGAAGCCGGGCGATGTGGCAATGGTCGAGTCGCCCACTTATCACCTTGCCGTGCGCATCTTGCGCGACCGACCGCTCAAGTTGGCCGCTGTCCCGTATAACGCTGATGGTCCCGACGTTGCTGCATTGAGCGCGCTCATTGGCCGGCTGAAACAGGAGGGAGAGCGTCCGCGTTTGCTGTACTGCGTGCCGACGTTCAATAACCCGACCGGCAAGTGCTGGAGCGACGCCGTGCGTCGCGAGGTGGTACAGCTTGCCGTGCGCGAGGGCTTCCTCATTGTCGAGGACGATGCTTATCGTGAGCTGGCTTACGACGGACCGACGCCGTCGTCGCTGTGGTCTATCGCGCCGGCCGGCAGCGTGGTACGGCTGGGATCATTCTCCAAAAGCCTGGCGCCCGGCATGCGCGTGGGATGGATCACCGCCGACCGAGATGTGATTGCGCGCTACGCTACCTGTGGGTTGATGGACAGCGGCGGCGGGCCGAATCAATTCGCCGCCATGGCCGTCGCCGCCTATTGCGAGGCTGGCGAATTCGACCCCCAGGTAGCGCAACTTCGCGCCGCCTATCGCACTCGGCGCGACGCTTTGCTGAACGCAATCGCCATCCACCTGCCCGCCGGATGCGAAGTGCACACGCCGGCCGGCGGTTTCTTCGTGTGGCTGCGGTTGCCGGGCGTCTCGGCACGGCGGCTGCTGCCGACGGCCGAGGCGATGGGAGTGTCCTTCGTGCCGGGACAACGGTTCTTCTGCGACGGCCAGGGCGGCGAGGATGCCATCCGGTTGGCCTTCACGCTCTATCCGCCGGCGCAACTGCAAGAGGCGGTGCGGCGGTTGGCCCAGGCCGTACAGGCGCATGACCAAAACTGACTGCTCAACCCGACCGGCCTATTCCCATCGTCGCGTGTTCGACCTCTATAATCCCGGCTGTGGATTTGTCGAAGCTTGCCGAGGTCTTTCAGCGATATCCCGATATTCAGGCCGTGTATCTGTTCGGCTCCTACGCCGCCGGCCGAGCGCGCCCCGACAGCGACATTGACCTCGCCATATGGCCACGTCGTCGCGAGATTCGCGAACGACGTTTGGATATTTTGGCCGATCTGGCCGCGCGCGGCTTTTGCAACGTTGATCTGGTGTTCCTCGACACCGACGACGTCGTGCTAAAGCATCAGGCCGTGCGCTTGAACAAGGTCATCTATCATGCGCCCGACTTCGATCGCGGCAGCGCATACTCGCGGGTCGTCCGCGAGTATCTCGACTTCCAGCCTTTCCTCGCCGTCCAGCGCCAGGCGTATAAACGGAGAGTCCTCGATGCCCCAACCGGACGTCATTCAGAAGCGGCTTCAGAAGCTGGATGAGTATCTCGCTATCTTGCACAAGTTGCGCCGCTACCCGCCACGCAGGGCTTCTGTCGGCTGCGAAGCCCCGCGTGGCGGATGGCAACCCTACCGTCTGACCATGGGCAGGTATACGCCGCCGCCGACGCTGAGGGTGACTTTGTGTTCGCCGTTTTGCACGTCGTAGTAGGTCGTCGCGCCGCTCACCTCGACGACATGGCTTTCGCCGACGTCCAGATATACCGCATCGAAGTCCTGTGCCTGCAGGACGCTTGCCGGCATGCTCGGCAGGTTGGGCAGGGTGCCAATCGAACGCGCGGTCTCATCCATGTTGATGAACTCAACTACCTCACCCGGTCGCACGTGCAGGCGTGTTGGTCTGAAGCCCTCTGGCGTGATGACCACGACGTGATCGCGAACCCGCGCGGGAATCGGCACGATTCGGCCGAAGGCGCAGTTGGTCTCGCCATCGCACGTCACGCACAGCTTCATCAAATCTCGCACCATGGAGCGCACATCACCGGTTGTGAACGTACCGGTGAAGGTTCGATCGCCATCCGGGTCGGTGAGCGTGACGACGCCAGTTCCGGGCACCGTCAGCGTGACGGCCGCAGTCGGGTCGGTGCAGCACACCCGCACGCTCACCGTGTAGGTGGTGCTGGGCGCAAGACGCACATACCAGCCCCAATCGTCGAACCATCCCTGCCAGTGACGCGGATGATGGCGAATGGTGCCGCCCGGCCCGACGAACTTGAGGCTGATCGGGTCCCAGGTGAGCGAGCTGTCTACCTTGAGGAGCACCGGCCTGGAGCTTCGCGGCTGGCCACTGGCATCCTTCGTCTCGGCCCGAATCAAATGGAAGCCATCTTCCAGGTTCACACCAAACGACCAGTCGCCGTTGGCATTGGCGGTGGTCAAACCAAGCAGCGTATCGCCGACGTAGACGCTAATCGGCGAACCGCCCTGTGCCTTGCCCGTGATTGTGATCGTGCCGGTGCATGTGGCGCCTGACACGGGGTAGGTGATGATGGGTGGCAGATACGGCAGCGTCAGTGTCACTGTGGCTGAGTTGTTGGCAGGGTTGACGTCGTCGGTCGCTGTGATCCTGGCGGTGTTGGTGAGGACCGTGCCGGCCGGCGTGTTGAACCCGACCGCAGTGCGCAGCAAGATGGTGCCGCCTTTCAGGCTGGGCAATTCGCCAACCCCAAACACATACGAATCGCCTTCGCGCGTGGGCGTGATGGGCGGCGCGCTGCGCACGAATGTCAGCGTCTGGTTGCTGCTGGGCGTATCCACCACGTTCACGTTCTGTGCAGTTTGATCACCTAGATTGCCATATGTCACCAACCAGCTTGCTTGCCAGCCGCGCTCGGGCAGGTCGCGATCGGCATGCAGGCGCGCGAACTTGTTTACCCCAACTTCGACTCCAGGCACAGGTGTGGGATCCGGCCTGGGCGGCTGTGGTGGATTACCGCGGCAGCCACCGGGAGCAAATGCATATGTCGCGACGCTCAGTCCGGCCGTACCCACGCGCAGCGTAGCGACGTTCTTCACGCTGCGGTCCCAACCGATGAAGGGCGCCTGGCCAGGCTCGGGACAATTGAGCAGCATGACGCTGATGATCACCTTGATCTTCGCGCCGGCGGTGAGCGTGCCCTCCCAACGCACCGTGCCACGCGGACCGATGGTCGGGTCGAAAATAGTGGTCAGGGGGCTGGCGCTTGGAGTGATGACTACCACTTCTGGCGTGCCGGCCAGCTCGGTCTGGGCCGGCAGCGTGTCGGATAGCACGGCCTGGGCGGCAGCGTTGGTGTTGTTATGCACGGTAAGCTCATAGGTGAATACATCGCCTGGAGCGAGATTCGGCTTCGCTTCGGCGGTTTTCTTGAGCGACACGATGCGCGGCGATGGTGGGGGTGGCTTGGGAGGCTTGGGCGGGAAGGGCGGAAACGCAGACGGAATGCCGGCCAGGTGGTCGGTTTGCGCCTGCGCGTTACTCACCGGCGGAGTCGCCCATCCGGCGCCTACGATCAGAAGGGCGACGGCCAACAGGCTCAGTCGCTGCCGGATCGTCGTCTTTTGGGATGCTGCTGGCACGCTTTGAACACTGCGCGAGTTCGAGCGCTTGGGGCGATCTTGAGGTAAGCCTTGCAAGAGGCTGTGGCTGATCGAGCAAGTGCGGTCTTTCTTACCCATATGGCAAACTCCTTGATGCGCCTGAGGTGGCTTCACTCGAAGGCCGCCTCAGGCCCTCACTTTCGACTACCCGAGATGCCAACGGCGGTAAGCTCTGGCCGACCATCGGCGAGGGTCGGCGGGCCGCCTCCGGCCGTGCCGACAACCGTGGGCAACTGACTTTACACCTTCATGACGCGTTGAGGTGCACGGAGGTACGCCAGCTTACCCTATGGTTGAGCTACGGCTGCGAGCGTGGAATGCTGACTGCGATCCCTGGCTTGTAGTCGGTACGTGGGCGTTAGGCAGGCCGTATCTCCGCGGCGACAATTCCGTCTGACTCGGTGGGCAGCATAGCGGATAGGCGATCGTCGCTCGAGCGCGTCCGCGCGTTCGACCCGGCTGGGCTGGCAGAAGTGTATGATACTTTCAGCCCGGCAGTCTATCGCCATGCCTAGCAACTGCTCGGTGATGCCACGCTGGCGGAGGAGTGCGTGACAGATGCGTTTGGCCGGTTGCTTGATATACTTGAAGCCAGCGGTGGCCTCACCGATTACTCGAAGGCCTACGTGTACCACATCGCCCACAACTGGATCACCGACTACTACCGCCACGCTCGATATTCGAACGTTTCGCTCGACGCGGACCCCGTGGGTGCGGTCAAGGCGCTGCAACATCGCGCGCCTGCCGCGTTGCGTCGCGTGATGGTTCACGTCATCATGGACGAGGGGGTGAAATGGCCATGAGTCGCCGATCGGAAGAGCCGACCCCTCTCGACCCTGGGCTGGAAGCCGCGCTGGATAAATTGAACCGCGTCCCGCCGCGCGATCCACAGGCAGCAGTGCGTGGGCGGGCTGCGTTTCTGGCCCAGGCGCAGGCGATGCGCACGTCGGCCGGCTCGCACACCTCAACGCACACACCGGCCCTGCCGACCCGGTCCATACTTCGGCTACTGTGCCTGGCCCTGGCAGCGATTGGCGCGCTCATTGTGGCCGGCGCCATCGCCATGTTGGCGGCCCAGGCCAGTCAGCCCAACGACGCGCTCTATCCCGTGAAATTGCTCAGCGAAGAAGCCCGCTTGGCGCTGACTTTCGACGAGCGCCGTCAACTGGATTTGTTGCTCGAGTTCTCGAATCGTCGGCTGGCCGAGTTGCAATCGGCGAAAGAAGGCGCAGCGACACTGCGCGATGTCTTCGTGTGCTTGGAGAAGCATGTGAGCCAGGCCGCCAAGATCGCGGCCCGGCTCGGTGATGTGGACGCCGGCCAGGCCGAATCGCTCATGCAAATCCGGGATCGCACTGAACGCCTGCGGCGCATGATGCAGCAGCCCCAAGGCGACGCCTCTTCCGGCCGCGCCAGCCCCTGATCCGCCCCACGGCTGCCAGGGGGCTTTCTCCGCACGGTCGCCGTCCGCGTCTCACACCGATGCTGTGGGCATCGTTAGGTTGGCTCAGCCGCGTACTAGCACCTGGCTGGAGCAGTGCGGGCCGCCATAGCCGCCAGTGAGGGCGTCGAAAGCGATGCGGTGAACTTCTACGCCTGCTTCGCGCAGGCGCTGCAAAAATGGCTCTCCGGCGCGCGCCACGGCGATGAGCTTGCGCGGCGCGATCAGCAAGCCATTGGCAGCGAAGTGTTCCTGCTCGGCCTTGCTGAATGGGACGACGCGGATGCCTTTCTCCTTGAGGTAGCGCGAGAACAGCATGGTGCGCGTCAGCGCGTAGGCGAAGTCCGTCGGCGTGCCCTGCGGTGCATACACCTTCACCGCCGGCTCGGCGTCGCCGTCCAGACGGGTATCCACGCAGATGGCCAGGTCGCGGTCGAGCATGGCGAAATAGGTGTCGAGGTGCATCTCGTCCATGCCCATGCGCGGGTCTTCGACCACGGCGACTTCGACGTAGCCGTAGACGCGCTGTGCCAGACACTGTTGAATGCCATCCTCGTTGGTTAGCAACCCCTGGCCTTGCAGCACGAAGTCGCCACAAGGGATGAAGTCGCCTCCCTCCAGCGTTCCGGGCGCCTGCACGCGATAGATCGGCCGGATGCCGAGCACCTCCAGCGCGTAAGCCGCCAGGTCGTTCTCGGCGGCGCGCTGAGCCAGCTTCAGGCGGGTGATCACTACGCCGGCGCGCGTGGTGATCAGCGGATCGCGGGTGTAGTAGGGGCTGAGGGGCGCGAGCGTGAATCGCGTCTTGAAGCGCGTGGTCGTGTCCAGGGAAGCATCGTCGCGGGCGACTTGCAGCGTGGGGCGCAGCATTAACACATCCACCAGGCTGCCAGCGTCCAGCGCGTTCAGCGCTGCGTCGAGCTGCGTCATGACGCCGGCGCGTTCCTCGTCCGTCAGTTGCGCGTCGAAGTCAAACGTCACCGCCTGATGTGCCCACTGCACCAGCCTCGCGCGATCCGCTTGGGTCAGCAGCTCGCGCAGGTCAATCACCTGCGCGCCATGCGTTTCGAGGGCGCGGCGGTAGGCGCGGTGCTCCTCGCGCCCCCGAGTCAACGAGAAGGGAAACAGAAAGTTGGCCGCGTCGGTATGCAGAATGGAGAATAACGTCTCAATGCCCGGCTCGCACATCAGCACGATACGCGCCGGTAGCCATTCGGCCGGCTGCGAAGGGATGAATGGCCGGGGATGAGGCGTTGAGAATTGAGCGTTGGAGATTGAAGATGGGCTTGACAACATGGATGAGGTCGGTGGATAGGAATAGAGAATGTTCCGGCGGAATGGTCTTTGGCGATATGCCAATTATCTAACTCCTGTGGTTGCATTGGGTGGGCGAAGGCATTGCCTTCGCCCACCCAATCCAATGCTTCCGCTCACGCCCCCATTCCTCCACCCTCCAACCTATAATCGCCTGCCGTGCCCGTGCGCATTCTAGCCATCGAAACCTCCTGCGATGAGACCGCTGCCGCGGTGATTGACGATGGCCGGTTCATCCGGTCGAACGTCGTCGCCTCGCAGATGGAGCTGCATCGCCGCTACGGGGGCGTGTTCCCAGAAATGGCGTCGCGGGCGCACGTTGAGGCCATCGCCCCGGTCATAGATGCTGCGATGACCGAGGCCAAGGCGAGCTGGGATTCGCTGCGCGCCGTCGCCGTGACGAAGGGACCAGGGTTGCCCGGTTCGCTGGTCGTCGGCGTGAATGCCGCTAAGGGCATTTGCCTAGCGCGTGATCTACCGTTGATCGGGGTGAATCACCTGGAAGGGCACATCTACGCGCACTGGTTGGAGACGACCGAGTCGCCGGCGCCGTCCGCGCCGCAGGTGCGCCGCGTGCTGCATTCGGAGACGCCCTTCCCGTTGCTGGCGCTGATCATCTCCGGCGGGCATACCGAGCTGGTGCTGATGCACAATCATGGACGCTATCAGCTCCTCGGCCACACGGTGGACGACGCTGTGGGCGAGGCCTTCGACAAAGTAGCGCGCCTGCTGGGGTTGGGCTATCCGGGTGGGCCGGCCGTCCAGCGCGCGGCCGAATCCGGCGATCCGCGTCGCTTTCAGTTCTCTCGCCCGCGAGTATCGCTGGGCGCGCGCACGGTGCGCGTCGCCAACGATGCGTATATGTTCTCCTTCAGCGGCGCCAAGACGCATGCGCTGCGGCTGGCGCAGGAACACGGGGGCGGGAACGGTCGGCCACTCGATCGCGCGCTGGTCAACGACATCGCCGCATCTTTCCAGGATGCTGTGACGGACTGGTTGGTGGAGAAGACGGCGCGGGCAGCCGAGGCCTTCGACGTGAACGCGGTGTTGGTGGGTGGTGGCGTGTCAGCTAACAAACTGCTGCGCGAGAAGATGCGCGCCCGCTTCGGCGCGGCGGTATCGTTCCCGCCGCTCTACTTGTGCACCGACAACGCGGCGATGATCGGCGCAGCCGGCTACTATGCCTTCCTGCGCGGCGTGCGCGACGATCTCGCCATGGACGTGGCGCCGGATTTGAAGCTCGGAGATTAAATTTCGGCGATTGGTGAGCGGTCATGAGCGTCATGGCCGATCCTCACTGTAATCCAATCTCACTATCGGTCACGAAGTATGGAATATGAAGTCGTCATCGGCATGGAGACCCATGTCGAGCTGGATACCAACAGCAAGATGTTCTGCGCGTGCAGCGCGCGCTTCTTCGGTGCCGAGCCGAACGTCAACGTGTGCCCGGTGTGCCTGGGCATGCCCGGCGCGCTGCCGGTCATCAACAAGCGCGCCGTGGAGTTCGCCATCATGGTCGGCCTGGCGCTCAACTGCAAGATCGCTCGACATACCTTCTGGGAGCGCAAGTCATACTGGTACCCCGACCTGCCCAAGGGCTATCAAATTTCGCAGTATCAGTATCCCCTGGCTTACGATGGTTGGATCGAGGTGGATGTGCGCGACCTGAGCACCGGCAACTGGACTGAGGAAAGCACGCGCAAGCGCATCCGCATCCGCCGCGCCCATCTGGAGGAAGACACAGGCAAGCTCACGCACGTCGGCGATAAGTCGTATGTGGATTACAACCGCAGCGGCGTGCCATTGCTGGAGATCGTGACCGAGCCGGATATTCGCAGCGCCGACGAAGCGTACGCCTACCTCAGCGCGTTGCAGCAGATCGTGCGCTACCTGGGCGTGAGCACCGGCGACATGGAGAAGGGCGCCATGCGCTGCGAGCCGAACATGAGCCTGCGTCCAAGGGGCAGCACAGACTTCGGCGTAAAGGTAGAGATTAAAAACCTCAACTCGTTGCGCGCCGTGCGCGATGCCATCGCCTATGAAATCCGCCGGCAGATGGCGTTGCTGGAACGCGGCGAGGCCGTGCGTCAGGTGACGTTGGGCTGGGATGAGGCGCGCGGCGTGACGGTGGTGCAGCGCGAAAAGGAGAGCGCGCACGACTATCGCTACTTCCCCGAGCCCGACCTGCCGCCGCTGGAGGTAGAGGAGGCGTGGTTGGACGCGCTGCGCCAGCGCGCCCCCGAACTGGCGCTGGCACGGCAAGATCGCTACCGGCGCGACTTTGGCCTGAGCGCATACGACGCCACGCAGTTGACGAGCGACCGCGCCGTGGCCGAGTGGTTCGAGCAAGTGGTGACTTGCGCCGCCGACTCCGCGCCGGCCGACATTGTCCGCGCGCGCGCCAAAGCCGCCGCCAACTGGATTCAGACCGAGGTGTTCCGGCTGATGAAGGCGCGCAGCACACCGCTGGCCGACATCGCAACGGTCAAGGTGCAGCCGGGGCAGCTCTTCCAGCTCATCAGCCTGGTGGAAAGCCAGACGATCAACACCAACACCGCCAGGCAAATCTTCGAGGAAATGTTCGACACCGGCGCCGATCCGCGCGCCATCGTCGAATCCAGGGGGCTGGCCCAGGTGAGCGACGAAGGTGCGCTGCGCGCGGTCGTCGCCCAGGTGATCGATGCACATCCTGACCAGGTCCGCCAGTTCCTCGGCGGCCAGGAGAAGGTGTTCGGATTCCTGGTGGGCCAGGCGATGAAGGCGACGAAGGGCAAGGGAAATGCGCAGTTGATTAACCGCCTGCTGCGCGAGGCGCTGGAGGGGCGACGCGCGTAGCGCCAGGCCCGTGAGCTTCTTCGAGCGGCTGCAACCGGTCATCATCCTGGGAGCGGTCTTCGCCGGCCTGGGGCTGGGGCAACTGCCTGGGCTGGCCGAACCGGCCGGCGCGCTGATTTTGCCCCTGTTGATCGCGATGCTGACCGGCGCCTTTCTACACGTGCCGCTGCGTCAAATCGGGGGTGCGCTGCGTCACCGCAGGTTCGCTATGCTCAGCCTGGCGATCAACTTCGCCTGGACGCCGCTGCTGGCCTGGCTGTTGGGCTGGCTCTTCCTGCGCGATCAGCCGGCGCTGTGGATCGGCCTGCTGATGTTGCTGGTGACGCCCTGCACCGACTGGTATCTGGTGTTCACCAGCATCGCCCGCGGCAACCTGCCGTTGAGCATGGCGCTGCTGCCGGTGAACCTGGCGCTGCAACTGATCTTGCTGCCTTTGTATCTCCTGGTGCTCGCCGGCGCAGTGATCCCGCTGGACGCGCAGCGCATTGCCGGGGGCATGGCGCAGGTGTTGGCGTTGCCGCTGGTGACGGCGGCGGCGCTGCGCTGGGTTGCCCAACGCGCACGCGGCGAAGGCTGGTTGGAAGCGCAGGCGTTGCCGGCGGTTCAGGCGGGGCAGATGGCCTGTCTGACGCTGGCCATCGTCGCCATGTTCGCTTCGCAAGGCGCGTTGATTGCCCAGGACCCGGCTGTGCCTTTGCGGCTGTTGGCGCCGCTGCTGGCCTTCTTTGCCATCAACATGACCCTCGGCCTGAGCCTGGGTCGCATACTTCGGCTGCGCTATGCAGACCTCGCTTCGCTATGCTGCACAATTCTGGCGCGCAACTCGCCGGTGGCTCTGACTGTGGCGCTGGTTGCCTTTCCCGACCAGCCGCTGATCGCCCTCGTCCTGGTGATCGGCCCGCTGATTGAGCTGCCGGTCTTGGGGATAGCGTCGCAGATCCTGTTGCGGGTTCGCGCCGGCGGGGCTTACGGCGCGCCGTTCGGCGAGCCAGGTTCCTGCTTGCCGAAGTAGAGCCGCGCCGCATTGCGATGCAGCACGTCATGCGCGGCCTGCTCCGCCTCGTCGGCGGTCAGGTCGCCGTCGGCCACGGCCTGCGAAAGCGCATCGGCGATCACCGCCCGGCCGCAGCAGGCGCCCAGATAAAAGGTCTCCGGGATGAGGTGGGCATCGGTGGAGAACATGATCTTGCTCAACGGCGCCAGCTCCATCGCGGCGCGCGCGGCGAAGCGCATCCCGGACTGGCTCAGATAAGGCAAAGCCAGGCCGAGGTCTAGATAGGCATTCGGATACACCGCGGCCAGATAGCCGGCTTCGCGGGTGAAGGGATACGAGGCGTGCAAGAGGACTATCGGCGCGCGACGAAAAGCGCTGTGCTCGAACAGCAGGCGCAGGTGCAGTGGGTTGGCCAGCCGCAGGTCTAGATCGGGATCGCCGAAGCCGCTGTGAAATTGCACAGGCAGGCTATCGCGTGCGGCGATCTCCATCATCGTCCATACCAGCCAATCGTTGAGCGGCTTATGCGCTATCCGCACCGCATGGCCCTGCTCGGCCTGCGCGCGCAGGGCCGCAAAGCAGCGGCGTGCTTCATCTTCGTCCGGTTGGTTCACTTGCAAGCCAGTGCGATAGGCGACGATGCTCTTGAAGCCCACCACATCCGCACCGCGCGACTCCAGCGCCGCGCGAAAGGCATCGCAGAAGGCCGGCCAATCGTTCAGCTCGCGAATGAGTTGTGCAGCCAGGTGTTCGATGCGGATCAGGCGGTAGCTTGGCGCGAAGCGGTTGTGCCAGGCTACCGGCATGATGCGCTCCGGCATGAATCCATCGTCGAGGATGAGGGCGGCAAAATTGCCAGCGTCGAAGAGCGTCTGCGCGATGCCCTCGTAGCCCAGTCGCTCGCGCGCTGCCAGCAAGCCATCGAGCGTCGGCGCGCAGCCCAATAGCTCGGCAAGCTGCCGCAGGCTGCGCTTGAAGAACAACGTCTGCTTGACATGCTGTGAGACGATCTCCGGCGCGTAGCCTTCGGTGAAGGCTGCGGTCAGGGTGAAGCCGGCCATGGCCTGCGGCGTGAGCAGGTTATGCGCGTGGTGATCCAGGATGCGAATAGAGCTGAGATCCATGGGAGGTGGCGAGTCGAGAGTGTGGGGAATCGCCAGGAGAGCAATCCCCGCTCAGTAGCGCTCCAGCAACAAGCGCACCTCTTCGTCGTGCGACATGGTGCGCATGGCTTCCCATTCGGCGCGGCGCACAGCCAGGTACGATTGCGCCAGGCTGCTGCCCAACGCATCGAGCAGCACGTCATCGCGCTCCAGCGCAGCAATCGCTTCGCCTAATGCCGAGGGGAGCTGTTGGATGCCGCGCTTGTGGCGCTCTTCGTCCGACAAGTCGGCCGGATCGCCATCCACCGGGTCGCCGAGCGCCAAGCCTCGCTCGATGCCATCCAGGCCGGCGGCGATGAGCGCGCCGAGGGCGAGGTAGGGGTTAGCCGTGGCGTCTGAAGTCTTGAGCTCGATATTGGTGATCGGCCGGCCGGCAGAAGGCTGCGGCGCACGCAGAGCCGCCTCGCGGTTGCCGATGCCCCAGCACGTGTAAGCGCCGCTCCAGAAGCGCGGCCGGATGCGCTTGAAGCTGTTGGTGCTGGGCGTGGTCAGCGCCATCAGCGCTGGCAGGTGATGCAAGATGCCGGCCATGAACGCGCGCATTTCAGCAGTGAGCTGATGAGGTCGCTCCGGCTCAACCACCAGGCTACGCCCGTCGCGCTGCAAACTGAAGTGCAGATGGGCGCCGTTGCCGGCTTTGTCGGGATAAATCTTGGGCACAAACGAGGCCAGCGCCCCGTGTTGATGCGCTACGGCCTTCACCGTTTCCCGAAAGACAATTTGATTGTCGGCGGCGCGCAGCGCATCGGCATATCGTACCGGCAGCTCGAACTGGCCAGGGCCGGATTCGGGATAAGTCATCTCTACCTGGAGGCCCTGGGCTTCCAGCGCGTCGGTGATGGCATTGATGATGGGCGCGGCTTGATCCAGCGCCCAGGTCTGGCAAAAGACGGTGGTATCGAACGGCTGTGGACCAGACTCGGAAGGGCGAAGCAACGAGAATTCGTTCTCGAATGCGGCGAAGACTTGGAGGCCGTGATCCGCGGCGCGGGCGATCATCCTGCGCAGAAAGCTACGTGGACAATGCACCCAGGGGCGATCGCCATCGTAGATGTCGGTCAGCACGCGCGCGTGACCGGCTGCGTAGGGCAGCGGTGCAAAGGTGGACCAGTCGGCGCGCATGTGAGCCTCGCCGGCAGGAGTCAGGCCTGATCCGGGCGAGAGCGCGTCATACATCACCGGTAAGGCTTGTTGCGCAGCGGCGATGCCTACGCCGTCGCCATCCAGGTAGTCCTGAATGAAGGTGGTGCGCACTGCTTTGGCGCGGATGACGTTGGCGTTATCGCACCAGATGAAGCGCACGAAGCGAATGCGGTGTTGTTGAATGACAGTCAGGATGTCGTTGACGGATGACATGGCACGGTTGTGAACGAAAAACGTTCGCGGGCATGGTCGCGCACACCCGCGAACGTCACCGTTAGCTGCAGCGTCGCCGCGCTATGGCTTAATTTCCTTGACGAAGGAGTATTTGCCATCTTGCACTTTGATGATGGTGATTGACTTATCGGGCTTGCGCTGGCCGGAGGCATAGCTGATCTGACCGGTGACTGCGTTGAAGCCCTGGGTAGCTGCCAGTGCGTCGCGGATGGCCTTGGGGTCCGTCGAGCCGGCGCGCTTGATCGCATCGGCGATCAGGTTGAGCGTGTCGTAGCCCAGCGCCGCAAAGGCATTCTCCGGCGGGCGGCCGTACTCCTCGGTGTAGGCTTTGACGAAGTTCTGGACTTTCGGATCGGGGTTGTCCAGGCCGGCATGCGTGGAGTAGTACACGTCGTCGGCGTTTTCACCGGCCACCTCAGCAATCAGCGTGGTGTCGAAGCCATCGCCGGAGATGATCGGCGCGGTGAGGCCGGCTTCGCGGAACTGCTTGGTGGTCAGGCCGGCTTCGCTGGGCACCGCCGAGATGAACAGCACGTCGGGTTGTGGATCAAGCGCCTTGACCTTGGCGATCTGCGCCGAGAAGTCGGTATCGCCGGACTTGTAAATGTCCTCCAGCACGATGGTGCCGCCACGGCCGGTGAAGCGTTCTTTGAAGAACTTGGCCAGCGCTGTGGTGAAGTCGTAAGCCTGGTCCACCAGCATGTAGGCGGTCTTAGCGCCGAGATCGTCAATGGCGTAATCGGCGATGGCATAGGCCTGCGCATCGTCGCCGAAGGGGGCCATGAAGAAGTAGTCGCCGATCTGCTCCGGCAGCGTGGGGAGCGTGGCGCCGGCGGTGACGAAGGGGATGCCGGCTTTCTGGGCGATCGGGCCGGCAGCCAGCGCAAATGTCGAGTCGTTCAGCCCGCCGATGGCGACCACTTTGTGGACGTTGATCATCTCCGAGGCCGCGTTGGTGGTGGCGGTCTGGTCAGTCTTGCCGTCAATGGCGATCAACTCGATTTGCTTGCCCAGCACGCCGCCGGCGGCGTTGATCTGCTTGGCGGCCAGCTTCATGCCGTTCATACCCGGCGCGTCAATCGAAGACATGCCGCCGGTCACGCCGTAGAGCGCGCCGATCTTGATCGTCTCGGCAGCCGGCGCGGCAGGTTGCTGAGCAGGCTGGGCAGCCGGCGGTGGCGCGGCACAGGCAGAGACGACCAGCGCGAGCGTGAGCGCGATAACAGGCAAAACCGGGAGACGAGAGCGTGCTTGAAACATGGTTTCCTCCTGAAGAAAGAGTTGCTTGGGATGCGCGTTCCTCCACCATCATGGGAAGAGTCAAGCAGCACGGAATTATCCTGGACAGGAGCTTACTTCGCAAATGCGCCGCGCACAAATGTACGGGCAATCGCCCCACCCGGTTGACGAGGCATGCCGGCCGCGGCGCACGTCCAGCTCGCGGTGAGCATGTGAAACGCTTGGGCATCAAGCGACGCGTTGTGCTTCGCCGGCCAGCTCGGCCGGGGCCGACGATGGTTTATTCCGCGCGCCAGACAAGCCGGCCAGCACTTGGATCAGTTCATGACGCCCCATCAGCCCCTGTGGGCGGAAGATCATCACCAGCAGCATCAACACAGCAATGACGATCTGGCTCAGGCCGTAGAGTGGCTGTCCGCCAATGGCCAGCGCCGTCTCGACGCGCCGGAGCAACTCCGGCAGCAGGGTCATCAGCACGGCGCCGATCACCGAGCCGCTCACGCTGCCAGCACCGCCGATCACCACCATCGCCACCACGTTGAAGGTGAGCAGGAAGGAAAACGACGAGGGCGTAATGGCGGTGATCAGGTGTGCCCATAGCGCACCGGCCGCGCTGGCGAACAGCGCTCCGGTGACGAAGGCGAATAGGCGCGTGCGGAAGACCCGCACGCCGCGACAGGCAGCGGCTAGCTCATCCTCGCGCACAGCCATCATGGCGCGCCCCAAAGACGAATGCACGATTCGCCAGATCACCATTACCGTCACCAGCATCAAGCCATAAGCCCAGAGCAGCGTAGTGAGCGGCGGCAGGCCGCTGATGCCGCGCGCGCCGCGCGTGATCGGTTGCCAGTTCAGGGCCACTACCTGTACGATCACCATCAGTCCCAGCGTGGCCACGGAAAGATAGTGCCCGCGCAGGCGCAACACCGGCAGCCCCACCAGAAACGCCACCAGGCCGGCCAACGCACAGCCGATCAGAATCGCGATGAGGAAGGGCAGTTCCACTTGCCCCAGCCACGGCGGCAGATCGGGCAAGACGATGGCCTTTGTGCGCGCCGGCAGGGTGAGGATAGCCGAGGTGTATGCGCCGATGGCCATGAACGCGGCGTGGCCCAGCGAAAAGTCGCCGCTGAAGCCGTTGGTCAGATTCAGGCTGACGGCCAGCATGATGTTGATGGCGATCACGGCCAGCACGCGCTGGTAGTAATCGTTCAGAGCCGACTGGGCCAGTGCCGCCAGGCCCATCACCCCGACGATCCAGAGCACAGGTAACAGGCGCTTCATGCCCGGTTCACCTCGCGCGTGCCCAGCAGCCCGCTTGGGCGCACCAGCAGCACCACCAACAGTAACACGAACACGAACGCATCGCGGTAGCCCGACACCTCGGGCGGCATGAAGGCGACGAAGAACACCTCGGCAAAGCCCAACAGGTAGCCGCCCAGCATGGCGCCGGGAATGTTGCCGATGCCGCCGATCACCGCGGCCACAAATGCCTTCAGCCCCGGCACGAAGCCCATGAAGGGGTCTACGATGCCGAATTTGCCGGACCACAATACGCCGGCTACGGCCGCCAGGCCGGCGCTGATGGCAAACGCGACGGCGATCACGCGGTTCACGTCTATGCCCATCAGTTGGGTGACTCGCACGTTCTCGCTGCAGGCGCGCATGGCGATGCCGATGGTGGTGCGCCGCACGAAGAGGCTAAGCGCAATCATGAGCGCCACGGCCAGCGCCACGATCACCCCATCCATCACTGCAAAGTTGATGCCCAAGGCGTCTACGCGCTGCACCAGCTCGGCCGGCAGGCGAACGGGGCGCGGCTGAGCGGTGAGGGTCATGGTGGCCCCGTTTTCGATCAGCGAGCTGACAGCCAGCGAGGTGATCAGCATAGCCACCTCCGGCGCGCCGCGCAGCGGGCGATAGGCCAGCCGCTCGATGAGCACACCGAGCGCAGCTACCACGAAGACCGGGATCAACAACGCAGTCCAGGCCGGCAGCGCCAGCGAGCTGAGCACGGCCAGGGCCAGATAGGCGCCGACGGTCATCATGTCACCGTGGGCAAAGTTGATTAGTCGTAGGATGCCATACACCACGGTCAGGCCAATCGCCACCAGTGCATAGATGCTGCCCATGTTCAGCGCATTGATGAACTGCTGGATGAGATACGACGGCGTGAGCATTGGTTATCCTCCCAGATAAGCAGCTTTGACGGCCGGGTCGTCGGCCAACGCGTGCGCCGGCCCATGCGTTTTGACGTATCCTGTTTCCAAGACGTAGGCGCGGTCGGCGAGCCGCAAGGCCTGGTAGGCGTTTTGCTCAACCAACAAGATGGTGACCCCATCGCGGCGCAGCGTCTCGATCACGCGGAAGATGTTCTCGACGACCAGCGGGGCCAAACCCAGCGAAGGCTCATCGAGCAGCAGCAGGCGTGGACGGCTCATCAGCGCCCGACCGATGGCCAGCATCTGTTGTTCGCCGCCGCTGAGCGTGCCAGCGTACTGGTCGCGTCGCTGCGCCAGAATCGGGAACAGGTCATACACCCGCTGCAGGTCGCGCGCGATGCCTGCGCGGTCGGCGCGATGCGCTGCCGCCAGGCGCAGATTTTCGATGACGCTGAGGCGGGCGAATACCTGCCGTCCCTCTGGGCAATGCACGATGCCCAGTCGCACGATCTGATGCACAGGCAGGCGAGTGAGGTCTTGTGCCTCGAAGCGAATTGAGCCGCTGCGCGGGCGTAACAAGCCGGATAGCGCCGTCAACGTCGTGGTCTTGCCGGCCCCGTTGCTGCCGATGAGCGCCACGATCTCGCCGGCGTGTACCTCTAGCGAGACGCCCTTGAGCGCGTGGATGCGCCCGTAATATACGTGAAGGTCTTGGACGGAAAGCATCGCGCATCAACCGGCAACGCCGAGGTAGGCTTCCAAGACGCGGGCGTCTTGTTGGATTTCCTCCGGCTGGCCTTCGGCGATCAGCCGGCCATAGTTCAACACCTGAATGCGCTGACAGATGCCCATCACCACGCGCATGTTGTGTTCGATGAGGATGATCGTCAAGCCCAGCTCGCTGTGCAGGCGGGCGATCAGGCGCATCAGTTCTTCGGCTTCGGTGGGGTTCATGCCGGCGGCCGGCTCGTCCAGCAAAAGCAGCCTGGGTCGCGTGGCCAGCGCTACCGCGATCTCCAGCCGGCGCTGAAGGCCATACGGTAACGCGTCGGCCTGCGCATCGGCGTAGGCAGCGAGGTTGAGCAGGTCAAGCAGCGCATGCGCCTGTTGTTCCAGAGAGCGTTCGTGCGAGGTGAACCCGGGCAAATGGAGCACAACCTGATGCAGGCGAACGTGATGATGTGTCTGCAGGCCAATGCGCACGTTATCCAGCACCGAGAGACGCCGAAACAGGCGGATGTTTTGGAAGGTGCGGGCGATGCCGGTGCGGCAGATGGCATCGGGCGAGGCGTGCGTGATGTCGTAGCCGTTGAACAGGATGCGCCCGTGGCTGGGGGGTATGACGCCGGTGAGCAGGTTGAAGAGCGTGGTCTTGCCGGCGCCGTTCGGGCCGATTACGCCGATCAGCTCGCCTGGCGCTAGGTCCAACCGATAGTCTTGTAGCGCTTGAACGCCGCGAAAGGACTTGCTCAGGTCGCGCACCTGTAAGAGGGGGAGTGAACCTGGCATTGCTGCATTCTAATCGCGCAGCGTCCGCTGGGCGCGGCGCAGCTCAGCAAAGTTGTCCCGCAGGTGCATGGCCGCGCGCACTACCATCGCGCCGATGGTGCTGGTGGGGTTGACGGCCGCGCTGGTCGGCAAGTTGCTGCCATCCATGATGTACAGGTTGGGGACCTCCCAGGTCTGGTGCCAGCGATTGCACACCGAAGTTTCGGGATCGTCGCCGATGCGGCAGGTGCCCAGCAAATGCCAGGCTGGCGGCATATACCCCTTGCCCAGCACCTCAAAGCGGTTGACCTTGACGTCGAAGGCACCGATGGCTTCGGCCAGCTCCAGCGCCCGCTGGATGCCAAACTCCACGATGCGCCGGTCGTTGGGATGCAACCGATAGCGCACTTTAGGGGCAGGGATTCCGCTCGAATCCGTCATCGTCTCCGACAACGTGACGCGATTCTCCGGGATCGGCAAATCCTCTCCCACAATGAGCGCGCATAGGCCGTGGGCAAAATGCCGCCTGAACCAGCGGTGGTGTGATTTGCCCCAAGGTGCTGTGTTGACGGAGTGCGACCCTATCGCCTGGTAGCCGGCGCCGTTCAAGCGGGCGATGTGAATGGTCAGGCCGTTGATAAAACCGCGCCGGATGTCGGTCTCGGCGAATTCGGCGCACATCATGGCTGCTGAGACGATCCCTTTGTGCGAATCCAGCGGCTCATCCACCCACATTTCAACGATGGCCAGGCCGTGGTGCATGAGATGTCGCCCCACCATGTCATTGCCATTAGCCAGGCCTCTGGGAAAGCGACCGGAGGTTGAGTTCAGCAAGAGTCGTGGTGTGCCGATGCCATTGCAGGCCAGGATCACCACATCGGCTTCCTGGATGTGTCGCGTGCCGGTGTTGAGGTCCACATACACCACGCCTCTGGCACGGCCGGCGCGGTCTACTTCGATGTGCTCGACGCGGGCGTGAGTGCGCAGAAGGGCGCCGGCCTTGATCGCCTTCGGCCAGTGGGTCACCTGCATATCGGCCAGCGAGCCGCGGTTGCAGCCGCTCTGACAATTGCCGCAATTGTTGCAGGCCGGACGGCCATCGTATGCTTCGGCCAGGATAGCGCACGGCATCGGCCACCAGTGCCAGCCCAGCTTGTCGAAGCCTTTTGCAGCCACGCGCCCCAGCGGCCCATGTGGCAGCGGGCCGGTTTGAAAGGCCTCGTGTGGCGGCATGGCTGGGTCGCCGTACCAGCCGCTCACGCCCACGTCGCGGTCGTTGATCACGTAGTAAGGGGCAAGCTCTTCGTAGGTGAATGGCCAATCTGGCGCGTAGCCGTGTTCGGTGCCTTTGCGGAAGTCGGAGGGTCGGAAGCGCGGCCAGGTGGCCGTGTAATGCACCGTTGATCCCCCCACGCCGTTCCACATCAGGGGATTTTCGTCCTGCGTATCTACCGGATAATCTTCTGGACGTTGACGAACGTTGGCAGCCGTGGACCAGTTGGTCATGCGCTGCCATTCCCAGTCGGGGCTGGTGTGAGGATGATCTTCCGGGCGCGTCCACTTCCCTTGCTCCAGGCAGACGACGCGCAGTCCGGCTTCGGCGAGGATTTTGGTGGCGGCCGCTCCTCCCATGCCGGAGCCAACCACGACAACGTCGGCGCGATCGCGTTTGTTCATGGCTTACTGTTGAGAGGTGGGATAGCGAGGCAGTTCACCCAATAGCTCATCGAGTGATGATGTATCCACCGGCGCGACTTCATCGGTCTTTTTATAGAAGCCGCGTCGGTGTTGAGGCGCGTTGACCTGTGGGTCGAATGCTGGCATAGAGTAGCCGTCCGGCTGCGGCGCATCGTTGTAATCGTGGCCCAGCCGACGAACGGCCCGCACGACCAGTGGGTGCTGGTAGTAGGCAAAGTAAGTTGCTGCGCGGACAAAGGCGAAGAAATTCGGTTCGGCCCGCTCCAGGCGACGAACGACCTTGATGCGCTGATCGGGCGCGAGGTCGGCGAACGCACGTCGCTCATCGGCCAGGGATGCGATCAGGCGCTCGACAGCATCTGCGCCTTGATGAGCGCGCAAACGCTCGGCCAGCATCTGATGTGCGCCCGTCTGCGAGGCAGCGGGGAATAGCGAATCGCCCGGCAACAGCACATCCACAAGAGCCGCCAGCGACTCGGAAGCCTTGCGCACGTTCAGCGATTCAGTTTTCGCAGACCGTTTATTGCCTGGCATGCAACGCTCCTGATTTGGATTGACCGACAGGGATTACTTGGCCGTGCGCTTGCGTCGCTTTGTGGCAGCGCGGTCGGCCGGCAACTGCGCGTTTGCCGAGCTGCCCTCGAAGACCTCGTAGGGGGCGGGCGTTGGCCATTTCGGCCAGAGCGGCACGAACATGACCCCGCCGACCACGGCCAGCCGCACGGTCTCGTTGCCGGTATTCCACACGCGGTGAATGGTGTTTGGCCGATTGAAGATGGCGCAGCCGGCAGAGAATTTGTAGCGCTTGCCATCGCTTTCGATCTCGCCGGAACCCTGGATCACGTAATACACTTCTTCGCAATTGTGGCGGTGGAGCGGGGAATGATGACCCGGATCAATCTCGACGATGCCCAGGCAGAGCGTCTGGGCGTCGAAGCCGGTCTCCGGGTAGATCAGCTTCAGGTCGCGCACGCCGCCGCCGGCTTGCTGCATCGGCGCGCCTTCCAACACTTCGCGCGGATGGATGACGACTTTACTACGCTTGGGCATACTCTTTGGGTTTTATATACGAACCCGCTGCGACGCGCAAACGCGGCCGATTCGCCGGCATCAACATTCACATTTGTCCACTCTGCACTGCAAAGTGCCCCGCAGTGTGCGTTTTTTGCCAACTTCGCTAGAATCTCGCAGCGATGAAGATCAGCAACGTCCGCTTCGTCGCCTTGCGCCAACCGCTTTCGCAGCCGTTGCGCCTGGCCTGGGGGGCGATGCATTATCGCCACTTCGGGCTGGTGGTGGTGGAGACGGAAGCCGGCCTCACCGGCATCGGTGAAACTTCGGTCAACTTTCCAGGTTGGGCCATCACCGAACGCAAGGCCACCATCGAAGAGGGATTGAAGCCGCTGCTCATCGGCGAAGATCCGCTCGATGTCGCGGGCCTGTGGCAGAAGATGCATCGCGCCTTCGCGCGCCTGGGTGTGTTGTGGGGCAAGGGCGCGGTCATGTCGGCCATCGGCGGGGTGGACATCGCCCTGTGGGATCTTGCCGGCAAGGTGCATGACAAGCCAATCTACGAATTGCTCGGCGGCAGACACCAGGCCCGCGTGCCGCTGTACGCCACCGGACTCGATCCCGGCAATCTGGCCGACAGCGCGCGATCGTTCGTAGATCAAGGCTATCGGGCCGTGAAGGTGCGTATCGGCTTCGACCAAGCACGCGACATTGCCAACGTCGAAGCAGTGCGGCGTGCTGTCGGCGACCAGGTCCAGGTGCTGGTGGACGCCAACATGGCCTATGACGTGGAGTGCGCGAAGCGAATGGCCGATGCGCTGCAACCTTACCGTCTCTACTGGCTGGAGGAGCCACTTGTCGCCGATGACTTGTCAGGCTATCGGCAGTTGGCGGAGTGCGTCACCGTGCCGCTGGCCGCCGGCGAAAACCAGTTCGACGTGGCCGACGCCGAAGCATTGCTGGCGACGAACGCCATTCGCTACCTGATGCCGGATCCGACGCGCGCCGGCGGGCTGAGTGAGGCGCAGCGCATCTGTGCCCTGGCGCAGGCACGCGGGCTGCCCTACTCGCCTCACCACTATGGTTCCGACGTTGGCTTTGCTGCCGTCTTACATTTGATCGCGGCCACGCCTGGCTCGGATTACCTTCTGCGCGATGTGGCGCCGGCGCCGCTCCGCGAATCCGTCCTGCTCACCCCGATCAACGTTCAGGATGGTCAGGCAACCGTGCCTGAAGGGCCGGGATTGGGCGTTGAGTTGAACTGGGAGATCGTGCGCACTCACCAGGTGTCCATGTAGAGCACATGCGCGCACAGGTGAAATGCGCTTTCGGGAGGTGGTCTATAGCGCACAACAGTCGCGTTCATCAATCCGGCTCGCATGCAAAGCAGGTCTTTGAAGGGTAGTCACCTGAACCCATACATTACACAAGTGGAGAGACTGAAATGAGACTGCACAACCGATCGTTCATGACGCTAAGTGGCGCGCTGGCCGCTGCGTTGCTGCTGAGCGCCTGCGCTGCGCCGGCCGCTACGAGCGCAGTCCAAGAAGTCGAGGTTACTCGACAAGTCGAAGTCACCCGTGAAGTTGAAGTCGTCCGTGAAGTGGTGGTGACGCCTACCCCTGAGGCTGTCGCCCCCAAGCCCTTTGAGGGGCAATCCATCAACGTGCTGACGATTCAGCCGCATGCTGTGGCCACCCGTGCACTGGCCCGCTGGTTCGAAGAGGAGACCGGCGCACGCGTCCAGGTGCTCGTCGTGCCATACGCCAACGTGACCGAGAAGACCATCCTCGATGTCACTTCTGGCGCCGGCGAGTACGACGTGGTCGAGATCTGGTATCCCATGCTCGGTAAGCTGGTCGAAAGCGGCGCGCTGGAAGACCTCACCCAGTGGTGGGAGGAGAACAAAGCAGCACTACAGTTCGATGACTTCGTGCCTTCGATCGCCGATCCCTATACGTTGATAGATGGCAAGCGTTGGGCCTTGCCGTATGACGGCGATACGCACCTGTTGTTCTACAACCGCGAGTTGTTGGACAAATACGGTGTGAAGCCGCCGACGACGTGGGCGGAATACCGCGAGGCGTGCAAGACGATCACCGAGCAAGGCAAGTCGGAAGGCATATACGGCTGCGCGATCATGGGGGCCAAGGTGCCCATCATCCTGCTCTCCACGTTCATCAACCGTCTGCAGGGCTACGGCGCCGGCTTCTTCGACCAGGACGGCAAGCCGACCATCAATAGCCCGGAGGCCGTGGCTGCCCTGCAGGAACTGGTTGACCAGTTGCCTCACGCGCTGCCGGACCCGAAGGCGGTGGCGTTCGATGAAGCGCTAGGCGGCTTCACCACCGGCAAGGTCGGCATGGTCGAATTCTGGACCGATCTGGGCCAGATGAGCGATAACCCCGAGCAGTCCAAGATCATGGGCAAATGGGGCGCGGTGCCCATGCCGAAAGGCGAAGGTCCGAATGCCGCCAGTCGCCCCGCGCTCAACGCCGGCTTCGCTCTGGGCATTTCGCCGCTGGCACAGAACAAGCCGCTGGCATACGAGTTCTTGAAGTTCGTCGGCCGGCCCGACATCAACGTGCGCGTCAACACCATCGTCGGCGGGTTGGACCCCACGCGCAAGTCCACCTTCGACGCGGAGGCCTATCGCAAACACGTCACGCCGGAACTGGCCGACGCCGCCAAGGCGGCTTTGAGCGGCGCCTTTGCCTGGCCGACCAACGCCAAATGGCCGGAATTGCAGGATGTGTTGACCGAGAACGTGGCCGAAGCGCTCGCCGGCACCAAGACGCCTCAGCAGGCGCTGGACGACACGCAAGCCAAGTGGTTGGAGATCCTGGGCCAGTAGGGTCGCACAACTCTCGTTGCAGGTGTCGGGTCGCTCGCGGTAGTTCGCCCGACACCTGCAGCTACCGCTTTGCATGCACACCCTGCATCGCCGCACCAGGCGCGAAATCTTGTGGATGGTCGCGCCGGCCGTTCTCACGCTCATCGTCTTTTCGCTCTACCCACTCGTGTATTCCATCGCGATGAGCCTATCGGATTCGCAGTTGGCGCGACCGTTTCGCGCTTTCGTCGCCTTCAAGAATTACACCGATGCCGTTGCGGACGCGCTCTTTCGCGGTTCCATCCTGCTCACGTTCGTCTATGCCTTTGGGGTAACTGCCATCGAGACCGCGCTTGGCTTCGGCCTGGCGCTGCTGCTCAACCGCGAAAGCCGCGCCTCGCGCTTCGCGCGGACGCTCGGCCTGCTGCCTTTCATCACGCCGCCGGTCGCCATCGCGGCCATCTGGCGATTGATCTACGATCCGTCGTCGGGCATGTTGAATCACTACCTGGTGCGCGCGGGCATACTGGAGCAGAACGTGGCTTTCCTGGGCATTCCCGGCCTGGCCATGGCCTCGGTGATGCTGGTGGACGTCTGGCAGTGGACGCCGTTTGTGTTCCTGCTATCGCTGGCTGTCCTGGCCAGCCTGCCACACGAACCTTACGAAGCGGCCGCTGTGGACGGCGCGAACACCTGGCAGCAGTTCGTGCACATCACGTTGCCGCTCTGTTTGCCAGGTGTCTTGATCATCGCTATTCTGCGCTTGATCGGCGCAATGAAAGTCTTCGATCTGGTGTTCATGCTCACGTCCGGTGGGCCGGGCGCTTCCACCCAGGTGGCCTCATTCTATATTTACAAAACGGCCTTTCAGCAATTCAAGACCGGCTACGCCTCGGCCATGACGATCATCCTCATCATCGTGTTGACGATCCTGGTCACGCTGCTGACGGTGCTTTACCGCAAAGCACAGCAGAGGTATGGTCTATGACCGATCAAGCCTTTGCTCCGCCCCTCCGCCGGCGACCGCCACGACCGTTGCATCCGATGCGCACGGCAATGCGCGCCCTGCGCTGGGTGACCGTGGGCTTGCTCCTGGCGTTCACGCTCATCCCCCTGATCTTCATGGTGACCACATCGCTGAAGTCGCCGATCGAGATTCGCATTTCGGGCAGCCTGATCCCTTCGGAAGGCATCTTCTGGGTAAACTGGGAGCGCGCCTTCCGCAACGTGCCTCTGCCGAACTACTTGCTCAACTCGTTGGTCGTGGGGGTACTCAGCACGGCGATGACGCTGCTGATCGCTCTGCCGGCGAGCTACGCCTTCGTGCGCTTCCGAGCCGGCGGTCGTTTTTTGCCATCGTGGATTCTGGGCACCTACGTAGCGCCGCCCATCGTCATCAGCGTGCCGGTGTTCATGCTGATGCGCGCCGTCGGACTGGTAGACCGGCCGTTTGGGTTGGCGCTCTTGCACATGGTGGCGAATCTGCCGGTGGCGACGTGGATGCTGATGGATTTCATGCGCACCATCCCGACGGAGATCGAGGAAGCGGCACAAATGGATGGCTCGTCGCACTGTGGCGTGTTGTTGCGCATCGTCATCCCGCTCATCCTGCCCGGCCTGGTCGCTACGGCGATCATCTGCCTGATTTTGTCGTGGAACGAGTTCTTGTTCGCCTTGATCCTGACCTACAGCCTGCGTTCGCAGACCTTTCCGATCGGCATTTCGGAATTCCAGGGTGAGCACGGCTTGCAATTCGGCGAGATTTCCGCCGCTGCGCTCACCGGCATCGTTCCCGTTTACGTGTTAGCACTTTTCTTCCAGCGTTACTTGATCCACGGGTTGACGCGCGGCGGGGTGAAATGAGACAGCCGGCGTCGTCCGGTTCGAAACATTGCCTCTGAAGAATCGCATCTGGAGGTATAGAGCGCCATGAAAGCAGCACGATGGCACGACCAGCGGGACGTGCGAATCGAAGACGTCCCGGAATGCCAACCGAAGCCCGGCCAGGTGAAGCTCAAGGTGCATTACTGCGGCATCTGCGGCACCGATCTGCACGAATATCTGGAAGGGCCGATGTTTATCGCTAAAGAGCCGCACCCGTTAACAGGCTGCGGCGCGCCGGTGATCATCGGCCATGAATTCGCCGGCGAGATCATCGCGCTGGGCGAAGGCGTCACCGGCTGGTCAGTGGGCGACCGCGTTGCGCTGGAGGGCTACCACATCTGCCACGAATGCCACTATTGCCAGCGTCACGAATATAACCGCTGCGAGCGGCTGGCCTTTCACGGCTTCTCTGCTCCGGGCGGGCTGGCCGAGACGGTGTGCGTGCCGACCTATCAGCTCTATCCGCTCGACCCGAGGGTGAGCTGGGAAGAAGCCGCGCTGGTCGAACCGACGGCGGTGGCCGTGCGCGCCGTCAACCACGTCAAGCCTTTGCTGGGCGAGCGTGCGCTGGTGGTCGGCGCAGGACCGATCGGCCTGGCGGTGGTGCAAGTGCTGCGCGCCGCCGGCATCAATCGCATCGCTGTGGTCGAGCCGGCGCGCAAGCGGCGCGAGATGGCGCTGGCGTTCGGAGCGACAATCGCGCTCGATCCGCGTGCCGACGACGTTGAGCGCGAAGTGCGCAACTTTACCCACCAGCTCGGTGCCGATATCGCTTTCGAGTGCGGCGGCAATGATGCGGCTTACCAAACCACCGTGCGCAACACCCGCAAAGGTGCACGCATCTGCCTGGTCAGCCAGACCAACGCGCCCTTTCGACTGTTCGTCAACGACATCGGCTTCAACGAGCGCGTGCTGATCGGCACGGTGGCCTACTGCGGCGAGTTTGCGCCGGCCATTCAACTCATCGCCGAAGGCAAGGTGCGCGCCCGCGACATGATCACCGCCCGCATCGGCCTGGATCGCCTGGTGGACGTCGGCTACCGCGAGTTGATGGAACATACTGACGAACATGTGAAGATCATCGTCTCTCCCTGGCTGTGAGGGGCATTGGCAATCACAAAAAGGCGCGCGGTGGCGACGCGCCTGTGTGGCGCGATTGTGAACTGCGTTTTTGTTGCAAAGTAACAGAGGACGGAAAGTCATCATGACACAAATCGCGAACAATCCCATCTCCCTGCTCCCCGCGGTGCAGGACTTTTTGCGGCGTCCGAAGCGCTTGTTCATCAACAACGCCTTCGTCGAACCGGCGTCCGGCAAGACGATGCCCACTGAAGACCCGGCCAGCGGTGACGTGCTCGACCATATTCCGGCCGGTGACGCAGCGGATGTAGACCTGGCCGTGCGTGCAGCGCGCAAGGCGTTCGAGGGCGAATGGCGCGCCATGTCGCCGACGCAGCGCGCCGCTTGCATGTTCAAGCTAGCCGATCTGATCGAGCAGCACGCCGAAGAATTTGCTGAGATCGAATCGCTGGACGTAGGCAAAACCATCACCAGCGCCCGCGCTATTGACGTGCCCTTCACCGTTTACCTGTGGCGCTATTACGCCGGCTGGGCCACCAAGCTCTACGGCAAGACACTCGACCTGAGCCTGCCACCCGGCGACACGTTCTTCTCCTACGTCCGTCGCGAGCCGGTCGGCGTCGTTGGCTGCATCATCCCCTGGAACTATCCGCTGGCGCAGGTGTCTTTCAAAATCGCGCCCGCGCTGGCTGCCGGCTGCACGACGGTGGTCAAGCCGGCCGAACAGGCCTCGCTGGCCAACCTGCGCCTGGCCGAGCTGATCGCCGAGGCGGGCTTCCCTGCCGGCGCGGTCAACATCGTCACCGGCCTGGGCGAAACGGCAGGCGCGGCCCTGGCCGAGCATCCCGACGTGAACAAAATCTCGTTCACGGGTTCCACGGCCGTGGGTAAGCTCATCATGCAGGCAGCCGGTCGCTCCAACCTCAAGCGGCTCACCCTGGAGCTGGGCGGTAAATCGCCGACCATCGTCTTTGCCGATGCCAGCATGGACGAGGCGATTCCCACGGCTGCGGCAGCCATCTTCAACAACAGCGGCCAGGTGTGCAACGCCGGCTCCAGGCTCTATGTGCAGCGCAGCGCGTTTGAGCGTGTGCTGGAGGGCGTGGCCGACTACGCGCGTCACTTGCAGATCGGCGTCGGCCTCGACGAACGCACTCAGCTTGGCCCACTCGTCACCCGCGAGCAGAAGGCGCGCGTGTTGTCCTATATGCAACAGGGTTTGGAGGGTGGCGCGCGGCCCATCGTCGGTGGGCCGGACCTGCTTCGGGATGTGCCGGGCAACTTCGTTCACCCGACCATCTTCGTCAACACGACAGCCGAGATGTCCATCGTGCGCGAAGAGATCTTCGGGCCGGTGCTGGTCGCCATGCCGTTCGACGATCCCGATGAGATTGCGCCTGTGGCGAATCAGACCCACTATGGGCTGGCGGCGACGATCTTCACGCGCGACATCAGCCGGGCGCACAAACTGGCGGCGCGCCTGAACGCCGGCGCAATCTGGATCAACTGCTTCGGCGTATTCGATCCGAATTTGCCGTTTGGTGGGTTCAAACAGTCGGGCATGGGCCGTGAATTCTCGCAGGAAGGCATCGAGGCGTTCACCGAGTTGAAGGCCGTCACCGTCAAATTGTGACGAGCTTCCGGCGGCTGGTCGGGGCACATTCAAGCGACCTGTTCATCGCCGACGGCTGGCGCAGCTGAGGATTGCAGCAGCTCGTCTGCGCGCTCCAGTGCGGCGCGAGCGGCCAGTTGCTCGGCCATCTGTTTGCTGGAGCCACGCCCGACGCCGGCTACCAGATGGCCCAGCCGCACCTCGACAGTAAACACTCGGGCGTGATCCGGTCCTTCGGTGGCCACCAGCCTGTAACGCGGGGTGACGCCGAGCACACCCTGGCTCCATTCCTGCAGGTGACTCTTGGCGTCACGGTCGAGCTTGGCCTGGATGATGGCCGGCGTGGCCTGCGCAAGCAGGGGAACCACGAAGTTGCGGGCTGCCTCGATGCCTTGATCGAGGTATAGGGCGCCGAGCAGTGCCTCGAACGCATCGCCGAGGATGTTGTCGCGGTCGCGCCCGCCGGTGTCTATCTCGCCTTTGCCCAGCCGCAACCGATCGGGCAGGCCGACTTGGCGGGCGAAGCGGGCCAGCGTGCTCACGCGCACCAGTGCTGCGCGGATGCTGGTCAGACGTCCCTCGTCATATTCCGGGAACTGCTCGAACAACCACGCACCGGACACGAAGTCCAACACTGCATCACCGAGGAATTCCAGGCGTTCGTTGTCGGTGATCTGCTCCTCCGGGTGTTCGTTGGCGTAGGACGAATGGGTCAACGCGCACTCCAGTAGCGCGGGGTTGTTGAAGATCGGCAGTTCAACCGTCATAGCGCTTGAAGATGAGCACACTGTTGTGCCCACCGAAGCCGAACGAGTTGTTCATGGCTACGTTCACCTGGTGCAGGCGCGCTTCGCCCGGCACGTAGTCCAGGTCGCATTGCGGGTCAGGCTCGGTGAGGTTGCGCGTAGGCGGGATCACACCATGCTGAATGGCGTAAATGCACACGGCCGCCTCCAGCGCGCCAGTGGCGCCCATCATGTGGCCGGTCATGCTCTTGGTGCTGCTGATGGGCACCTTGTAGGCGCGGTCGCCGAACACGGTCTTCACGGCCTGAGTCTCCGCAATGTCATTCAGTGGGGTGGCCGTGCCGTGGGCGTTGATGTAGTCAATGTCGTCCGGCGTGAGGTTGGCCCGCTGCATAGCGCGCCGAATCGCTTTGGCTGCGCCGGATCCACCCTCGGCCGGCGCGATGACGTGAAAGGCGTCAGTGGTCTGGCCGAAGCCAGCGACCTCGGCCAGGATGTTGGCTCCGCGTCGGAGCGCGAACTCCAGCTCTTCCAGCACCATCACGCATGCGCCTTCGCCCATCACCACACCGTTGCGTTTCTTATCGAAGGGCTTGGGCGAAGTGGAAGGCAAGTCGTTGTCGTGGCTAAGCGCGCCCAGGCGGTCGAACCCGGCCATGCCGAGCGCGCTAACCGTGGCGTCGGCGCCGCCGGCGATCATGGCCACAGCGGTGCCGCGTCGGATCAGCTCCGAAGCCTGGCCCAGGCTATCGTTGCTGGTGGCACAGGCTGAAGCAGGCGAGTACGACGGCCCACGGGCGCCAAAGGCGATGGCGATCATGCCCGACGCGCCGTTGCTCATGATCATCGGAATGGCAAACGGGTAGATCCGCCGCGGACCTTGCTCGCGCAACACGTCATATTGAGCCAGCATAGTATGGAAGCCGCCGACCGATGACCCAACGACCACCCCGACGTCATCGGCGATGTCCGGTGTGATGGTGAGGTTGGCCTGCTGAATGGCCTGCCGCGCTGCTGCCAGGGCATACTGCTCGAACAAATCCATGCGGCGTACCTCACCCGCATCAATGAAGCGGGTCGGGTCGAAATCTTTGACCTCGCACGCGACATGCACGGGCAACAGATTGGGATCGAAGCGGGTGATTGGGGCAACCCCCGATTTGCCGTTGATGAGGGCCTCCCATGTGCTGACCATGTCCAGGCCGAGCGGCGTGATGGCACCGATACCGGTAACGACTACTCTGCGATCAAGATGCATATGTTCTCCCAGCGGGCGTGGCGCGCCGGGAGAAGGGGAGATTGAAGGACGAAGATCGAAGGGCGGAAGCGAGGTGCACTCGTCCTCCGATCTCCGGCAGCCAACCGCCGACTACTCCCTGAACTTGGACGTCCGTACGCGCCACAGACCCTTCAGGTCTTCGATGGCCGTGGGGATGATCTTCACCCGGGTGTCGAGATCCTCGATCCATTCCACCGGCACTTCCCAAATTTTATAACCTTGTTGCTCAGCGCGGAGGAGCAGCTCGGAATCGAAGAACCAGCGGTTGTCCTCGATATAGGGGATGAGGTCTTTGACGGCCTGACGCGAGAGCGCTTTGAAGCCACACTGCGCATCGGAGAAGCGCCGGCGCGGGAACATCAGCTTGATGATGAAATTATAGGCCCGGGAGATCACCTCGCGTTTGAACTGACGGGTGACGCGGGCGCCGGGCATCAACCGCGAGCCGGTGGCAATGTGGTAGTCGCCGCCGAAGAGCGGATCCACCATGGGCATCAAGTGACTCAGGTTGGTGGACAGGTCTACGTCCATGTAGCACACCACGTCGGCCTCCGAGGCTAACCACGCTTTCTTGAGCGCCCGTCCTCGCCCTTTCTGATCGAGGTGGATGCAGGTCACTTCGCCGGGATAGCGGCACTCCAGCTCTCTGGCAATCTCTAACGTGCGGTCGGTCGAAGCGTTATTGGCGATTACGATGCGCCAGCGGTAGGGGCAATTCTTCCGCAGAAAATCGCGCAGCTTGGTCACGCTCGGTTCCAGATCGCGCTCCTCGTTATATACAGGGATGACAATATCGAGGGTCTTCGATGACTGTGCAGCGATCGGATTGGCCATCGTAACGGCGGCGATTATATCTTTCTGATAGGTATGACTGATTACCATGGTTCCCCCTCGCAGGATGGGTGAATTCACACATACTTACGGGTCGTTCCGCTTGATCTGCTAGATAGTCGCCCATGCTGGCAAAATCATCACGGAGAGTTGCTCTTTTGTTCCGAATTCGACCTGCGTCCCGAGCGTTGTGAGCAGGAACGGAGATCGTCCGGCCGCGCAACTTTATACGCTTCTTGCAAGCTGATTCGCAGAAAGTCCTGGGGCGACCACCGCTTCAATGCGCCTTCAGCGACGGCAGCTTGAAGCTTAGCCAGACACCACATCCCACCAACACGGTGACGCAGCCGAACATGACAGCATAAGCTATACGAGCCTGTTCCTGCGCTGCAAGCGCGTCAATCCAAATGCCCCCGATGACCGGTGACAAGGCTACCACGCCGCCGAGTGTGTTGATGGCGCCGACATACATGGCGCGGTGCCGTTCCGGCGCGCTATCCAGCAGGTAACCCAGGGGACCGAGCACGAGCGAGTGCTCAATCGCTCCCCGCAGGGCGAAGATGAGGATGAAGCCGGCGATCACCAGGCCAGGCCCCGGGCGGAGCGACAGGGCGACGACCGCGAAGGCCAGCGCCAGCGATGGCGCGACGAATTGCATGATCGCGGCCGTGCGGACGACGCTCAGCGCCGTGAAGCGGTCGGCCAGCCAGCCGAACAGCGCGATTCCCAGGATGCCGCCGACGATCAGCGCGATGTTGAAGATGCCCGTGGCCGAATCGTCCAAGCCGAACTGATCCTTGGCGAAGACCAGGTAGAACGACGCAGCCATCAACTCGATGCCGGTCAGGATGCGCACGATGAGCACGCGGCGAAAGACGTGATCGGCCCGTATCGCCTGTTTCAGGCTGGTGACGAAGTCGGAGTTCAGGGCGTGCGCCTGCTCGGCCTCGGCCATCGGGTTTTCTCGCAGCAGGCTGATCACCGCCAGCGAGATCGCCATGCACAGCCAGGTGCACCCGAAGATGAAGGCGTAGTTCTGGGGGAAGGGCAAGCCATCCGGTTGCAGCGCGCGCTCCACGATCAGGCCGGCGCCGATGCCGAGGATGCCGCCGATGAATTGGCCGATCGAGACGCTGCGAGCGCGCATGCGCGGCGAGAGCGTCCGGCTCATCATGTCGAACCAGGCCACGCCGGCCAGTGCGTCGCACGCATTGAACACCGTCAGGCATCCCACCAACACCCATATCGTCAGAATAGGTGCCTGTGCTTGCGTCGCCAACAGCCACAGCGCGATCAACAACAGCGCGTTGCGGCCGATCAGGCTGGGGATCATCAAGTAAGGTTTTTGCCACCGCTTGCCGCGCACGATGCGCGCGGCGACCAGTTGCGGCAGGAACCAGGTCACCGACCACGTCATGCCGACCACGCCGATGAGCGTCTTGTCATCGGTGAGCTGCGACGCCAGGCCGACCAGCACGGTGGTCGCAGGAATAAAGTAAGTGCCGACGATGAAAGCCACGATGTCGCCGGTGAAGGCGAAGACGTTGCGGCGGGAATCAATCGGAACAGGCGGTTGTTGGGTTTCGATTGCCGACTCGATGACAGCAGCCACGACGCAATCATACGTGATCACATTGCGCCCCTTGCACCGGAGTGCGTTCACGAATAGGGGCAGGAACCTCCCGCAGGCTGCTTGCTTGAGTTGCGCGGGCGACCACATAGGGTCGCCC